>CAZFMD010000140.1:0-5656 GCA_964520025.1 uncultured Spirochaetaceae bacterium
ATCTCCCGAAACCACTGGATCAGCTGATGTTCCACGTGATTGGCGCTGTGGTGATCCAGCCCGCCGGTGTTGGTATTCATGCCCGCGGCCAGCATCTCGGCAAAAGCGCCGGAGAGTGTTCCGGTTCCGATCACCCAACCCCAGAACCGGGGGTGAATATTGCCGACCGGGTAGGGGAGCACGTACTGCAGAAACTCCTCGTACACCTCCTCGAGGGGCTGAGGATCCAAAGGCAGGGGCTGGGTGAAATGCGTCTTTACTTCTTGAGGCGCGTGGGTCCACGCCGGGCGGTCCCGCAGGGTCTTCAGGTAGTGAACCATGTCGTCGACCATGCGGTGGCCCAGGGCGGCTACAGCCTGCCAGTCTTTGGGGTCCAGGGTTTCTTCGTTCATGATTGGCTAATTTAATCAATAAAACGTCCCGAGTATACAGATACGCTCATACAAAACGAGCATGTGAACGGCTTTATGCGCCGTATCGCTGGACATTGTGCCAGCGCACCAGCTATCCTGGTGCCTTATGGCCGATACAGCTGTAGTCGCCCCACTGAGCTATCGACGCATCTTCTGGTTCTGGATCCCCCTGGCCGCCATGTGGTTTATGATGGCGGTGGAGCAACCGCTGATCGCCTCCGTTATTGCCCGCATGGCCGAACCGGAGCTGAATCTGGCCGCCTATGGGGTGGTCTACTCAATCGCCCTGATCATCGAGAGCCCGGTCATCATGCTGCTGGCCGCCGGTACGGCCCTGTCCCGAGGCACGATCTCCTACCGGCGTCTGCTGCGGTTTTCCCATATCCTGATGGGCAGCCTGACCGCCGTGCATCTGCTGATCGGGCTGACCCCGCTGTTTGATCTGATCCTGCTGCGGGTCATCGGTGTGCCGGAGCAAGTCGCCGAGCTGGGCCGGGGAGCGTTTCTGGCCATCACCCCCTGGAGCGCTGCTGTCGGATATCGCCGGCTGTGGCAGGGCGTGTTGATCCGGCATGATCGGACCGGGGTGGTGCCGGTGACTATCGCCGTACGCTTGGCGGTCACCGCGGTGCTGTTGATGGGCGGCTATTCCCTGGGCCGTTATTCCGGCATATTCGTAGGATCCGCGGCACTCGCCGGAGGGGTGATAGCCGCGGCGGTGGCGGCCTACCTGTTTGTTCGTCCTGTTGTTCGCCATGCCCTGATAGGTTTCCCGCCGGAGTCCGATCCCCTTTCTTGGCGGGAGCTGTCCGCCTTCTACGTACCCCTGGCCCTGACCTCCCTGATCCTGCTGGCCGCCCGGCCGCTGCTGACCGTTGCCATTTCGCGGCTTCCACGGGCCCTTGATTCTCTGGCGCTCTGGCCTGTGCTGCTCAGCGTGAGCTTCCTCGGGCGATCGATAGCCATGTCCTACCAGGAGGTGGGCATCGCTCTGCTTCAGGACCGTAGGGATCTCCTCATGCTGCAGCGATTCGCTCGGATGCTGGGCGCGGTTCTGCTGCTCGTTTTTCTCCTCTTCGCCCTGAGCCCTCTGGCCGAGTTCTGGTTCCGGCGTGTCGCCGGTCTATCCGCCGAGTTGACCCGGATGGCTCGTTTGCCCATGATCTTCATAGCGATTCTTCCAGCCGTAGGGGCGGTGATTTCCTGGAAGAGGGGCATTCTGGTCAGCGCAAAGAGGACAACGGGCATTACTCGTTCGGTTATGGTGAACTTGATCGTGATGGGAGTGCTGCTCGTTGTATTGGGCTATACCCTGCCTGCAAATGGAGCACTTGTGGCAGCCATGGCCTACGCCGGCTCCGTCCTCGCCGAGTGGGCGTATCTGCACTTCGAGTCTCGCAGAGTGACGAAAGTCCTGTACCCCGACAGGTAGGCGGGCAGATCCTGTACTGTCCGGCAGCTGTGATAAAAACCTCGAGTGGGTTGTTTTCCAGCTACGGGTGAGATGATACAATAGCGGATCAAAGGAGCGAAGTATGAGCACAGATAAGAAAACCCTGGTCGTGCTGTGGACCAGTGCTGATCGGGAAGTTGCCCTCAAGATGGTTTTCATGTATACGCTCAACGCCAAGCTCAACGGCTGGTGGGAGAATGTGATCCTGATCGTGTGGGGACCGTCGGCAACACTGTTGAGCAGGGATAAGGAGCTGCAGGATAAAATCACACAGATGAGGGAGGCGGGGGTTGTGCTGGAAGCGTGCAAGGCCTGCGCGGATCTGGACGGTGTGAGCTCCGACCTGGAACAGCTGGGAATCGAGGTCAAGTACATAGGTGTGGCCTTTAGTGACTATCTCAAAGCACAAGACAAAGCCGTGTTGGCACTATAGGAATCTGGAAATGAAGAAGAGGAGAATTTCGATATCTACAGCCGTCTTGATCGGTGTTGCAGCCATAGTTCTCTTAGCCGTCAGCTGTGAATCTCTACGAGATGCCGTTGATGTGATGCGAAAACCCGAGGTGCGGATCGCAGGGTCCGAGCTGGAAGCCCTATCCTTTTCCGGCTTGACCCTTCGTTTCGACGTGGAGATTAAAAATCCGAACCCGATCGGGATCGGGCTGTCCGGATTCGACTACGAGCTTCAGATCGAGGACAATCCCTTTGTCAGCGGCCAGGTCCAGGACAAGGTTACGATTTCAGCCCGGGACCGTTCCATCATTCCGTTGCCGGTGGAGCTGGGTTTCGAAGAGATTGCCCAGACAATCGGTGCCCTGGCTCCGGGAACAGGCAAAGAGGAAGCTGCCTATCGGCTGTCCTCCGGCTTTTCCTTCGATTTGCCGGTGTTGGGGCGGATCCGGATACCGGTGGAGACGGAAGGCTCGTTTCCGATCCTGCGCATGCCCGGATTGCGGGTAGTCGGCCTGCGCCTGAACGAGATATCCCTGTCCGGGGCAAGACTTGTCCTCGATCTGGAATTGATCAATCGGAACAGATTCAAGGTTTTCGTGGAATCTCTGGAGTATCGCTTCCAGGTGGATGGACAGGATTGGGCGTCGGGGATGCGACAGGAGAGGGTGCGGATCCCTGAAAATGACAGCGCCGAGCTTACGATTCCGATCGATCTGGATTTCGGTTCCCTGGGCCGGGGGGTGTACCAGCTGATCTTGGGAGGGCAGAGACTGCAGTACGTTCTCGAGGCGAACGTGGAGGTCGGCACATCCCTGCGGGGGTTGAAAGAGGCTTCTCTTCCCTTCGAGTTGAGCGGACAGCTGAGCGTGGGGCGTTGATCGACCGGAATTTCCTTCCCACAACTTGACAGCAAAACCATAAAGTACTAAAATTATGTTAAGTATTTTATGGATGTATCCACGATACCTGCTGCAAGGGAATTCAAACACTCGGAGCTTCCCGCTTCCCGGATTTTCCCGCAACTGATTCGCGCCGTTGATCTACAACCGCTCCAGCCGGCTACCGGGGATGAGAGGGGCGGTTCCCACTTCAACTTAAAACAGCTGCGGGGGCGGCTGGTGGAGCTGAGCTCCAGCCGGTCTTCAGCCTGTCTCAGCCTCAGCTGCACATTGCTGCTGGAGGCTCAAAAACTCTCTACTCCGGTTATCTGGATTTCAGTCACCCGGGATTCCTTCTATCCCCCCGATCTGGCTGCCAATGGAATCGATCTGTCCCTTGTTCCGGTTGTCTGGGTGCCGGATATCCGTTCGGCGATTCGAGCGGCAGATCAGTTGCTGCGCACCGGCAGCTTTGGGCTCCTCGTGATCGATCTGTACAGAAACGCTCGACTGCCCATGTCGCTTCAGGCTCGGCTGGCTCGTTTGACTCACCGCCATGGATGCGTAGTCTGTTTTCTGACGACCAAGCCGGAGGCAAGCCCATCCCTCGGTTCGATGATCTCCCTATATGCTCGCGCCTCCCGCAGCAGAAGCAAGTCGGGCCGTTTTCGTCTTGAAGTACGGGTCGTAAAGGACAAGAGAAGAGCCCCCGTGTGGAGGCATGTGGAACTGATCCATGGTCCGCCTGGCCTGTGTTAATGTAGGGAATCTGCCCCTTCAACTGCTGTACAAGAAGCATCCCGAGTGGAGGGATCTTCCGGCAGCCGTGGTTTCCAAGGACAGTCCCTACGGGAGGATACTCACAGTCAATGCTCGTGCCGGAGAGTACGGGATCCGGGTGGGGCTGAGCTATGCCGGAGCTCTCAGTCTCAACCACGAGCTGCGGGCCGATACTGTTGCCGAGCAAACGGTTACGGAGGGTGCGGATTTTCTGGCCGGTGAGCTGAGCAGATACAGTCCTCATGTAGAGATTGATCGAGGGGAGCCCGGTATCTACTGGCTTGAGGCCGGTGGCCTGTCCTCCCTGTATCCGGACTTGAGGACTTGGTGTAAGGAGGTGCGACGTTGCCTGGCAAAAAAGGGTTTCACCGCCACCGTGGCCGTGGGTTATTCCCGCTTCGGTTGTTATGCCGCAGCCAAGTCGATCCGGGATCAGGTACTCTTTCCACATCCCCGGTCTGAACGGGACTATGCTCTGCGGGCGGGGATCCGCATCCTGAAATTCCCTGCCGAGGTCGTGCAACGACTGGAGATGCTCGGTGTTCACAGCGTGGGTTCCTTCCTGGAACTGCAGCCGGGGGCGGTGGGGAAACGCTTCGGCCCGGAGGTCAGGCGCCTTCATCGTTTCGCCGCCGGGGACCTGGACGTTCCTCCTCAGGCGACGGAGATACATGAGGATCCGCAGTGGGCCATCAAACTCCCCTATGCCGAGCCGGCGGGCGAACGCCTGTTGGACGCCATGCGACGCTCCCTCAGGGAGGTGACGGGGCGGCTGCGGAAGGCCCATCGACTGATTAGGGAGTTGAGGATCTGCTTTGTTCTCGATGGGAGCGCGCCAGACTCGCTCCTTGTCGAACCGATCCTGCCTTCCTCGCCCTCTTTGGACATCGATCTGCTGGTGAATCTCATCGCTCTTCGGATGGAAAATCTACACCTGCCCTCGGCCGCCGCTGCCATACGGATGTCCGCGAAAACGGTCAGAGAGAGAAACATACAGAATGAGCTTTTTTCGGTTGTTTCCAAGCGCAGCCGTCAGGAGGTGGATAAGGTTTTCGCCCGTTTTCGGGGACTTTGGGGGAACAGCTGTGTTCAGAGAGCCCGTCTGGAAGATGAGCATATGCCGGAGAGAAGTTACAGCTGGGAGGATCTCCGCAGGATGCCCTGGGAATCCGGGCGGGACTTGCGAGCTGTCTCCGATGACGAATGTTTACCCCAGACCAAGTGCAGGGGAGCACGCCAAGGGGTACGGCCGGTGGTGCGCCAGACTGTGCGGCGGATCTTCTCCGATTCCCGTTTGCTCCCACCGCAGAGGTTTACGAAGTATTGGGGGCCCTATCCTATCTCCGGACGCTGGTGGTGGGGGGAGCACTCAAGGCAGTACTGCTACGGGGAAACCAGATCCGGGGAGATCCTCTGGTTGCGTTCGAACAGGAGCGATGGTCAATGGTTTCAGATCGGAGTCGTGGAGTGAGCGATTTCGTGCCCCTGTGGTGCAAGAGCCACTACTCGTTTCTAGAAGGGGCCAGCAGCCCGGAGGAGCTGGTGGAAACGGCTGCGGCTTTGGAGCTTCCCGCTCTTGCTCTCACGGATCGGGAGGGTCTGTACGGAGCGGTCCGGGCTCATCTGGAGGCCAAGAAGCGGGGAGTGCAGCTGATCCTGGGCGCCCAAATCACGGTGAA
>CAZFMD010000140.1:5756-8157 GCA_964520025.1 uncultured Spirochaetaceae bacterium
GCACCATGCCGGCCGACACCATCCTGCTGCTGGCCCAGAACCGCATCGGGTATGCGAATCTCTGCCGTCTCATCAGTGCCGGCCGGCTGCGCAGCCCGAAGGGAAGCTGCAGCGTCAACTGGGAGGAGATCTGCGCCCGGGCCTCGGGTCTGATCGCCCTCTGGCATGGAGAGGGGAGCCTGGACTGCGAAGCGCGGCCGGGTGGGTTTGTTGCAGATCTGATCGACGCCTTCGCAGATCGCCTCTACCTGATGATTCCCCGGCACCGCAGGGCTGAGGAGCTGAGGGAGGAGGAGCAAATCCTGCGCTGCGCCTCTGGACTGAGACTGCCCCTGGTGGCTGCACCTGAGATCCTCTACCACGAGAGATCCCGGAAACATCTTCAGGATGTGCTGACCTGCATCCGGCACAACTGCACTCTGGATAACGCGGGAAGGCGCCTCAAGCCGAATGCCCAGCACGCCCTGAAGAGCGCAGCGGAGATTCGCAACCTCTACCGGGATTTGCTCGACACGGATCCGGGAATACTCCGGCGGAGCCGGGAGATCGCCGGACGCTGCGGCTTTTCCCTGGACCAGATCCGGTACCGCTACCCCGCCGAAGATCTTCCCGACGGTCAGAGCTCCGCCGACTGGCTGCGGCATCTTACGATTGAGGGAGCCCGGCAGCGCTACGGCCGGAGCATTCCCTCCAAGGTGCGAAGGCAGCTGGAAAAAGAGCTGGCCCTGATCGAAGAGCTGGACTACTGCGGCTACTTCCTTACCATGTATCAGATTGTTCAGTTCTGTCGAAGCCGGGGTATCCTATGCCAGGGCAGGGGTTCGGCTGCCAATTCCGCGGTCTGCTACTGTCTGGGCGTGACGGCGGTGGATCCGGTGCGTATGGAACTGCTGTTCGAACGCTTCATCTCCCGGGAGCGGAACGAGCCCCCGGATATCGATCTGGACATTGAGCACCGCAGGCGGGAGGAGGTGATCCAGTACGTGTATGATACCTACGGCCGGGAGCGGGCGGCCATGGTGGCAAACTTCATCCGCTACCGGCTGCGCTCGGCGGTGCGGGATGTGGGCAAGGTCCTGGGGATTCCCGCCACCAACCTGGATCGGGTGGCTAAGCTGTTGCCCCACTATGGGGGGGAGTTGCGTCCGGCTCTGGAGAAGACCGGATTGAATCTAACGAATCCCATGTATCGGCGCCTGGCCGATCTTTCCGAGCAGATTCAGGATTTTCCCCGCCACCTTTCGATTCATCCCGGAGGATTTCTGCTGGGAAGCGAACCGGTGACCACCTTTGTGCCGGTGGAGAACGCCACCATGCCGGATCGCACGGTGATCCAGTGGGACAAGCGGGATGTGGAGGACATGAACCTGTTCAAGGTCGACCTGCTCGGACTGGGTGCCCTGACCCATCTGGACTACTGCTTCGGTCTGTTGAAAGAGCATCGGGGTATCCGCATGTCCATGGCCGAGGTTCCGGGGGATGATCCGCAAGTCTTCGATATGATCGGCCGAGCCGACACCGTGGGGGTCTTCCAAATCGAAAGCCGGGCTCAGATGGCCATGCTTCCCCGTCTCAAGCCCAGGAAATACTACGATCTGGTTGTAGAGATCAGCATCGTTCGGCCCGGTCCTATTGTGGGCGGCATGGTTCATCCCTATCTCAAACGGCGAAAGGGGGAGGAGCCCGTAGAGTACGCCCACCCCTCCCTCATTCCCGTTCTGAAGAAAACCCTGGGCGTGCCTCTGTTTCAGGAGCAGGTCATGCGCCTGGCCATGGTGGCCGCGGACTACTCCCCGGGGGAGGCGGATCAGCTGCGCCGGGATATGGCGGCCTGGCGTATCAGCGGCCGCATAGAGCGGCACCGGGACAAGCTGATTCGCCGCATGCTGGCCAAGGGAATCGACCGGGAGTTTGCCGAGAGGGTCTATCAGCAGATCCTCGGCTTCGGGGAGTACGGTTTTCCCGAGAGCCATGCGGCCAGCTTCGCCCTGATCGCCTACTGCACGGCCTGGATGAAATGTCACTATCCGGCGGAGTTTGCCTGCGGATTGCTCAACGCCTGGCCCATGGGCTTCTACGCCCCCTCCACCATCGTGGAGGATGCCCGCCGCCGGGGTGTCGAGGTGCGGCCTGTCGATGTGCTGATCAGCCACTGGCACTGTACCCTGGAGCCCCTCGAGCAGGCCGGCGGCCCCGCCGCATGTTCCATTCGTTTCGCCGTGCGTATGGGCCTGCGCTTCGTCAAAGGCTTGGGAGAAGATGATTGGGAGAGGATTCAAGCGTATAGGGAGCAGTTGTCCGGGAAAGCCGGAAGCGGTGATTCCTCAGACCCTGCCTCGGCGGGATCATCGGTAGAAGATTTTGTGCTTCGCACAGGAATCAATGAAGGAGCTCTGGCCGC
>CAZFMD010000141.1:0-4052 GCA_964520025.1 uncultured Spirochaetaceae bacterium
TCGGCCTTGCTCTTCGCCTCTTCGCTGAGATTGATAGAGTCCGCCCCTTGGCTCTTCTTGGGTTTGTCCGCGGGCTTTGTCTTTTTGAAACTCTGTACCGGATCCTGTGGTCCGATTCGTTCAATCGTCATCGCCAGCCATATTCCTTTCACTTACCAGTATCGTCACGCTTGACATTCAACTTGATGCTTTTTATTCCCCCGTGACGAACAGGCAAAACTCTCCTCTAATTTTCGTCCTTCCCTCCAGTTCCGTCAAGAGCTTTTTTGGGGTTCCCTGCAGGAATTCCTCATGGATTTTCGTCATCTCCCGACCGATCAAACAGGTCCTTTCAGGGGCCAGAGAATGCAGATCCTGAAGCAGCTTGAGGATCCTGTGGGGAGACTCGAACAGAACGAATCCCTCCCTGCGGTCCAGTAGCACTTTCAACTGTGAACGCCGGCGGCCTCCCTTGGGAGAGAGAAACCCGGCAAAGGTAATCTGACCGGTGGCCGCTCCGCTGACGCTTAAGAGAGTGGACAGGGCCGAGGGTCCGGGAATGGGTACGACTTTTACATTCTGCTGCCGCGCCAAAGCGACCAGGTAGGATCCCGGATCGGAAACACCGGGAGTCCCCCCGTCAGTGACCAGGGCAATCCGTTTTCCCCGCCGGAGCGCCTCCAACAGTCGAGGAGCTGCTTTCTTCATGTTGTGGCTGTGAAAGGCAATCAAAGAGGCTTTGAGCCCGTAGTGATTCAGAAGCTTCAGGCTCTGACGGGTGTCCTCGCAGGCGATCAGATCCACCTCTCCCAGCACCCGCAGCGCCCTGCCGGAGATGTCTTCCAGGTTCCCGATAGGAGTGGCCACGATATAGAGCATCAGAGCCAATGTACACGAAGAAAAGGAAATTTGCCAACGCCGCAATCTGGCATTACTATTGAATTGGGAGCAATGCTATGAAGAACAAACGCAAGACACAATCCAAGCAGAGGGAGAGCAGACCCAAGGAGCCGATCCGAACTCTTCTCAAGCAGGAGGGAAAGATGGTTCACGGTACGCGGGGCAAACCTACCCGGGGACCCCGCGGGAACAAGCACTAGACCGCTCTCTGGGGGGGCTTTCGAAACCGGGGTAGCCTTCGCTGTGCTGCGCCGGGAGTTACGCTGCCGATCGCTGCGCCGGGACTCCCACCCCCGCCCGCCTTGCCAACATCTCGCCTACGATCTATTATCACCACCATGTTGGACCTCAAGTATATCCGGGAAAACCTAGAACAGATCATCGAAAATACGAAAAACCGCCAGGTGGATGCGAATCCCAGGCGGGTGGTAGAGCTCTACGACAGACGCAATCAGCTGCTTCAGGAAACCGAAGCGCTCAGGCACCGGCGAAATCTCAACGCCCAGGCCATGAAGCAGAAAGTGGATCCCGACAAGCGGCAACAGCTGATCGAGGAGGGAAAGAGCATCAAGGTGCAGATATCCGAGCAGGAACAGACCCTTGAACAGCTGACCGCGGATCTGAACGCCGAGGCGGTGAAAGTGCCCAATCTCTCCCACCCCGACGCCCCTGTGGGCAAGGGGGATGAGGACAATCGGGAAATCAAACGCTGGGGGCAAGCACCCGACTTTTCCTTCCCGGCCAAGGACCACCTCCAGCTGGCTCAGGAGCTGGATCTGATAGACTTCGAAAGCGCAGCCCGGGTAAGCGGCCCGAAGTTCTACTATCTGAAAAACGAAGCGGTGCACCTGGAGCTGGCCCTGACCCGCTATGCCCTGGACATGCTGCAGAACGAGGGTTTTATCCTGACCATCACCCCGGATATCGCCAAGGAAGAGGTGGTGGAAGGAATCGGTTTCAATCCGAGGGGAGAAGAATCCAACATCTACACGGTGGAGGGAACCGGCACCTGCCTGGTCGGCACCGCGGAGATCACCCTGGGCGGCTACTACGCCGGTCAGATTCTCGGTGCAGAGGATCTACCCATCAAGATGGCCGGTATCTCTCACTGCTTTCGCCGGGAGGCGGGCGCGGCCGGACAGTACTCCAAAGGCCTTTACAGAGTCCATCAATTCAGCAAGGTAGAGATGTTCATCTTCTGCAAACCCGATCAGTCGGATTCCATGCATCAGTACCTTCTGGAGATCGAAGAACGGATCTTCCAGGGATTGGAAATTCCCTACCGCGTGGTCGACACCTGCACGGGGGAGCTGGGCGGTCCGGCCTACCGCAAGTTCGACGTGGAGGCCTGGATGCCCGGCAGAGGAGAGAAGGGGGGTTGGGGCGAGGTCACCAGTGCATCCAACTGCACCGACTACCAGGCCCGGCGCCTGGCCATCCGCTACAAAGAGGAGGGACGAAACCGGTTCGTGCACATGCTCAACGGCACGGCCGTGGCCATGTCCCGGGCCCCGATCGCAATCCTGGAGAACCACCAGCAGCCCGACGGCACTGTGCGCATCCCCGAAAAACTCGTACCCTATACCGGTTTTGACAGGATACCGGCAAAATGAAAACTCCGATCGAGGTGCTGCAGGACAACGGTTACAAGGTGTACTACAGCAATACCTCGGCACTGGATCGCTACTTCCGTCTTCCTTCCGGACCTTCCACCTACCTGTTGACCGATTGTTCCCTGATCGACCTGGCCGGTATCTTCGAGGATCTGGAGTATCCCGGTTTGGTATACGAGGAGGCGTTGGTGCAACGGGGAAAGAAACGGTACCTGTTTCGCTGCTATGACGACGAGGTGGTTTCTCCCCCCAGACCCTTTACCGTCCAGGAGCTCCTTCACGACCCGACGCGGGACATCTTTTTCGATCCCCTCGAGGTATACCCTGATCTGCGCAGATCGCAGCTGGTTCGACAGGCAGGAGGATCATCCCTGCTGTACCTGACAGAGGCGACCGTACTGATCTCCCGCTATCATTACCAGGTGGATCCGGAGTCCTTCTCCCTCGAGCCTCCCTTCGCCGAACCTGATAGAACTTTTCAGCGGGAGCTGCTGCTGGCCGTGTTGACCGGAGCCAATCCCCACAAGGGACTATCACTCCTATACTCCAGCGGTTTCGTGGAAACCTACTGGCCGGAGCTGCAGAAGATGTCGGGAATCCCTCATCACAAGGACTACCATCCGGAGGGAAACGGCTGGGAACACACCCTGGAAACCTTCAAGTACAGAAAGGGTCACGATCCGATTCTCTCCCTATCCCTGCTGCTTCACGACATCGGCAAACCCGAAGCGGAAAGCACTCCGGAACGAGCCTTCGACGGACACGCGGAGCTGGGGGCCAAGATAGCCGCACGATTCCTCGGCCGGCTCGGGTTTGACATTTCCTGGATCCGGGATGTGACTTTTCTGATTCGCTACCACATGATGCCGGCCGCCCTGAAGCAGCTTCCCATCTACCGCTCCGAGCGGATCATGGACTCTCCCCTGTTCCCTCGGCTGCTGGAGCTGTACCGGGCGGATCTATCCGCCTCCTACTGGGGCCCGGAGGGCTACTACCAGGCCTGCCAGGTCTACCGCAACTACCGCAAGCACAAGGCCAACCCCTACCGGCACAAGGACGGCAGGAAGTACTCCCGGCCGATGCTGAACTAAGTTCCGACCAAACCCGTTTCGACATACATCGAGCCCATCGATAGTTCCTCCTCTGTCGAAAACTTGCAGGACCGACGCTCCCGCCTACACTTAGACAGTAGTGACGGAGGTATAATATAAATCAGGACTACCTTTTCGAACTTGAGTTCCTGGTCAGGGACTACGAGTGTGATCTTCTCGGGATCGTGAATAACGCCGTCTATCAGAACTACCTGGAGCACGGCCGGCACGAATTCATGCATGCTGCCGGCATCGACTTCACCAAACTGCACGAAGAGGGTATAGATCCCATCGTGGCAAAAGTCGAAATCAACTACAAGTTTCCCCTGAAAAGTCGGGATAAATTCATACTGAGGATAGGCATCCAAAAAGAAGGGCGCCTACGCTTTGTTTTCTATCAAGATATTTTCAGGTTGCCGGATGAGCAGCTGATTCTAAATGCCAAAGTAACAGGTGTTTGTTTACAGAA
>CAZFMD010000141.1:4152-8070 GCA_964520025.1 uncultured Spirochaetaceae bacterium
TGCCGGATGAGCAGCTGATTCTAAATGCCAAAGTAACAGGTGTTTGTTTACAGAAAGGCAGGCCGGTTGTGCCAGACAAGGTTATTAAAGCATTGGAGAAATACAACATCAAGTAACGCCTTGTTCCTGAAAGATCAGGCGTAACGGTCCAACAAGAACTCCCGCAGCCGGTCGAGGGTGGGTTGCAGGGCGATCGCCTGTTTTTTCTTATTCAGGGCTTCTTTCAAGGTGGCCGGTAATTCCGGAGCGGCTCCGGTGGCCTGCTCGACGATATCGACGAATTTCCCGGGATGGGCCGTGGCCAGAGAGAGGATCTGTCCGGAGAATCGGGATTCCTCACGGTACCTGCGGGAGGCGAGCACCCCCACGGCGGTATGGGGATCGATCAACATCCCGCGATTCTCGTAGACCTGACGCATGATATCCCGGGTCTCCTCATCGGTTATCACCACGCCCTTTATCCGCTTTCGCATCTTCTTCTCACTGCCTTCGAAAACCACGATCAGGCGCTCGAAGTTGCTGGGATAGCCCACATCCATGGCATTGGAGATGGTTTTCAGGGAACGCCGCGGGCGGAACTCTCCGGTGTTCAGATACTCGGGAACAACGTCATTGACATTGGTGGCGGCTATGAATCCATCCACGGCCATTCCCCACAGCCAAGCATACACACCCGCAGTGAGATTGCCGAAGTTGCCGCTGGGAACGCAGATCATCCGTTTTTCTTTGCTTTCCGGAACCCAGCGCAGCCTGCCGTAGATGTAGTACAGTGCCTGGGGCAACAACCGGCCGAGGTTGATCGAATTAGCCGAGCTCAGGGACAAATGCCCGCGCAGACCTGCATCGACAAATGCCTGTTTGACCATGCGCTGGCAGTCGTCAAAACTCCCCTGGATCTCCAGGGCGGTGACATTGCCCCCCACAGTGGTTAGTTGCTGCTCCTGAAGCGCGCTGACCCGGCCCGAAGGGTAGAGGATCACAACCTCGATGTTGGCCTTTCCCTGAAAAGCCCGGGCCACGGCACTGCCGGTGTCCCCGGAGGTTGCTACCAGAATCACCGCCTGCCGGCTCTCCTGCAGAAGAAACTCCTCCATGACCGAGGCCAGAAAGGCGGCGCCAAAATCCTTGAATGCGCAGGTGGGTCCGTGAAACAGCTCCAGCAGGGTCAACTTCTCCGCCAGGGGCTTCAGAACCGGTTCGAAGGTGAATGCCCGTTCACACACCCGCCGCAGCGCCTCCGGGCTCAGCTCATCACCAATCAGCCGGCCGATCACGGCCGTTGCCAGATCGGTGAAACTCGTTTGCTCCGAGAATCCGGCAATCCGGGCACGCAGGTCCGGCTGCTGGGCGGGAACGTAGAGGCCGCCGTCCGGGGGCAGCCCTGAGAATACGGCCTGCCGGAAGGTGACGGGTTTCCTGCCCGTCGCCGATCCGACCCGGGTACTGATGAACTTCATGGTTATCCACCTTGCTCCGTATCCAGCACTACAGGTCCGCTTTCATTGATTCCTGACAGGTACACATCAGCCTCCAAGCCTACCTGGGCAAAAGCACTCTGCATGGCCGTGCCGACCTCTCGGGCTGAACGCATCGATCGGCAAAGAGCAAAAACCGAGGGCCCGGAGCCGGAAATCGAACAACCCAGGGCGCCTCCCTGGAACGCCGCCTGTTTGACCTTGGCGAATCCGGGGATCAGCAGTCCACGACGCGGCTCGGCCACCACATCCTGGAGGGAGCGGGACAGGAGGTCCAGGTCCCCCTGGTACAGGGCCGCTACCAGCGCGGCCAGGTTACCCCACTGCCGCACGGCGTCGCTCAAGCGCAGCTCCTTCTTGAGGATACGACGGGCATCCTCGGTTTTGATCTCCGTATGAGGGTGTACCGTTGCCACGGCCAGTCCGGCTGGCACGGGCAGCTGCACCACATCCAGAGGATCGTAGCTGCGGATCAAAACGAATCCACCCAGGAGCGCCGGGGCGACATTGTCGGCATGGGCGGATCCGCAGGCCACCTCCTCGGCCTCCATGGTAAAGGGTAGCAACTCGGTAACGGAAAATGGAGTGTCCGCCAACAGGTTGGCAGCGTAGACCGCGGCGACAGAACTGGCTGCGGAGCTGCCCAATCCGGAGCTCATGGGCATCTGCTTACGCAATGTAAGCTCCAACCCGAAAGGAAAGTCGATAGCCTCAAGAAAACTTCGGGCCGCTACCGAGGCGGTATTCTTGTCCGGGTTCCGGGGAAGCTGACCGTCATCCCCCTCCACGGCGAGAATTTCGACCCGTTTTTCGGGGATTCTTCTCAGAATCACGGTGTCACCGGGCCGCTCAAGGGCGAAACCCAGCACATCGAAACCCGAGGCTACATTCGCTACGGTAGCCGGTGCAAACACCGCGACTGTTTCTCTATTCACTGCCGTCTCATTCGGATTCATAGCGGATAATACCGTCGACAATAGGTTATTCGGCTCACGCTCAAGGGGTCCATGATTTAACCGAGAAAAGCCCGATGCACGGTTCTCAGGGCTTGCGGTTTGAGCGCTTTCTCGATGACGAAGGAGATATTCGTCTCCGAGGAGCCCTGGGCAATCGCCAGGATGTTGACTTTGGCCGTACCCAGGGCGCTGAACAACTTCCCCGAGATCCCCGGAGTCCCCCTCATATTCTCGCCGATCGCCGCCAGGATGGCCAGATCTGTCCGCAGATCGAAGTTTTGGATCTGCCTGGCCCGAATCTCCGGTGCCAGCTCCTCCCGTAGTGATTCGAGCACCCTCTCCGCCTCCTGCTGACGAAACACAACACAGATACTGTGCTCCGAGGAAGCCTGGGAGATCATAATGATATTCACTTGGGCTCTGGCCAGGGTAGCGAAGATACGGGCGGCAATCCCGGGAACGCCGACCATGCCGCCCCCTTCAATATTGACCAATGCGACCGGCTCTATGGAGGCGATTCCCGCAATGGCTGTCTGTTTCCGCTGGGGTTTGGCGCAGATTCGGGTACCGGGATTCTCTACCCGATCCAGGTTGCGGATCTGAATCGGCACTCCCGCCTCCATGGCCGGAACCAGGGATTGGGGGTGAATCATGCGGGCACCGAAGTAGGACAGCTCCATCGCCTCCTGGTAGCTCAGCTGGGAGATCACAAAGGCCTCCTCAACGTAGCTCGGCTCGGCGCTCATCACTCCATCCATCCCCGTCCACAATTCGATAAGCTCGGCCTTCAGGGCGGCTGCGATCAGGGAGGCGGTCAGATCGCTGCCATCCGGCTGAATAGCGGTAACAGCTCCCTGGTCGGTGTGGGCAATTCCGCCCGCAACGATCTGCAAGCCCTCTCCCTTCTTCAAATTGCCGGCGATGGCATCATAGCTGGCCTGGTAGTCCACCTGAAGCATACCGTGGGCATTCACCCGCAGCAGGATGCCCGGATTATCCACCGTTTGAACGGCAAGCCCCTCCGCGTCCAGGTAGCGGCTGATCAGGATACAGCTGATCTGTGCGGCAAAACTGCACACCAGATCGAGAGTCCGGGGGGAGCACTCCCGAACCAACTGGACACCATGAAGGATATCCTCCAGGTCGTTGAGAAGAATCTGCACCGCCGTAATCACCCCGGACTGCTCCCGGGGGGTGAACAGCTCGCGAATGATCTCTAAAACGGGTTCCCGGATAGCCTCGATCCGCTCCAGGTAGCCGCCGGAACCTTCTGCGGCCTGCTCGGCCGCCTCGGCCAAAGAGCTCCGCATTCCCCGGAGGGAAGGCACCACCACGATCAATCGAGGCTTCCCCCCCCCTGCCTGACCGGCAACCTGGCGTAGAGTCTTGATGGATTGTGCATTGCTCAGGGCTTGTTCCCCGAAGCTGAGGACCCTCATTTGGCAGCAATACTACTGCCTACGCTTCAAAAAATCTATCCCAAGCTC
>CAZFMD010000142.1:0-4467 GCA_964520025.1 uncultured Spirochaetaceae bacterium
GAGCTGGTCGGCCTGCAGTCGATCCACGTCGGGGACGAGTGGTTTATCTATCAGGCGGCCACGGAGCTGAATCGCTTCAGCCTGTTGATCCGCAAGTTCCTGCTGCCCGTTCTCAAAGAGAGGCTGGGTGTCTCCGGTCTGATTCCCGACAGGATCGTTCGTGACCGTTACCAGTACATCCTCCGCAGATTCGTCGCCTACACCTTCCCCTACAATCTCGAACGCCTGGAAGCTTTGACTACGGAGCTCCGCACGCATCTGCTGAGCACTTTCCCTGAGCTGGAAGGACAATCGTAGTCAATCCGCTCGGAAGCTGATAAGCTAACTTTCGACGGCTATGGCATCAGGAAAATCTGCAAAACTACAGAGAGAGGTCGAGAAGCATCATACCCTCACCACCCGCCTCATCGATGGGTTGGAGCGGGTAATTCGGGGAAAACGCCGGACCCTGGAGTATCTGGTCACGGGACTGCTGGCCGGCGGGCACGTGCTTATCGAGGATGTTCCCGGTCTGGGCAAGACCACCCTGGCCAAGACCGCCGCCCGCCTGATTTCCAGGGACAAGACGGTCAAGCCGATCACCTTCCGGCGCATCCAGTTTACCCCGGACCTGCTGCCCTACGACATCACCGGGGTCGACATCTTCGATCCCGAGCACCGGCGTTTCGTGTTCAAGGCGGGTCCCGTGTTCGCCAGCATCGTCCTGGCCGATGAGATCAACCGCACGACCCCCAAGGTTCAGTCCGCCCTGCTGGAGGTTATGGCTGAGAATCAGGTCACCGTAGGAAACAAGACCCATGCCATGGATCCGCTGTTCTTCGTGATCGCCACTCAGAATCCCGTGGAAACCGACGGCACCTACTCATTGCCACTGGCACAGCTGGATCGTTTTCTCATGCGGATCTCGATCGGCTATCCGGGAGAGGAGGATGAGATTGCCATCGTAGAGGAGGATCCCGCGGCTACGATCATGCCCAAGGTCAAACCGATCTGCTCCAAGTCGGAGATCCTGCAGGCAAGAAAGACCGTGGAGGGGATCTTCTGCGACCAGCGGCTCCTGCAAACCGCGGTCGGGGTTTCTGTTTCCACCCGGCGTCATCGGGGAATCGAGCTGGGCTGTTCGCCCAGGGCCAGCCTGATGCTGGTCAGAGCAGCCCGAGCCTTCGCCCTGGTACGAGGCAGGGGCTACTGCATCGATCAGGATTTCCTGGAGCTGGCTCCACTGGTGCTCTCCCACCGTATTCGAATGAAAGACATCCGCATCGATGCCCCTTCACTGATACGGGAAATTACCCTGCATGAGTTGTCAAGGATCGTCTATTAAGCGGCTCCTTAAAAAGGTGTTTGCCTTTACCCGCCGGGGAGCCCTCTTCTTTCTGCTGTCCGCGATGATCCTGGTCATCGGAGCTTTGCGCATGGAGCTGTCCGCGATCCTTTGGGGAAGCGCCTTCACCCTTCTTGGGTTATACAGTCTACTGGCCAATCGCATCATGCAGGCGTTTCTGCGGCGTTTCTTCGAAAGAGCCCCGGATCCGGTGGATTTCACCCTGTCAGCATCCGGGGTGTTCCCCAGAAGCCCGGCTACCGCGGAGCTGACAGCCGAAATACCCCGTCACAGAGCTCCGGGCTTCAAGATCCGTTTCGAGATTCTCCTGCACTGGCAGGGCCGGGAACCGCTGCGCCTTTCAACCGACCTGAGAGGCGGACGCAATCGTCATATGTTCGAGTTTACCCCTGCCTATCGAGGTTGTTACCAGAGCCGGGAGGTACGCATCGTGGTCAGCGATCTGCTCGGATTCACCCGCTTCCCGATCGAGCTTTCCCTGGCCGAGCAGCTGCGGGTGTACCCGGCTGTGCAGCCCGAAGCGGCCAAAAAACCCCGGAGCTTTGAGGGAGGGCGGGAGGAAAACCGGGGGAGGCGGCAGAGGCGAAGCCAGGAGCTGTTGGAAGTCCGGAAGTACTTCCCCGGTGATGATATCCGTAAAGTTCACTGGAAGGTCTACGCTCACACCTCGCAACTGTTTCTGCGCATCGGTGAAGAGACCCCTCCTCCGGAATCCCGCTTTCTCGTGATTCTGGACTCCGCACCCACCACGGCGGTGGCGCAGCGCATCCAAGCGGACTACCTGGACGTTTTGGTCGAGGTTTGCGCCGCCACGATACTGGATGTGCTGGCCCGGGGCTATCAGGTATTCTTCGCCACCTGCGATTCGCTCCAGCCGAGACAGCTGGCGCTGGAAAAGAAAATGCAGCTGCTGGCTGAATTGGCCGGGGTGCGGTGGAATGACCGATACGCCCTCGAGCTGCCGCGGCGGCTTCCACAGAGGATTATTCTGTTCTCCTCCCCCGGTTCGACAAACCTTGCCCGAATGTTTTCCGATTTACAGAAGCGGGCCGCAGAGGTGAGGCTGTTTTTCCCGGATCTGCCCGTGCCCGTCGAGCAGCCCCAGCGCAGCTGGATGCGAAAGCTGGTGCTTCGCCCGGCCGGCGAGCAGGGGGCAACGGTTGTGCAGCTGGCAAGAGAAGAGATCCAAAACTATCAAACTGCGCTGGATCGGGATGCAGCGCAGTGGAACCGAAACGGCAGGTGGAAGGTTGTGCGTTGAAAAGGTCTAGACAGTTGCAGTTGGGGATCTTCCTCATACGGAATCTTCTCCTGTACTTCCTGTTCTTCCATGCCTATCTGTATTTCCGCGGCGACCTGGATCTGGTGTTCTTGAGCGTCGGTTTCGTGCTGGCTGTGCTGGTTGCGCTGTCGATGGACAGGCTGGGCTTGCGCTTTTGGGCGGCCTGCCTGTTGTTCCTCATTGTCCTGTTCTGTCTTCGCCTTCTGTTCTTTCTTGTATTTCGACTCCAGGCAGCTCTGTCCCCCGGCCCGCATACGGACTTTCTTTTTTTCACCTTTGACAAGAGTTATTTCCCGGGGCTGCTTCCCTGGACCGTGGTCTGGCTATTCAACCTGCTCGCCTTTCGCTATAGCGAGTTCGTTCGCTGGGAGGCAGGTTTCGATGCTCTGCTCCTGCTGGCGGTATTCTGGTCTCAGGGCAATTACCGCATCACCCTCTACCGGCATCCGTCTCTACTGTCCTACGGCATCTTTGCGTTTCTGTTTTTCGCGATTCTTCTGATGGTACTCAGCCGCATCCCCGATCGATCGGAGAAGTGGGGGAGAACCCTACGCTCCGCCGTCTCTTTTCTCTGGGTGCTCATCCCCCTTCTCCTGATTGTCCTTCTCTTGGTATTGGGGCGCTACAACCAGGGCGCGGTCCGGCTGGGCGGTGGATTGATGAAGCCTACGCTTTTCCGTTTCGATTTCTCCCAGTACATCAAGCTTGAAAGCCAGATAGAGATGTCCGACGATCTGGTGCTGCTGCTGCGAAAGCAGGGACCCGCGCAGAGGATCCTCCTGCGCCGCTATATCCTCTCCGGATACGAGCGCAAACGGGGTTTCTACCGCACTGCCCCGGGAGGCCGCTCAGCTGCCGGTAAAAAGCCAGTACGGAAGGACCCGCCTGTCACGGTGCCGGACTCACCGGAGGAGTTCCCCGATCCGGGCTACCTGGAGCGGCATGAGGTGATGCAGGAATACTTCTTCGTCAACTTCGATCCTACCTCCCTGATCGGCATGAACTATCCGATCCGGGTGGCCCCTCTGACCAACTGGGACGCCTCCTCGTTCCTGCGCATCTACCGCGTGATCTCCCGGGTCAGCGATGCCGGGTTGGAGGATTTGGCCTCTGTTGGCCCGCCTTCCGGCGGTGGGGAGTCGAGATCCGATCATTCCCTGAACGACCGGGAGCTGGAACTCTACACAGAGTACGGCGGGGATGAACGCATCCGGCAGCTGGCCGAACAGATTGCAGAGCCGGCCGGGGATTCCCGTCGTCTCGACCAGGTGCTTCTGGTGCACGACTATCTGAAGAACAACTACTACTACTCCCTGATGCCGGGAATGGCCGCCGACGGCGATCAGCTTTCCCACTTCCTCTACATGAGCAAGAAGGGTTACTGCTCCTACTTTGCCTTTTCCATGGCCCTGCTTTGCCGCAGCCTCGGCATTCCGGCCCGGGTGGCGGTGGGCTTCTACGTCAATCCGGATACGGAGATCCTGAACTTCTACGAGGTCCGGGCCTATCAGGCTCATGCCTGGGTGGAGGTTTACTTCGGCGAGTACGGCTGGATCGAATTCGACCCATCCTCTCAGGTCATCGCTCCCGGAGAGGAGGACACGATTCAGTTCGGTTTCGATTTCGAGGCCTTTGCCCGGCTGCTCGAGGAGATTCTGAAAAATCAACACACCCTGGAAGAGCAAAAGCCCGAGACGATCGAAGTAGAGGACAGGGTGCGTCTGCTGGGAGGAGAGCTGATCCGGGGGCTGAAGATCATCGCGCGGCTGTGGTACATCCTGCTCCCCGCCCTCTACCTGTTTTTCATCGCGCTGGTGAAATGCCTTGCCCTTCTGGGGGC
>CAZFMD010000142.1:4567-7923 GCA_964520025.1 uncultured Spirochaetaceae bacterium
CCCGCTGCGCCGCCTCCTGGGTTTTCTCAATCCGGTCACTACGGTGAGCAGGAAGCTGTGATGCTGCTGCTCTGTCTCCTGCTTCTGGTCTGTTCGCCGGCCGCATCTCAGGCACAGCAGAACGCCGATTGGTACTACGGGCGAGCCCAGACGGCCATCGAAGCAGAGAATTACGAGAGCGCGGTACGGATCATCGAAGAGGGAAAACAGCGTTTTCCCCGGAATGCCGAGTTGCCTTTGTTGCTGGCGGATCTGTACTACGATGAGCAGCTGTACAACCTGGCTCTGCAGGAGTACCGGGGCGCGGAGCAGCTGCAGGGGGAGGAGTACCTGATTCTGGTGCAGATCTCCCGATGCTACGGAAAGCTCAACCGCGAGCAGGAGTCGATCGCTGCCCTGGAGCGGATCCTCGAACTGTATCCTGAGAACATTACGCCTATCGATGATTTGGGATGGATGTACTTCAAGACCCACCAGCTGGAGAAGGGGGAACAGCTGTTGTTGGAAGCGCTTGAAAACTTCGGCCCGGATCGCGGCATCTACATGACCTTGGGAACCCTCTATTCGGGGCTGTATGACTATAACAACTCGAAGCGCTTTTACCTGAAGGCGATTGATGATGCACTAAAGGGGGAAGATCTGTACTTCGCCTCGGTGGCTTACTACAATCTCTCACTGCTGGAGCACAGCTTCTACAACTACAACTCCGCACTCCGTTACACCGAAGAATCGATCCAGATGGTGGATCGCGCCCCGGGTCATCTGGCCCGGGGAGAACTGTTCCAGTCCCGTCTCGATTTCAAAAGCGCTTTGTCGGAGTATCAGACCGCCATGGTCAAGGACGGCACTCCCTTGAGCAAGGTCAACCTGGCGATGCTGTATCAGAAGTTCGGGATGCTCGAGCTGGCCCGGCGTTACGCCGAAGAGGTGCTGGAATCACGAGATCGAAGCTGGATGTACTACTACGGAACGGACCTCGAGCGGCATCTGCAGGATGTCCATGAAATCCTCTCCGATGTGTATACCGGGCTGGTTGCAAGCGGTGCGGCCCGGCCGCGCAGCGGTATCCCGCAGACGCTCAGATGGACCGTCCGTTCGTTGGGGTATCGGCTCAAGGCCTACTACCACCGCCAGAAGCTGCGCTCCTACTCCCTGCAGGTGGGCCGCTCCTATCTGTCGCAGGGAAATCAACTGGATGCCTTCTGGGAGTTCTACAGCGCGAACGAGCGCTACCGTCCGGTGGCTTTGAAGTACCTGGGGTTGGCTCGAGATCTGGAGGTTCAGGTTGCCCCCCATGCGCGGTACTACTACCAGCAGGAGGAGGGTAAGATCCGAGGCGACCCGGATTTGCTGGAACGTTCGATCCGGGGTTTTGATCCCTTTTGGGAGCGGGAGGGGATCTTCGACTCCCTGCGATATCTGATCCCTCTGCTGAAGGTGAGAAGCTCGTCCCGCCGGCTGGCTGTCAACCGCTTGTACGAGCTGAACCCCGGGGGCCTGCTGCAGTACGGGTTTGCCCTGCCCCTGGTTGTGGGCCGGAGTGTCACTGGGGACAGGATCCTGCGGCGCTGTCTGAAGCATCTGAAACGTTCGGGATCGGAGATTACGATTACCGCTGATGAGCAGGCGGGATTTCTCTATCATCTCGAACTCCAGCGGCAGGAGGATAATCGCGTGCTGGTAGGTCTGCGCAAGGGTGAGCAGGGTCTCCTGCTGTTTTCGCAAATCGTCACCCTGGGACAGGTAAATCCCCGCCGACAGGCCGTGGCTCTGGCACGGGCTGTTATGGAGCAGATCTACACGGTCGGAAGATAGGATCTGCGGCAACGTGCACACGCGTGCCGGAGGCAGGCTTTGAGACCGCCCGGGAATCAGGACAACTTGATGATCTCATCTCGGGTGAACAGGGGCAGGGCCCGGCGCTGCTCTCCGTCGACCAGCTCCACGCTGCCCGGCTGATCCGTGATCTCACCGATCACCGCAGCGGGTATCGCCCCGCTCTTCAGCAACCGGCAGGCTTTTTCCGCCCGGGCGGGCTTTGCTGTGAAGAGAAAAACTCCGGAGCTCAGCGTTCCCATTGGGTCCAGACCGAAGTGATTGCAGAGCAGCTCGGTCTCGGGACGGATGGGAATACGCTCACGGTACAGCCGGATGCCTACTTGCGAGCAATCGGCAATCTCATGAATTCCCGTGGCGATGCCTCCCTCGGTCGGATCGTGAGCCGCCGCCAATCCCAGTCTCCTCAAGATCTCCCCCTCCCTTAAGATCGATATGCCCGGCTCGTGCAACCAGTTCAGTACCTCTCGATAGCCCTGCTCGCCGAGGAGTTTTCGGCAGATATCCGGTTTCTCCCGGGCGATCAGCGTAGTCGCCTCCAGAGCCGTCCACTTGCTCATCACCAACAGCTCACCTGGGTGAGCATCGGAGGTTCGGGTGGGCTTGCCGCGCAGGAAACCGATAGCCTGAGCCGATATAATGATACGGTTGACTGCGGAGGTGATCTCGGTGTGACCTCCTACCCAGCGGATCCCGGCTTTTCTGGAAGCTTCCTCGATCTCCCTGGATATGGTCTGCAGGCGCTGTTCCTCGGTTCCGAGGGGCAGGAGGATCGTTGTGATCAGGTACATCGGTTTGCCGCCCATGGCAACGATATCGTTGGAGTTTATCGCCACCGTGTAGAATCCGATATTCTCCTCGGTAAAGGTAACCGGATCGGCGGTAAGGATCAGCTGTTTGGAACCTCTGACCACCGCCGCGTCCTCGCCCGCCTCCGCCCCCACGATTATCTCAGGGCTGCTCGAGGAGGTCAAATCGAGGAGTTTTTCCAGTCGTTCGCGGGATAGTTTTCCTTCACCAAGCACACCTGAGGTATCGGCCATGGCTACGAGAATAGCGACGCTTGACTTCTTTGTCCAGGTAAATACAATAAAACCAGTATGGCGACTCGACTACAGGAATACAAAGAGAAGTACTCCGAACAGACAATCCGATTCAATCCATATGCGGTGAAGAAGATGGGGCTTCAGCAATCCCAGACGCTTCTCAAGCTGGAAGACTACATGCTGATCTGCGCACCCTATCAACTGTCCATGGACCGGGTCGTGCTGTTGGTTATCCTCAGCCGGGATGAGATCAGTTTCTTCCAGCAGTTCCAGAACAAACTGACCTCCGTCAACATGTCCTTCTTGAGAACGACGAACAAGAACCCGATCAACCTGTTTGTGCGGGGAACGCTCACACGCCTCGGACCGGTAAAGGGACGGGATAACGTGAGCCTGTTTGAAGTGGTGTACAAGAACTGTCCGAACGACCTGGTGGAAATCATCGGAGACTATCTGCTGGCCTACGAATCCCTC
>CAZFMD010000143.1:0-7903 GCA_964520025.1 uncultured Spirochaetaceae bacterium
TCAAGGGCGGTGCCGGGACAGGAAAAACACTGGTGCTGCTGTACGCTCTGGATCGTGCCTGCAAGGAAGCTGCGGAGGAATTGGATCTGAAGCCTGCACGCAAGATTGTCCTGCTGACCTACACCAATACCCTTGTCAAGTACGATCGCTACTTGGCGGAGATCATGGGCTCTTCACAAGTCGAGCAGCTCGTTCAGACAGCGGACAGCTTCCTCCTGTCACGGCTGCATGCAGCCAATCCTCGTTACCGAGTTGACTACAGGATCATGGATCAGCTGTGCCGACAGCTCAATTCTTTGGAATTCTTGAGCTGCGAGGAACTCGGCACCGAGATCGAGGATCTGATATTCGCCAACAACATAACCAGGGAACAGTACGTGGATCAGCGGGTTGCGCGTCGCGGTATGAGGCAGCCGCTCAGTGCCGCTCAACGTACGCAGGTATGGAGTCTCGTCCAGAGGTTCATAGAGGAGATGGAACGCAACGGGACTCTTAGTAAAAACTACTCCCGTATCAAAATTATAGAAGCTCTCGAAGCAAAAAACACCAACCACTCGCAGGATATTGACTACATCTTCGTTGACGAATCCCAGGACCTGACCGCTGTGGATTTGAAGGCGCTGAAGCTGCTAGCTGAGAGGGCGGTGGTGATGGCCGGAGACGTGGACCAGAGCATCTACGGAGTAGGATCGCCCTACAAGCGTGCGGGGATCGACATTGTCGGACGGACAAGGATTCTGAAAACCAACTTCCGCAACACCTGTCCCATCCACGACATCGCCGAGTCCTACCGAATGGCTGCTGGAGCCGGTTTCTTCGATGAGGCCAACGTCCCCAAAGCCTTCAGAGAGGGCCCGGTTCCGGAGCTGTATCAAGCCGACACCGAACGGGAGCTTCAGGAGCTGCTGCTCAACCGTATCGTCCTGTTCACCGACAGGCTGGGCTACGATCCGGAGAACATCACCATTCTTGCACCGACCAAGATACAGATAGAGGCGCTGTCCAGCTCTCTCCGAGGCCGTGGGTTCGAGGTCGCCAACATCAGGGACGACGAGTTTTCATTCCGACAGGAAAAGGTGATCCGCCTTTCAACGCTCCATTCCAGCAAGGGACTGGACTTCGCCGTGGTTCTCCTCTACCTGCCGGGTTTGAGCCGCTTGTCCCAGTACGACGAGCCGGCGGCGGACAAGTTGCTGCGCAATCTCATCTATGTGGCCATGACCCGGGCCATGGACAATCTCAATGTATTCCTTCTGAGGCAGCCCGTGGAGCCGTCGTTACGCGATCTGGTGCGGGTTTTCAGTGAATATCAGGAGAGGCAGGAAGCAGCGGCTGGGGGACTACAAATCAACCACAAGAGTCCGGAGGGTACGGCGCAAAAACAAGCAAAGCAGTGATGTAGATTGAACGGAGGGAATTGTCTGTGAACGTTTTTCAACTGCGCGAGAATCTGGTGGGCGAGTACGCCCAATACGTTCAGAGCTTTATCAATATTCGCGACCCGCGTGTTCGTGAAGAAGTTGAACAGCACATGGGTCGGGGAGAGCTCTGGCCGGATCCCCTGATCCAGCTCAATCCTTCCTTTCAGCATGGAGCTTCGGTGGATGCCCTCGTGGACCAGGGCATCCTCCATGAGGACTGCCGTAAAGTCTTTCGTCGGGACAAGGATCAGGTGCCCGGCGGCCGCACGCTACGTCTCCACCACCATCAGGAAGAGGCTATCCGTATAGCCAGGGAAGGCCACAACTACGTCCTGACCACGGGAACCGGATCGGGTAAAAGCCTCACCTACATCATTCCCATTGTCGATCACGTGCTGCGAAACGGTTCCCGGCGGGGTATCCAGGCCGTGGTGATCTACCCCATGAACGCGCTGGCTAACAGCCAGCTGAACGAGCTTCACAAGTTCATCAACATCGGTTTTCCGAACGAGAAGGGACCCGTCACCTTTGCCCGCTACACCGGGCAGGAGAGTGATGAGGAGAAGCAACAGATCATCGCCAACCCTCCGGATATCCTGTTGACGAACTACGTGATGCTGGAACTCATTCTGACCCGCCCGCGGGAGAAGCAGTTGATTCGAAGCGGCCACGGCTTGAGGTTCCTGGTCCTCGATGAGCTTCACACCTACCGGGGTCGGCAGGGCGCCGACGTGGCCATGCTGGTGCGCCGGGTACGTGAGTCCTTCCAGGCGCCCGAGATGCAGTGCGTGGGCACCTCCGCAACCCTTGCCGGTCCGGGCACGTATCTGGAGCAGCAGAGCGAGGTAGCCCGGGTCGCCGGGCAGCTGTTCGGGGCGGAGGTGCAGCCGGAACACGTGATCGGAGAGACTCTGCGCCGTGCAACTCCGGAGCTCGATTTCGCAGACACGACGGTGCTCGCCGCCCTGCGACGCCGACTCTCTACTCAGGACGGCGAGCCCCCATCGTCCTTCGCCGAGTTCATCGAAGATCCCCTGTCCTGCTGGATCGAAACGGAGATGGGACTGCACACGGACAGGGACAGCGGTCGGTTGATGCGGGCGGAGCCCCTCTCGATCACCGGTCCCGATGGGGCAGCCCGGAGACTGGCTGAGCTCACCGACGAAGAGCAAGTGGCTTGCAGGGAAGCGATTGAGCACCAGCTCCTGGCCAGCTACACGTCGGAACCCAATCCGGAGACCGGATTTCCCGCCTTCGCCTTCCGGCTGCATCAGTTCATCAGCCGCGGCGACACCGTCTACGCAACCCTGGAGGGAGAAAGCGAGCGCTACGTGACCCTTCAGGCCCAGCAGTACGTTCCGGGGGACCGGACGCGCAGCCTGTTTCCCCTGGCGTTCTGCCGGGAATGCGGGCAAGCCTACTACCTGGTTCGGCTGGTCGATGATCAGGAAGGCCGCCGGATCGAGCCCAGGGATTTCGCCGACACCGCGGACACGGAAGAGACTCACAGCGGCTATCTGTACACCAGCGCGGAGGAGCCCTGGCCCACCAATGCAGAAGCCGCCATGGACCGTCTTCCGGAGGATTGGCTGGAAATGCGGCGGGATGGCACGGCCGTCCGTCGCACCTACCGGGAGCGGGTTCCCGTGCTGATTCGGTTGGATGGCTCTGGAAACATACATCCCGACGGCGCGGAGTTCGCCTATTTCCCCACGCCCCTTCGCTTCTGTCTGCGCTGCGGAGTCACCTACAACCCCTGGCAGCGCTCGGATTTCGGCAAGCTCGCCTCCCTGGCCACGGAAGGTCGCAGTACGGCAACCACGGTGCTGAGTTTGTCCGCGGTTCGACACCTGAAAAAAGAGGGAAGCCTCGAAGCTCACGCCCGCAAGCTCCTGAGCTTCTCGGACAACCGGCAGGATGCTTCGCTTCAGGCCGGCCATTTCAACGACTTCGTCGAGGTGGCCGTACTTCGTTCCGCTCTCTATCGGGCCGTGGCTGTGGCTGGTTCCCACGGTCTTCGACACGACGAGCTTGTTCAGAAAGTGTTCGACGAGCTCAACCTTCCCCTGGAGCTCTACGCCACCGATCCCGATGTGAAGTTCCGAGCTTTGGAGGAGACCAAGGCGGCATTGCGCTCGGTTCTAGGCTACCGTATCTACCGGGACCTGGAACGGGGCTGGCGGGTCACCGCACCCAACCTGGAGCAATGCGGTATTCTTCAGATCGAGTATCTTTCCTTGGACGAGCTCTGCAGTGCCGAGGAGATCTGGCAGGGGTGCCACGCCGCCCTGTTGGAAGCCACGCCGGAGACCAGGCAGCGGATCGCCAAGGTCCTGCTGGACCACATGCGGCATGAGCTGGCCATCAAGGTCGACGCTCTCGAAGCGAACGCGCAGGAACGGATCAGGGAGCGGAGCTCCGGCAGGCTGAAATCTCCCTGGGCGCTCGACGAGAATGAGGAACTGTTAACCGCACAGTTCGTCTATCCGTGCTCGCGTCCCCAGGGAAATCGCCGTAAAACCGAAGGTGCCCATTACCTGAGCCCGCGCGGGCGATTCGGATTGTACCTGCGGAGGGTTGGGACGTTTCCTGGCCGGACGGAGCGGTTTACCCTGGAGGAATCCGGGGAGATCATCGGCCAGCTGTTGGAAGCGCTGCGCAAGGGCGGATTGGTGGAGGTCGTTCGGGAATCCCGCGCCCCGGAGCATGTTCCCGCCTACCAGGTTCCCTCCGCCGCGCTGGTATGGCTTCCCGGGGACGGCAGCGGTTCCTTCCACGACCCGATCCGTATGCCTCACCTGGGCGAGGAGGGAGGACGCCCAAATCCCTTCTTCGTCGAGTTCTATCAGGAGATCGCCCGCGAAGCGGTCGGGCTTGAAGCGCGGGAGCACACGGCGCAAGTCATGCCGGCCGACAGGATTCGAAGGGAAGAGCGTTTCAAGCGAGGCGACCTGGCGGTGATGTACTCCTCCGCTACCATGGAGCTGGGCGTGGATATCGCCAGCTTGAACGTTGTCAACATGCGCAATGTTCCCCCAACGCCGGCAAACTACGCCCAGCGCAGCGGCCGGGCCGGTAGGAGCGGGCAGCCAGCCCTCGTCTTCTCCTACTGTCACAATTTTCGCTCCCATGATCAGTACTTCTTCAAGCATCCCCTGCTCATGGTCTCCGGAGCGGTCGCTCCTCCACGGCTGGATTTGGCCAATGAGGATCTGATCCGCTCGCACCTGCACGCCATCTGGCTGGCCGAGACGGGCGCGTTGCTGGGCGCCACCCTTGGGAACGTGCTCGACCTTTCCGGAGATCCCCCAGCGCTCGATCTCCTGCCCAGTATTCGGGATCAGTTGGCCAACAGCCTGGCCGCGGATCGTGCCGTGGACTCGGCGGAAAGGATCATGGAATCCATTCGCGGAGAGCTGGAGCAGGCGGACTGGTACGCTGAAGGGTGGTGCCGGGAGGTGATAGCCCAGGCGCTTAGGAACTTCGATCAGGTCTGCGACCGCTGGCGGGAACTGTACCGCGCGGCGCTCCAGCAGCGGGAGTACCATCACGGGGTGATCGGAGACGCCACCCGCTCTCGCCAGGAACGGGCGCACTCCAGCCGTCTGCGCCGGGAGGCGGAGTTCCAGCTGGATCTCCTGACCCATGCGGACAACGTGATGGAGGCGGATTTCTACGTGTACCGCTACCTGGCCAGCGAGGGCTTCCTGCCGGGTTACAACTTCCCGCGTCTGCCCCTATCCGCCTACGTGCCCGGAAGCCGCAGGGGCGAGGGTGAGGGGTATATCTCCCGGCCGCGCTTTTTGGCCATCAGCGAGTTCGGTCCCCGTTCGTTTCTATACCACGAAGGATCCCGCTACCTGATCGAGCGGGTCATCCTGCCGATCAGCCCGGGAACCCATGATCTCAGTACCCAGTCGGCAAAGATCTGTCCCGGATGCGGGTACCTGCATCCCATCGCACAAGGACAGGGTGTGGACCTCTGCGAGCGCTGCGGAGAGGTCCTCGAGGCGCCCTATACCAACCTTTTCCGTCTTCAGAACGTGTCAACCCGCCGAATGGACCGTATCATCAGCGATGAGGAGGAGCGGGTCCGATACGGATATGAGATCCACACCGCCGTACGCTTCGGCGCTGTGGGTGGTGAGCCGGTAATCCGACAAGCGGATGTGCTGGAAGGCGGCGAGCCCGTGGCCCGCGTTCATTATGGACACTCTGCCACCCTCTGGCGGATCAACATGGGCTGGAAGCGGCGCAGCAGCCGTGCCCAGGTGGGGTTCGTGCTCGACGTGGAGCGGGGCTACTGGGCGAAGAACGATCAGGATCCGGAGGATCACCAGGTTCTCTCCCCGCGAACCGAACGGGTCATCCCCTTCGTGGAGGACCGTCGAAACTGCCTGATCTACGAACCCCTGACAGACCGGACTCCAGAGTTCATGGCCAGCCTGCAGGCGGCGCTCAAGAGCGCGATCCAGATCGAGTTCCAGCTGGAGGAGACGGAACTGGCCGCAGAGCCACTGCCGTCAAGGGAGGACCGCCGGCAGCTGTTGTTCTTCGAAGCGGCCGAGGGAGGCGCCGGCGTGTTGCGCCGTCTGGTCGATGACAGGGCGGCGCTGGGCAACGTGGCGCGGAGGGCCCTCGAGCTCTGCCACTTTGATCCTGCCTCCGGGGAGGACAAGAGAAGGTCGGAACGGGCCAGGGAGGATTGCGAGGCGGCCTGCTACGATTGCCTGATGAGCTATACCAATCAGGGTGATCATCGCATCCTGGACCGCCAGCTGCTGCGGGACTATCTTCTCAGGCTCGCGGGGGCGGAAGTCCGAGTGTCGCCGGGCCGTGGTCCCCGTCCCGACCGACTAGAGGAGCTGCGCAGGCAGTGCGACTCCGAGCTGGAGCGCAACTGGCTTGGTTTTCTGGAAGAACACAGCCTGAAGCTTCCTACCTCGGCCCAGAAGCTCTTTCAGGACTGTTCGACGCGACCGGATTTCATCTACGAGGAGCATCAGTCCGTGATCTACATCGACGGACCGCCTCATGACTATCCGGAGAGGGCCGAGCGGGACAAAGCCCAGACCGCCTGCATGGAGGATCTGGGCTACCGGGTAATTCGCTTTGCAAATCGCGACGACTGGGAAGCTGTCATCCGGCGATACCCCGCCGTGTTCGGGAGGTTGTAATGAGCTACTCCGTGGGATCTCTGGTCAAGGCACGCGGCCGGGAGTGGGTCGTGCTGCCCGAGTCGAACGACGCCCTGCTCAGGCTGCGTCCGCTCGGCGGCTCGGAGATGGAGAGCACCGCCATCGTGACCGCCCTTGAGCCGGTGGAGCCTGCCCGCTTCGACCTGCCGGATCCGAATCAACTGGGCGACCACCGCTCCTGCTGGTTGCTGCGGGAGGCGGTTCGTCTGGGCACCCGCTCGGCAACCGGACCGTTTCGAAGCTTTGCCCGCATCGCCGTGGAGCCGCGTCCCTACCAGCTGGTGCCCCTGCTCCTGGGTCTTCGCCACGATCCAGTGCGGATCCTGATCGCCGACGATGTGGGCATAGGCAAGACCGTGGAGGCCTGTCTGATAGCCCGAGAGCTTCTTGACCGCGGGGAGGTCAGCCGCCTGGCCGTGCTTTGCCCGCCGCCCCTTGCCGAGCAGTGGCAGAAGGAGCTATCCGAGAAGTTCCACATTGAAGCGGAGCTGGTGCTGGCCGCAACCGCCGCGCGCCTGGAACGCCGCTGTCGGGCCGACCAGAGCCTGTTCGAAATGTATCCATTTACCGTGGTTTCCCTGGATTTCATCAAGAGCGAGCGTCGCAGACACGAGTTTCACAGGACCTGTCCGGAGCTGGTCATCGTGGACGAGGCCCATACGTGCGCCCATGGCTACGAATCCAGAGGCGGGCGGCATCAGCGCCACGAGCTGGTCTCCGCCCTGGCCGAGGACCCGAGCCGGCATCTAATCCTGGTGACCGCCACGCCGCACAGCGGGAATCCGCAGGCCTTTCGCTCCCTCCTCGGCCTGATCGACCCGGAGTTCACCCAATTGGCCGGTGATTTCACCCGGAAAGCCACGGAAAGCGAACGGCGGAAACTGGCTCGCCACTTCGTGCAGCGCCGCAGGGCGGATATCCGCCGCTATCTGGACACGGATACGCCGTTTCCCCGTCGGATGGAATCGGAAAAGTCCTACAGGTTGAGCGAACCCTATCGAAAGCTTTTCGAGAAGGCCCTCAAATACGCCCGGGAGACGGTGAGCGCCGCGGCAGACGGAAGCCGAGAGCACCGCGTCCGCTGGTGGTCCGCTCTGGCCCTCCTGCGCTCCCTAGGCTCCAGCCCGGCTGCGGCCGCGGAGACGCTGCGGAATCGCTCCGGCATAGCGGACCTGGAGAGCCCGGAGCTGGCTGAAGAGGCCGGACGCCGCATGGTGTTGGACCAGGATGTAGTCGAGTCCGCGGAGAGCATGGACGTGGTTCCCGGAAGCGATTTCACGAAGG
>CAZFMD010000144.1:0-4884 GCA_964520025.1 uncultured Spirochaetaceae bacterium
TCTTGCTGTCTTCGGGAAGCTCCAGAAGTGCCAGCTGGCTGTATCCGCTGATGGCGGTCAGGAGGTTGTTGAAATCATGGACGATGCCCCCAGCCAGCTGACCCAGTGCCTCCATCTTTTGAGCCTGGCGGAACTGTGCCTCCAGATGCTTTCGTTCGCTGATATCGTAGAAAAACGAGATAATCCCGATCGGTGTGTCTTTGGCATCCCGGATGACCGAGGCGGAAACCGCCACTTCCAGAGCGGATTGAGCATCCCTGGGTAGGGATATCTCTCCCTGCCAGCCGCCTGTTTCCAGAAGCACGCTGAATACATGGGTACCCTGCTCACCCCAGTAGGCGAAGCAGGGTTTGCCCAGTAGCTCCTCGGGAGCGGACAGCTCCAACATGCCCAATATCGAAGGGTTGGTGTAGGTGATGGCTCCCTGCAGATCGCAGAGGATGATTCCGCTGATCGAGGTGTGGATGGCGTGATTCTTGATGTGCAACTCTCGCCGCTGTTGCTCCAAGGCGGTGGACAGTGCCAGGCGCATCTGTTCCTGATCCTTGAGGATCTGCGCTTCCCGTTCCTCGATGTATCCGGCCAGAACACCACTGTAGTAAATGTCAGTGTTTTGAAGAGCAAGAGGTAAGAGTTGATCGTTGTTTTGAAGCAGGATATCTGTGATTTTCTCGCGCAGAATTGTGCAAATCGAAACGACAACCCCGTGGCTCAGTCCCTCTACGGCTCGTTTTCCTCCCAATTTCGTTGATACAGCCCGATCCTGTGATTCTAAGAATTGGATAAAGCTCCTCAGATCTTCCTCTCCGAGTTCTTTGAGCCGGCGCGGATGCAACGTGTAGCGGTTTTCGAAAATGCGGTTCGTGTACTCCCTACCGAGCACTTCTTTCAACTCATCTATGTGCTTTTTGGTAATGCTGATCAGCTCTTGAATTTGCTGTTTGAGGACATTCATGTGCTTATGGCTCGCCGTATCCCGTTTCTTTCGAACACCATAGTCAATTGTACTTCAAGAGACTACGGATTTCTTGAATCCTAAGATCTGTTGGCTGAGGGTGCAGGATCTATTTGCTCAGGATCGCTCCGACCAGCTGGCTGCCGACAATCTTCTTGCGGGGAGAGTCGAGCAGTTTTGGGTCGATATCGATCCATTCGTTTAATGGAAGAAATCCAGGATCTTCGATTTTCCACCTGCCGAGAATCTTTTTCAGCTGGCTGAATGATCGTGTATAGACCGGTTGTCCCACGTTTTTGTAGAACTCGAGCACATTTTCCGTGCTACCGGTGATCCGTTCCGTGTCACCGTCACTGACGAACAGCATCGATCCTTCCGCAGCCCAGTCGTATAGAACCTCGAAGGCGTGGGCCAGGCTTTCGTCCGGTAGAAACCAGGCGATTCCATTCATCCCGATTGCCAGTTTGCGCTGACTGCCGAGGATTTGATTGATCACCTCTGATTCCAGTAGTGACTCCGGTTCTCCGGCGTCGCACTGAACGAAGGCCACACCGTCGAGGTTGCCGATTATCTCTTTGCCGTATTCGACAGTGACCGGATCGATATCCGAGTAAACAACCTTCGTGCTTTTTGGGGCAATTTGGTGAATGTGATCGATAGTGGGCAGGCCCGAAGCGAAATCGAGAAAGTGGGTAAATCCCTGATCCACGAGCCTTCTCACAGCCTCCCCGAGAAACCAGCGGATCATGCGCAGCAACAGAGGAACCTCGGGCACAATCTGCAGGAGTTGCTGGGCAGCCTGCCTGTCGATCTCGAAGTTGTGATTGCCCCCCAGCAGAAAATCATAAATGCGTCCGGCATTCGGGCGGCTGGCATCAGCGATGCTGGACACATCATCGTTCGAACTCATCAATTCCTCCTAGTAGGTACGAGAGCCTCCATCATAGTGGTGCTCGGTAATTGAATCAAGTGCACAACTATTCCGTACTTATTGTATGATTATCGGTTGAGGCGGCAGCCGGCTATAGCGGGGCGATTAGAGGTGGATCGGGTGTCTATCCGTGGGCGGCCTCGGGAAATTCCTCTAAGAGTCGCCTCATATAGTACAGCTCTCTGGTCCAGATATCGGAACTTCGGACGCCGAAGCGATCGTCTTGCTTCTGATTCGGGTCGAAGTAAGAGGTTCCGAACGGTTTCTGCATTGTGAAACCGATCAGCTGGCCGATGAGAAGATTCAAATGTTTCAGTTTCGAGGACTTGTTCATATGGGAGTTGAGGGCCAACAAGGTGTGGGAGAGCTCGAATCCCCGGAAGAGCAGGGTTGGATCCCCGAGAGCATGATTGATGCCTCCTACAGGATTGAACTGGCAGTCGAAATCGGGGCGGTTCAGGTAGATCCTGGAAACAAGTGCATCGAAGTAGCGGCTGAGTCCCTTGACCGGGTATCCCGAAGCGTCGAGGGACACCGCCGCCTGGGCTTCAGCAAGTAGCGATTCCAGTTCCGCCGCTCCGTCCTCCAGACCCAATAAGAGCAACAGTTGTGGTTCCCGAGAGTAAAAGCTGGATTTGAGGGATCGCACGGCTTTTCTGTATCGATCCTTTCCTGTGATTTTATGCAGCTCCAGAAACAACTCGACCAGCAGAGGTGAGCCCGTGGACGGCCCGGCTGGCAGAAGGGAATCGGGATGAAGCAGGTTGGACAGATCTGCCAGATCCTGGTATGTCTGCAGAAGCGAATCAGCCATGTGGGAAGCTGCATGCAGATAGACTGAGGCGGGTAGATTTTTAGACTCCAGGATCACGGCAATTCGGAGGAGCATCAGCGCGATTGCGGTTGACTGGTGCAGGGGAACAGAAATTGTGGAATCCGGAGGGATCCAGGATTGCCGTTCTCTCCAGTAGTACGGGTAGAATTGACCTCGGGGATGCTGACCTTTCAGGGAAAAATCCGCCAGCCGCATCGACAGCTCGACAGCATCCCTGTCCTCCGGCAGACACTGCAGCTGTATCAAAGCTAGAGTACAGCCGGCCAAAGAAGAGAGTCTGTTCGACTTCTCTGTCTCCAGCAAACCGCACAGGTGTCCGCGATCCAGGAGAAACATCTTCAAACATTTTTCAATTTGATCGCTAAACGTATCACGAATGCTCTGCGAGGATAGTTCCTGGGGGTGATGCAACGTGGCCTTGTTGCGTTCCAGGACAGCGATCGTGCCGTGGCGGTGGATCTGATCCGGGGACGCTGTGACAATATTGACTCGCAGATTGTACTCGAATTGTCCTTCACTTTGGAAGAATTCCCTCTCTCCCCTTCCTCTTTTTGCTCTTTTCCTCGCTTCTTCCCCGGCTGAGGGTATTCGGAGCTCGATCCGCGCAAACTCCGTTTCCTCGTCGTGCTGCAAACGCTGCAATTCAACGCTTCCCGCTTCCTTGGGGGAAGCGGCGGGATCAGTGAAGATGAGCGTAGATTCCGGTTTTCCGATCAGAAACAGCCCGTTTGCATAGCAGGTTCGTTCACCGGGAGATCGCCGGATCGATTGGGGGATGGGCTTCCCGATGTTCACGCCGGGAAACAAGTAGGCCAGCTCGGAGTCGACGGGAATCTCGAAACAGACACTCAGACCGAAGTTTCCTTCCGGAACGATGTTCCAGTGTCTCTCTATGTAGAATCCATGGGCAGTCTCGGCGATGAAGTCCCGTATGGTGGAGGTGAGGAAGTAGGCGACAACCGTGTCACCCCGGCAGGTGATGCTCTCGGGATAGCGCATTTCACCATCCTGGTACAGGCTGTAGCGCAACCGGAATGAGATGGACAGTTTGTCTATTTGAATTGTACGGAAATCCGCCTGTGTAATGCGCATGATTCTGGAGGCAGCGCGGACGCTGTCTGTACGGATAATAGCACGCCTGTGGAGTGCAAGTCACCTCGGCTTCCGCATGGGCCAATCCAAAGCTGCTTGCGTTCAGGTTGTGTTTCTTGTATACTCAGATAGTTGAATGAACGTTCATTCAATAAACGCATCGAAGTCGAAGTGAGGCGACGAAACCAATGGCTCGGCCCAAAGACGAGAGCATGCGCGAGGGGATTCTCACGGCGGCGTTTCAGATGTTCGGGGAGCGGGGCTTCGGCGCTACCACTATCAAAGAGCTTGCCCGTAGTCTGGATATCTCTCCCGGATCCATCTACACCTACTTCACCAGCAAGGAGGATCTGTTTCGCTGCACGGTTGAGCAGGGATGGCAGCGCTTCCTGGTTGAAATCCGAAAGATCGTGACCGCACCCAAACAGTTGAAGGAGCGCTTCGACAGCATTCTTGACTACTGCTTCGAATCGTTGAAGCAAGCCCTGCCCCTGCTGCGGGGTATGCTGTTCGACTCCAGACAGAGGCAGTTGCTGCAGCAAAACCTGCAGCAGTTGTGTGAGTTGTTGGAGAGTTTGATTCGGGAGGGGCAGCGACAGGAATTGATACGGGTTGTTTTGGCGGAGGAGCACGTTCGAACTCAGGTTCGGATCAACGTCTTCGGTGTCCTCTCCTCCATAGCGCTTGCTCAGGATGAGTGCCTGGAACGGGAAATTGCGGCTGTGAAATCCGCGGTAAAGCACCTGCTGTATCAACGGTTGATATTGGAGGGCCATTCGTGAAGAAACGCTGGTGGATCATCATCGTCGGGGTTGGGGTCGTAGCTGTAGTGGCCTGGATCGCTGTCCGGTGGATCACCGCCAGGGATGACAGAGATGCCGAGCCGCAGCAGCGGGTTACGGTCAGGATTGAGCGTCCTCGTATCGGTGCCATCGAGCGGGTGGTGAGCACCTCGGGAACTCTGACAGCGGCCGGTACGATCAACGTTACATCGAAAGTCTCGGGACGGATCGAGACGATTGCCGTCCAGGAGGGGCAAGGGGTGGCCGAAGGTCAATTGCTCGTACAGAT
>CAZFMD010000144.1:4984-7875 GCA_964520025.1 uncultured Spirochaetaceae bacterium
TGCCCAGGCGAATGCGGCCAAGGCAAGCTACGAACTTGCCCGCCTGCAGTTGGAGAACACGCGGATACACGCCCCCGGCGCAGCGACTGTCGCCAAGGTACTTCAGGATAAGGGAAATATCGTGGGAACCTCTACACCGATTTTGGTGTTGGTACAGGATGAGCGAATCCAAGTGGAGATCGAGTTGGCGGAAAAGTACTACGGAGAAATACTCGATAGCGGCGAGTCGCTGGAAGCGCGGGTGTTCCCGCAGGCCTACCCCGAGAAAGCCGCCTTCATTGGACGTCCGTTCACGGTAGCCCCTACCATCAATCCCGGCAGCCGCACCTTTACCGTGACTTTGGAAATCGCCGATCCCCGGGATCTGCTGAGGCCGGGCATGTACACTGAGGTCGAGCTGGTTCTGCAGCGCGAATCCGAGGCCCTGCTGATACCGGTTTCTTCATTGCTGGATCGGGCCGGCGAGCGGATCGTGTTCGTGGTCGAAGGATCCGCAGAGAATGCAATTGCCAGGGCCCGGACCGTGGTGACGGGTCTGTCGAACGCCGCCGAAGTGCAAATCGTCTCCGGCATCGATACGGAAGACCGCGTAATCGTTGAAGGCAACTCCTTCCTGGAGGAAGGGCAGTCCATAGGGATCCTGGAAGGGCAATGAAGCTACCCGAGCTGTCGGTAAAACACCCGGTTACCACCTCCATGGTGTTCCTGGCTCTGCTGATCTTAGGGTTGGTATCCGTGTCCCAGCTTGGTCTGGAGCTGCTGCCGGATATCTCCCTTCCCACGGCCGTGGTATTCACTCCCTACCCGGGTGTGGGACCGGAGGAGATCGAGTCGGGCCTCACCGAACCCATCGAGGATGCGGTGTCCACCCTCAACGGGGTGGAGAGAATTACCTCCGTGTCCAGCGAAGGGGTCTCGATGGTGGTTGTCAATTTCACCTGGCAGACGAACATGGATACGATCGTTTCCGAGATCAGGGAGAAGGTCACCGCCATCGAGGATGATCTTCCCGATGCTGCCGAGCGACCCTCCATCGTGCGCTTCAATCCGGAGTTTCTGCCCTCCATCGTGCTCAACGTTTCCTCACCGACCCCGGGCCTGGACCTGCGCCGTTTGGCAGAGCGGGAGATCGTACCGCAGCTGGAGAAGATCGAGGGGGTAGCCACCGTTGATCTGTTCGGCGGCAAGATTGCCGCTGTTACCTGTACCCTGGATCTGAACAGCATCCGCAAGTTGGATATTCCTATCTTGAACATCCTGCGGGTGTTCGAGGGGGAGAACGTGAATCTTCCGGCCGGCTCGATCAGCGTCGAGGATCGCTACATAGTGCTTCGCGCCCTCGGGGAGTTCAATTCTCTGCGGGACATCGAAGAGGTGCTCATTGGCTACAGGGAAGGAGTCCCGATTTATCTTGGAGATGTGGCCGAGGTCAAGCTGGGCCATCTGCCCCGGGAACAGCTGTTCCGAACCGAAAGCGGTGACGGGGTTCAGCTGGCTGTACGCAAGCAACCGGGGCACAATACCGTGGATATCAACAAAACAGTCAAGCAGCAGGTTCGTCGGCTTCAGCAATCGCTGCCCCCTTCGGTGGAGGTGAAGGTTCAGTCCGATCAATCCACCCAGATCATCAATTCGATAGGCAGCGTAGCCCGTGCGGCCTGGCAGGGTGGATTGTTGGCCGTTTTGGTGCTGCTGTTCTTTCTGCGCAGCATCCCCTCCACCCTGATCATCGCAGTAGCCATACCCGTGTCCGTGGTCGCAACCTTCTCCCTGATGAACTTTGCCGGGATCAGCATGAACATCGTCTCACTGATGGGGATCACCCTGGGTGTGGGTATGTTCGTGGACAACTCGATCGTGGTCCTGGAATCGAATTTCCGAAAAACTCTGGCGGGGATGTCACCGGGTGTTGCCGCAGTGGCCGGTACATCGGAGGTCGGCACGGCGATCACCGCCTCCACCCTCACCACCCTGGTCGTGTTTTTCCCCCTGGTCTTCGTTCGGGATTTTACGGGATTGATCTTCCGGGATCTTGCCTACACCGTCGCCTTTGCCCTGTTCATCTCTCTGGTCATGGCCCTGACCCTGGTGCCCGTGCTCTGCTCCCGTTTCCTCAAGCTGCCCGAAACGCACAGGGTGAGAAACGGCGGCCCGGCCGACGCGACGGCCGGGCCGGATCAGTTTCTGGACCTGGATGTGAGTCTGGCGGACATCGAGGTGCACACAGGGAATAGAATAATCGACGGGATAACCGGCGGGATTCAGAGTTGGCTCCGCCGCCTGGACGCGTTGTATGAGCGGGCGATCGGGTGGGCGCTGCAGCACACCGCCGCGGTTATCCTCTCGAGTGTTCTTCTCCTGCTTCTCAGTCTCGCTTCCCTGGCCCTGCTGGGCATGGAGTTCATGCCGGAGAGCGACGAGGGCCAGTTCGCCATATCCATGGAGACCCGGGTCGGATCTTCTTTCAAGCGTACCGAAGAGAAGGTCCTGGAGGCGGAGCGGATCATTCGCGATTTCGCCGGGCAGGAGCTCACCTCCATATCCGAGAGCATCGGCCGCGGCGGAACCATGCAGGGAGCCGCCGAGCGGGGCAGCCACCTGAGCGTGCTGGAGATCCGCCTGGTGGACAAGGACAGGCGCGGGCGTACGGTCTGGCAGATGATCAACGAGCTGGCCGGACAGCTCGAAAGAGGCGTAATGGATAGTCGTTTTCGCTTCACCCTGCAGGGTGTCGGAGCACTGGCCACCACGGTGACCGGTGACACCGAGCCGATCGTGGTGGGGATCAGCGGAGATGACCTGGATCGGAGCTACGCCTATGCCCGGAGCATCGCCGCCCGGATGAAACGGGTGGAGGGAGTCCGGGATGTCGAGCTGTCCTACAAAACGGG
>CAZFMD010000145.1:0-7870 GCA_964520025.1 uncultured Spirochaetaceae bacterium
ACCTACCTCTGTTCGGACCGCGGCATCTATCGCCCGGGGGAAACCGTTTCCTTCTACGGGATGGACCGGGATCTGAAGCTTGGCAGTTTGAGCCCCCGGACCGGCGGCTACACGGTGGAGCTGCGGGAGGGGTGGTACGGAGAGGCGGTGCACGCCTCGGTTTCCGGCCGGCTTTCAGCCTCCGGTCGTTTCTGGGGCACTCTCCGGTTACCGGAGCAGCTGGAGCCGAATGTCTACTTTATCGTCTACAAACGGGCGGACGGTTCTCAGACCCGGGAGGTGCGACTGCGGGTCGCTTTCTTCCGCCGGGTGAACTTCGCCGTGGACCTGAGCATCCCTGAGGGGATCCACACCATGGGGGAGGATCTGGAGGCTCGGTTTTCGGCCGGCTATCTCGGTGGCGGCACCCTGACCCAGGGTCGTTGGAACTACTGGTGGGCCAGAAAGCCCGTCGCGTTCCAGCCGCCGGATCCGCAGGGCGTGTACAGGGGGTTCCGCTTCGGATCGTATCCGGATTTCGGGTATTATGATTCCTACGACGACTACTACCAGGAGCTTTCTTCAGACGAGGGGGAATTGAGCGGGGAGGGGACCGTGATCGCCTCCCAGACCCTCTCCGAGGGAGAAGCCGGCAGAGTTTACGAGTACACGATCACGGCGACGATCGAGGATATCGACCGTCAGGCCATCTCCCGTCAGGCCACGGCCACGGTATTCACCTCCTCTCTGTTGATCGGCTCGCGCGTGAGCGATCGCGCCACGGGGGAACAGTCACTGTACTTCGTGGAGGCCGGGCAACCCTTCACCCTCCAGGCTTGTGCGCTCCAACCGGACGGGCAGCCGTTTGAAGTAGAGAGTGACAGGGCCGTCTCTGATATTCGGGGGCGCTTGCTGCGGGAGAACTGGAAGATGGTGCGGGAGCGCAGCATCGGGGGGCGTGTGGACACCCGCTGGGCTCGGGAAGAGATAGAGGAGCAGAGCTTCCTGTTGACAATCCCTGAGAAGGAAGATGCCCAAGGCCGGCGATTGACCTCCACAGAGCTGTCCGCCGCCCAGGTGGGTTTCTACATAGTCGAGCTGCGAGGTGCCGACGACCAGGGGCGGGAGACCCTGACCCGCACGAGTTTCTACTCTACCGGAAGCGGCAATGTGCTCTGGCAGCGCTACGATGAGAATCGTATCGAGCTGGTGGCGGATCGGTCCAGCTACGCTCCGGGGGACGCCGCCAGGCTGCTGATCAAGAGTCCCCTGGAGGCGGGCAGGTATCTGCTCACGGTGGAGCGGGAGGGTATCCTGGAGGAGAAGATCCTGGATCTTTCCGGCAGCACCGACACGGTTGAGATTCCCATCAAAGAGCAGTACATCCCGGTGGTCTACCTCACCATCTCAAGCGCCACGGGCCGCAGCGCCGCTCCTCCCGGCTCTCCGGATCAACCCGATCTCGGCAAGCCCCGGGGCTGCTTCGGCATGCTGGCCCTGGCCGTAGACACCGAAGCGCGCAGGATCCACCTGGAGATAGAAAGCTCTCGGGACAGCTACCGCCCCGGTGCGGAGGCGGAGCTCACCGTGAGGGCCACCCAAGGGGGGCAGCCGCTGGAGGGTGTGGAGATCGCCCTGGTGGCCGCCGATCGGGGGGTGCTGGATCTGATCGACTATCATCTGCCCGATCCTCTGTCCATGTTCTACAGCAGGTACAACTTCCGTCACGGCGTTGCCCACTTCGACAGCCGGGCGCTTCTCCTGGATCCGGTGCTGTGGAAGACTCGGGATCTTCCCGGGGGCGACAAGGAGGGAGAGGAGTCGGATGACAGCGACTTGACGATTCGCAAGGACTTTCGTGCCACCGCTGTATTCGAACCCGGTCTGGTCACCGGGGAGGATGGACGGGCAACCCTGCGTTTTTCTCTGCCGGATCAACTCACCACCTTTCGCACGACCGCCGTGGCGGTGAAGGATGATCTGTTCGGTCTGGCGGAGGATGAGATCGTTGTGCAGAATCCGATCAATGTGCGCACTGCCCTGCCGAGAACGCTCAGGGTGGGGGATCAAGCCCAGGCCGGAGTGATCGTGACCAATCTGGACAGCCGTAGCCAGACAGTTACCGTGCGTATGGACAGCGATCGGCTCGATATCCGGGATCGGGCGGAGAAGCGCATCAGCCTGCAGCCCGGAAAATCCCGGGAGGTGGCCTTCGAGCTGGAGGCCGTGGCCGAGGGGCGAGCCGAGATACGCTTCACCGTGGACAGTGAGGTGCTTGAGGAACAGCTGGAGGTCTCGGTTCCCGTGGAGCGCAGCCTGGTTCGCGAGGCCTTCACCATCGTGGGACAGACCGAGGACAGCGTGCAGGAGGGACTGGTCGTTCCGCAGGGGTTTCTCGGGGATGCCGAGGAGGGATTGAAGATCACCCTGGATTCGACCCTGGCCACTTCGTTGACAGAGGCGGTCCGATTCCTGGAGCTGTATCCCCACGACTGTCTGGAGCAGCGTACCAGCAAGCTGTTTGCCTACCTGCTGTTCGACTGGTTGCTGGCCGACGACGAAACTCGCGCCGCTTCCGGTTCTGCCGCCGCATCAGACACACCCGCCGAGAGGATCGCCAGCGAGCTGGCGGCTCTGTCCCTGTACCAGAGCGCCGACGGGGGTATGAGCTTCTGGCAGGATCCCGGCTTTCGAAGGTCGAACTACTACGTGTCCCTGCGTACGGCCCACCTGCTGAACCTGGCCGAAAGGGAGGGATACGCTCTCCCGGAGCGGCTGGATCTGAAAGCCCTGCTCGATTACCTGGTCCGGGAGTATCCGCCGGACAGGCCCTATCTGCAGAGTTATGCTCTCTGGGTCCTATCCGAAAACAGTGCCCTGCGATCCTTCGTGCAGCAGCGGGTCCGGGAACTTTCCAGCGGGAGCTCGACTCTCGGTGTTCTGGAGCAGACCTTTATGGCCCTGGCCTACCACGCCCTGGGGGACAGGCAGAGGGCGGAGCAGCAGCTCGATCAGATCCGGGGGTATATGAGGGTGGGGACGCGTTCGCTGACCCTGACCGGATCGGTCGGCTCCTGGATCTACTACGGGGGGCGGCTGCAGGCCAAGGCCGCCCTGTTGCTGCTCTACGGGCGCCTGGAGCCCCGCTCCCAGATCGCCCGGGCCCTGGCCGATGATCTGCTGGCCTCCTCCCGCAAGGGCTACTGGCAGAATACCAGCAACACCGGTTGGATCCTTCAGGCCTTTGCCGCCTACATCGACCAGGACCGGGAGCGACAGACCGATTTCACCGCCACCGTCCAGTTGGGGGACAAGGCATTTCCCCCGTTCCGTTTCGCCGGTGTTTCCCGTGAATCCAGGGGTTTGCAGGTAGAGCCCGAACAACTTATCGATATAGCCGCCGGGGCTGCACGGGAGTCGCTGCCCCTGGTCTTTTCAAAAGAGGGGCAGGGAAGGCTCTACTACACGGCCACACTGCGCTACGCCCTGGAGGCGTCCCGGATCGAAGCCCGGGACGAGGGCATCGGGCTGTTCACCGAGATCCTCGATCTGGCCGGCAATCCCGTGGAGGGATCGTTGCGGCTGGGCCAGGTGTACAGGATGCACTACGTTCTGTACTCCGGCAGGGACAGGGATTTCCTGGCCCTGCGCTTGCCGATTCCGGCGGGTGCGGAAACCATAGACGGATCTCTGGTGACCTCTCAGCTCCTACCGGAGCAGGAACAGGATGAGCAGTACTGGTACTACGCGCCGGTGCAGCGGATCTACGACAACGAGGTCCGTTTCTACTACGACAGCTTCTACAGGGGCAAACGGGAGGGCTCGTTTCTGTTCCGCACTACCACTCCCGGCACCTTCTCCGTGCCCCCGGCAAGCGCCGAGCTGATGTACGAGGAGGAGGTGTTCGGCCGAACCGGAGGGCGGGAGTACCGCATCGTTCCCTAGTGAGCATCCGATGCGGATCCAGCTGTTCAGACGACTGATTCCCTTCGCTTTACTGCCGCTGCTCACCGCAGTGGCCCTCTACCTGCCCGATGCATCCGTTCGCCGGATGCGCATGGGCTGGGAGGGGATTGTTGTTGCCGATCGCTCCGGTCAGATCCTGTACAGCGTGCCGAGCAGGGGCGGGGGGGTTCAGCAGCGCCTGAGCTGGCCCCAGATCCCCGAAACCGTCCGCGGGACCTTCGTGCGACTGGAGGACCGGCGCTTCTTCAATCACCCCGGCGTCGACCTATTTGCCGTGGGCCGGGCCGTGGTTGTGAATCTCAGGGCCCGGCGCGTGGCCTCCGGAGCTTCGACAATCTCCATGCAGCTGGCCCGGTTGATTCACCCGCACGGCGGGGGGCTGGGCGGAAAGATCAGGGAGGCTCTGTTTGCTCTGTACCTGGAAGCGCGGATGTCCAAACAGCAAATCCTGCTTCTGTATCTGAACAACCTTCCCTTCGGGTACAATACAGTGGGTGTGGGAGCCGCTGCCGGAACCTACTTCTCCCTGCCGCTGGAAGATCTCTCTCCTGCTCAAATCCTGCTCCTGTCAGTCATTCCCAAGGCTCCCAGCCTCTATGATCCATTCGCTTCACCGGAAAACCGGGATTCCCTGAGGCTGCGAGCCCTGTCTCTCGCATCCTTCCTGTCGATTTCCCCTGAACAGATCGATCGGGCCATGGCTACGTTTCGTAGAGGCAGACCCGAGTTTCGAGCACCTCATTTCCTCCGTTACGTGCTCCGCAGCGCCAAAGCCGGAGAATGGGGCGAGTTGGAGGAGCTGGAACCGGTACGGTTTATTACAACCCTGGATCTGGGGCTCTATGAAACGGTGAGCGAGGGTATTCGACAGCAACTGGCGGCTGCCGATCTTGCCGGCGGCGGTGCCGGCCGCTCCGGCGCCGGAGCAACCGGCTTGAGAAATGCCTCCGCTTTGGTCCTGGACAATCACAGCGGCGAGGTTCTGGCCTGGGTCGGGTCCCAGGACTTCTTCGACAGTGAAAACGGGGGCCAGATCGACGGAGTGGTGCGGAAAAACTCCAGCGGCTCGACCCTCAAACCCTTTCTCTACGCTGCTGCTCTGGAGAAGGGGTACACCGCCTCCACCCTGCTTCCCGATCTTGCCCTCACCTTCGGTGCGGAGGAGGGTTACCGGCCCGAGAACTTCGACCGCCGCAGCCGCGGCCCGGTTCGGCTGCGTACGGCCCTGGCCAGCTCCCTGAACGTCCCGGCAGTGTATCTGCTGTCTGAGGTCGGCCTGGAGGAGTTCCTCGCCCTCTGCGAAGAGGTGGGTATCGCTATTCCCGAGGATGCAGCGGCCCGGGTGGGTCTGGGAGCAGCTGTGGGAAATCTGGAGGTGACCCTTCTGGAGCTGGTCCGCGCCTTCAGCGTATTCCCCGGCGGAGGCCTGCTGCCGGAGGTGCGTGTAATCCGGGAGGTGGAAACCGCTGAGGGCAAGCGCATCCCGATCGGTCAAGCCACCACGGGCTCGGCAGGGCAGGGAGCACGGGTGTTTAGCAAGCAAACCGCCTGGTTGATCTCCGACATACTTGCCGATCCGGCCGCCAGGGCCACGGGCTTCGGCCCGGACTCGCGCTTCAACACCCCGTTTCCCGCCATCTTCAAATCCGGCACGGCCAGCGAGTATACCAGCCTATGGTGTGTGGGCGCCGCTTCCGGTTATACGGTGGGGGTGTGGGCCGGCAACTTCGACGGCCGCCCCGCCTTCGGGTCCACGGGAAGCTCCCTGCCTGCCGAGCTTGCCGTGGGCATCTTGGAGGAGCTCACCTACAGGCAAGGAGGGCCGAAGGCCACACCCATTCCGCCTCACGGGCTCATGGAGGTGCGCATCTGCAGCCATTCCGGGTTTCGCGCTTCCCCGGCCTGCCCGGCCACGCGGAGTGAGTTCTACCTGGACGGTTCGCAGCCCGAAACAATCTGCCCGCTTCACGGGCGGGGCGCAAGCTTACAGCAGCTGCTGCTTCAAACCATGTTGGGGCAAGAGAGGAGGGTGAGGATTCTCTTTCCGAGAAACCGGATGATCTTCTACAGGGAGGGCAGTACCGCGGTAAACAGACAAAATATCCCGGGATGGATCGCCACAGACCCGACGGATCGGATCACCGTTCGTTTGAACGGCCGGATTCTACAGGCCGAGGACCCGACACGTCCCCTTCTGCCCGTGCAGCCGGGGCGCTACCGCCTGGAGGTGACCGGTCGGTTTGGAGAGGATGCGGTGACCTACACCGTGCGCTAAGGGATTGCCTGTTGGTTTCTCGCAAAGCCGGGGATGCGTATGGGCTAAGCTGTAAGAGTTCGGATCTTTGCCAGGATTGAAGCCATGACGGCTGCAGGAAGACGTGCGATAAACTGCGCGTCTCGCGCTCTCCAATCCAGACTTTTCAATTGATCTGAAAGCACTGCTCCGCTGATAGGGGATCCTTCTGGAATCTCTACCTCGAATGGATACGACTTTCGAGTGTTGGTAATCGGGCAGAAGAGCCCGAGTCCAACTTTTTCGTTGTATTTACGGGGGGACACAACCACAGCCGGCCTTCGACCAGCCTGCTCATGGCCACTCTGCGGATCGAAGCTCAACCATACGATGTCAGCTCGTTCCGGAGCGTATTTGCGTTTCATTACCAAACCTCATGGCCTTTACGGGTGCCCGTAGAGATCTCCCCGTGCATATTGGATTCCGTCACACCCGCCAGGAGATCTTCTAGATGATAGTGAGGTTCTTCTATAGATTCGATTACGAGTTTTCCATTCTCCAAGGTAAGCTCAACGGCCGAACCTACATCTACCTTGGCGTCGGCAGCCAGGGCTCGGGGTATTCTCAGGGCGAGACTATTGCCCCATTTCTGCACTTTGGTCTTCAATGTGTCGCCTCCCTCTGTATCTACAATGAATATACATAGAGATGGTTTTGTCAAGCGAAATATTGCCATCCTGCTCTGCCATAGCTACACTTTACCACGGCAGCTATTAATCGTATGATTGAAACAACCATTTCAGGAATGAAGATCGAGGGAAACGGACATGTCTACTGAGGATGCGTCGGTACAGGGGAAAATAATCGAAGCGACCATCGAATGCATAGAACGGGAGGGGATCCAGGCGGTCACGATTCGTAAGATCGCCAAGTTGGCCGGGGTGAACAGCGCCGCCATCAACTACTACTTTCGCTCGAAGGAGAAGCTGGTCGAAGAGGTGAAGCGCAGTACCGTGGAGCACGTGTTCGAAGATTGGCGGGAAATCATCAACGATGAGAGCCGAACGGTCCGGGAGCGTCTGTTCCTCCTGTTCACCGACTACATGGAGGGGGCGATCATGTATCCGGGGATCACAAAGGCCCACCTGTGGGAGCCCCTTATCGCCAACACCTACGATTCTCTGTTCGTACAGCTGCTGAACGGTTTCCTCGGAGATCTTGCCAAGAAGCTCAGCCTGGAGCTGGATCGTCCGGCCAAGCAGCTAAAGCTGGTGGTGATCCACCTGTTCTGCGCCCTCAGCATGCCCGTGCTGATGCCCGACCTGTACAGGGATTTCTACGACGGCAAGACCTTTAGGGAGGCCAAGGTTCGGCGCGCCCTGATCGAGCATGTGCTTCATCTGTACTTCGATGAGCGGGGCGAGGAGCAAAAGACTGCGGAACCCGAAGGCGAGTAGGGGAAACATCACCTCCCTCCTCAGTCTCGAACTCCTCGGACCTGTAGATTTATAGATCCACCTCGTATACCGGCCAGAGAAATCGGCCGGTTGAAGCCTGTTCAAGGATTTCTGTCGAGTGTGAGATCTTCACTTAAAACAGATTTTTTGTTTGCTCCTTTTCCGTTGAAATACTAAATTAAGGGTATATATTGAGAGTCAGGAGGATAGAGCTATGAAAAGAGTACTGATTGTT
>CAZFMD010000146.1:0-4498 GCA_964520025.1 uncultured Spirochaetaceae bacterium
AAATCCTCAACAACCGGGTGGACCAGTTCGGTGTGCGGGAGCCTCAGATCCGGCGTCAGGGAGACGATCTTATCCTGGTAGAGCTTCCGGGTGAGGCGGACCGGGAAGCGATGAACCGCTACGTCCAGGGCAAAGGTATCTTGAACTTCCATCTGGTTGACGAGGAGGCCCTGGCTGTCTTCATCGAGTTCCAGGAATCCAATCCGGGGGCCTTCATCGGCCCCAACGGGGAGATCCTGCAGCCGGATATCCTACCCGCCGGAACGACCCTGCGGGGGGTGTACAGCAAGGATGCCTACGGCATCGACCAGTTGCGGGGATTCACCGTGATCGAAAGCGAACCGGGTCTGTCGGGAAACTACATCCGCAATGCTCAAGTGAACGCGGATCCGATCACAGGACGGCCGGTGGTTAACTTCTTTCTCACCGGGGAGGGAGGAGAGATCTTCTACAAGCTGACTGGGGACAATGTCAACCGAACCCTTGCGGTAATCCTGGGGGAAAAGGTGAAAGCCCAGGCTCGTATCAATGAGCCGATTCGGGATGCGGTACAGGTAAGCGGCTTCGATCGGGATGAAGCTGAAGATCTGGCCCTGGTTCTGCGAACCGGTGCGTTGCCCGTGCCTCTGGAGGTGATCAATCAACAGTCTGTCGGCGCCTCTCTGGGAGAGGACGCGATCCGTATCGGGCTTCAGGCGATTACCTACGGTTTTGCCCTGGTGATCCTGTTTATGTTGATCTTTTACAAGGGCGCCGGCCTGATTGCCGATTTGGCGCTGGTTTTAAATCTGTACATAATGGTCGGAGTTCTATCGGTTCTCGGTTTTACCCTGACGCTTCCCAGCATAGCCGGCGTGATTCTCACCGTCGGTATGGCCGTGGATGCCAACGTGATCGTATTCGAACGGATCAAAGAGGAATACCGCACTGGAAAATCCGCCAAGGCGGCTGTAAAGGCAGGTTTCGACAAGGCCCTCTGGGCCATCCTGGACGCTAATATTACCACCTTCATCGCGGCGGTGGCGCTGTCGCTGCTGGGAAAGGGACCGGTTCAGGGCTTTGCCAACACCCTGGCAATCGGAATCGTCTCCTCTCTGATCACCGCACTGTTTGTATCCCGACTGATCTTTGATTTTGCCACGGATGTGTTACGGGTCTCCCGATTGAGCATCATGTGGCGGAGGGTGCAGGGATGAGACGAACGATCAATTTCCTCGGCTTACGCTTTGTCATGATAACAATCTCCCTGCTGTTGATAGCTGCCGGAATAACCGGATACTTCCTGCGGGGTGGCTTGAACTTCGGCATCGACTTCACAGCCGGGTTGGTGCAGCAGATACGCATTGATCCTGCCGCCGTGTCCGTGGATATAGCGGAAGTACGGGACGCCTTGAGCGAGATCGATGGCGTGGACCTTCAGGTGGTAGGCCCTCCGGCATCTCAATCGTTCAGCGTAAAGGTGATCGTACCGGGGGAGGATCCGAGCTTTCAGACCAGAATGGAGGATCGGCTATCCGAACTTCTGGGGGAAGCATTTGGAGCGGAGAACCTGGAGATTCAATCCAGTGACTTCGTCGGACCTCGCTACTCCAAGGAGTTAGCCGGGCAGACCGTTTCGATCGTTCTGGTGGCAATGTTGCTGATCCTGATCTACACAACCTTTCGTTTCAAGATCCGGTATGCGACGGCCGCGGTGCTCTGCCTGATTCACGACACCCTGATCATGATGGGGGTCATCGCCGTGTTTCGGTTGGAAGTGACCACCATCACCGTGGCCGCAATCATGACAATCATCGGTTACTCTCTTAACGACACGATCGTAATCTTCGACAGGGTTCGGGAGAACCAGGATTTGATGCGGGATTCCGATTTGGCGGTGATCCTGAATACAAGCATCACCCAGTCCATGGGCCGTACCTTGCTCACCTCCCTGACTACGCTGCTGGCGGTGGCCACGATCTTCATCTTCGGTACCGGAGATATCAAGAACTTCGCCCTGAGCCTCATGGTAGGCGTGGTGGTTGGAACCTATTCGACTGTGTTTATCGCCTCTCCGGTGGTTTTGGGCTGGAGCCGGCTGGCGGACAGGAGACGCAAACGGAGAGACATCCAGATGTACGGCCGCCAGGCAGCCGCCCCGTCGCCTCAAACGCGGCATGAAGAGGCGGCTTCTGCGAAAACTGCAGCAGAGGGTAAAGAGCACGCCAGGCAGGAACCGTCGGGACCGAAGGCTCCGGTTAAGGTTACCCGGGTTCAGCCGACCCGCAAGAAAAAGAAGAAAAAACGATAGTTACCCTATCCAGGCTAGCTTCACCATATCCAGGCTATCTGCTGCATCGGCGATAGTCACACGGGGGCCAGAGTTATGAAAACTGAGGGAATCCAGGGCGCTGCCACGGCGGTACGCGTGCTTACCATGGATGCGGTACAGAAGGCGAAATCCGGGCATCCCGGATTGCCCATGGGCTGTGCCGAGCTGGGCGTGCTTCTGTATGGGGAGATTCTCAAGCACAATCCCCAGGAACCGCAATGGATCGACAGAGATCGCTTCGTGCTTTCGGCGGGACATGGCAGCATGCTGCTGTACTCCCTGCTTCATATGTGCGGCTACCCTCTGAGCCTGGAGGATATCAAGAACTTCCGCCAGCTGGGATCCAAAACTCCAGGACATCCGGAATACGGACAAACCGTGGGCGTGGAGACCACCACCGGACCTCTCGGGCAGGGCGTGGCCAATGCCGTGGGAATGGCGGTTGCCGAGCGGATGCTGGGCGCGGCCTTCAACACGGACAGGAAGGTAATCGACCACTATACCTACGTCTTGGCCGGGGACGGGGACATGATGGAGGGGATCAGTGGAGAAGCATCCTCCCTGGCGGGCCACCTCGGTCTGGGAAAACTGATCGTCTTCTACGACTCCAACCGCATCACCATAGAGGGTTCTACGGATCTGGCCTTTTCCGAAGATGTGAGCAAGCGTTACCAGGCTTACGGCTGGCAGACCCTGGAGGGGGATGCCTACGATATCCAAGGCATCATGAAGCTTGTCGAAGCGGCCAAGCGGGAATCCGCCAAACCGACCCTGATACTGCTGCACTCCACAATCGCCAAGGGCTCGCCGAATATGGCCGGCTCTCACAATACCCACGGCGCTCCCCTGGGGGAGGAGGAAATAGCGGCTACCAAGCAAGCCCTCGGCGTGCCGCAGGAGCCGTTTCACATCCCTGAAGCGGCGTTGAGCTATTTCGGTTCCAAGCACGAGGGCTGGAAGAACGGTTACCGCAGCTGGCAGGAGGCGTTCCAGGCCTGGTCCAAGGAAAATCCGGAGAAGCGAAAGGCTTGGGATCGTGTTTTCGCCCCGGTGGATCTGAGCCGGGCCGTCTTTCCGGAGTTCAAAGAGGGCGACACCATGGCCAGTCGCAAGGCCAGCGGTGCGGTGCTCAATTCGATCGCCCCTGCGGTACCTCAATTGGTGGGAGGATCGGCAGATCTGGCACCGTCGAACAACACCCTGCTCAAGGATTTCGGCAGCTTCCAGGCCGGCGCCGCGGAAGGCCGGAACATGCATTTCGGGATCCGGGAGCACGCCATGGGCGGGATCGTCAACGGAATGGCCCTGCATGGGGGCTTGAGGCCCTACTGTGCAACCTTCTTGGTGTTCTCCGACTACATGCGTCCCTCGATCCGTCTGGCCGCGCTGATGGGTCTACCTGTGATTTACGTATTTACCCATGACTCGGTTTTCGTGGGTGAGGACGGGCCAACCCACGAGCCGGTAGAGCATCTGGCTGCCCTGCGCGCCATCCCGAACCTCCTGGTTCTGCGCCCTGCCGACGCGCAGGAGACCGCTCAGGCCTGGCGCATGGCCCTGGAGCGTACAGATGGTCCCACGGCCCTGGCCCTGACCCGGCAGAACCTTACCGTGTTCGCCAAGGCGGACGCCAAGTGGGCGGAGCACCTGGCCTACGGTGCCTACACGGCCTCTGAAGCCGCCTCCGGCGGGCAGCCTGAGCTGGTTCTGGTGGCAACCGGATCGGAGGTCAACCTGGCTCTGGAGGTGAAAGCCGCTTTGGGAGGTGCGGGCCAGAAGACCCGGGTGGTGTCCATGCCGAGCCGGGAGCTGTTCCTAAAGGCACCGCGGGAGTATCGAGAGAACCTGATACCGGACTCCTCCCGCCGGGTGTTGTTGGAATCCGGAATTTCTCAGGGATGGGCAGCTGTGGTGGGAAGGGACGCCTTGCTGGTGACGATCGATCGATTCGGGGAATCCGCTCCGGCGGCCAAGATAGCCGAACATCTCGGCTTTACAACGCAAGCTGCCGCAGAACGGATCAAATCGCTGTTGACCTGATCCTGGAACAGGTGGGTCTCGAACCCACGACTTGACCGAAAAAACCCCGATCCTCCTGACGGTGCAAGACAGGGACTCTCTAGGCCGTCGTCCCGTATACTCTGTTCCATTGTTAATTATCTGCACTTTTAGCCGGTTCTCTTAGGT
>CAZFMD010000146.1:4598-7854 GCA_964520025.1 uncultured Spirochaetaceae bacterium
CTGCCGAACTTCAGCGCGGTGTAGCCGCCGTTGCACTCCGGCTGCTTCTGCTTGACGATGTCCGCCTGGATCGTGACCCCGAGGTGATTGGCCTGTCCGGTGAGGTCCGCCGACAGGTGGTAGTCCGCCTCTTTGCCCTTGAAGGCGGGATTCCTCAGGTATGTCCAGAGTACTGTGAACATGCCCAGGCTGTGGGCGTATTCGAAGGCTTCGGTAACCTCCTGAATCTGCCGCGTGGCTTCCTCCGAACCGTAGTAGATCGTGGCGCCCACCGCTACAGCCCCCATCTCGAAGGCCTGGTCCACGCTGGCAAACAGCACCTGGTCGTACTTGCTCGGGTAGGTGAGCAGCTCATTGTGGTTGATCTTGACGATAAAGGGGATCCTGTGGGCCCACTTGCGGGCTACCGCGCCCAGAACGCCGAGGGTGGAGGCTACGGCGTTGCAGCCGCCCTCCACGGCCAGCTTCACGATGTTCTCCGGATCGAAGTACAGGGGATTCGGCGCGAAAGAGGCACCCGCCGAATGTTCGATACCCTGATCCACCGGCAGGATGGACAGGTATCCGGTTCCGGACAGCCGGCCGTGGTTGAACACGCCTCTCATGTTTCGCAGGACCTGTATCGGCCTGTCGCTGATGGTCAGGACGCGGTCGATAAAATCGGGGCCCGGCAGATGCAGTTGCTCCTTGGCAACTGTCTTGCAATTGTGCTCGAGCAGATCCTTGCTCTCCTTGCCTAAAAGTTTTTGTAAATCAGCCATAGTACCCTCCTGTTATCGGTTTGAATTTATTCGCCTGCAATGCGGCGCATTTTTCTGCCATTCAGCGGCCGGAACGCTCGCGAGAATCCCCGCCGCTGTCTGCCAGGTTGTAGTAGAAATGAGCCAACCCCTCCATTCCTCTGAACCAGGTCGAAAGATCGAGCTTCTCGTTCGGCGAGTGGGCGTTGTCATCCGGCAGGGCGAAACCGGTTTGAACCGAATCGACGCCCAGCAGTTCCTGCAGGTACGCGCCGATAGGCACGGTTCCCCCTTCCCTGCGGAACACCGGCCGTTTTCCCCAGACCGTCTGGTAGGCCGAGTTCAGAGCGGTGATGCCTTTGGAATCCCGGGGGCTGAGAACGGGTGGAGAACTGGCCAGCGGTTCAAGCTTCCAGGTTACCGTGTCGGGCAGGTGTTGTTTCAAGAATGCCTCCAGCTGTTCGGCCACCTCTGCGGGTTTTTGATCCGCCACCAGGCGGCAGGACAGCTTGGCCATGGCCACGGCGGGCAGCACGGTCTTGCTTCCCTGCCCTGTGAAGCCGGAGAGCAGCCCGTTTACCTCCAGGGTGGGCCGGGCGCCGACCCTCTCCACAACCGAGAACTCCCGCTCCCCCCAGAGTTTCTTCACGCCCGCGTTTTTCATGTAGAAGGCCTCATCAACCGGCAGCCGGGCCAGCTCCGCCCGCTCATCGCCGTCCAGCTCCCGGACCCGATCGTAGAAGCCGGGAATCATCACCCTGCCGTTGTCATCGTGCAGGCTGGCGATCAGCTCGCACAGAACCTGGGCCGGGTTGTGGACTAGCCCCCCGAAGGATCCCGAGTGCAGATCCTGAGAGGGCCCGCGCAGGCGCAGCTCGAAGTAGGCCAGCCCTCGCAAGGCGTAGGTTATGGTGGGAAGCTGGGGTCCCAGCATTCCGGTATCCGGGTTGAGACAGAGATCACAGGCCAGGATATCCCGGTGGGCTTTGATGAACTCGTACAGATTCGGAGAGCCGATCTCCTCTTCCCCCTCCAACAGGAACTTGAAGCGGATTGGCAGCTGTCCTGTCTGTTGTACCGCCTGCAGAGCGTTCACAGCCGCCATGATCTGGCCTTTCATGTCCGATGCGCCCCGGGCATACAGCCTGTCCTTTTCTCGACACGGCTCGAAGGGATCGGTCTCCCACTCATCAAGGGGGTCGACGGGCTGTACATCGTAGTGCCCGTAGATGAGCAGTGTCGGCGCGGTGCCATCCCCGGCCCGGCTGGACGCGTAAACCACCGGAGCTCCCTTGGTCGGGAAGATTTCCACCTCGTGTAGATCAAGCGCCCTCAGGTTGTCGGCCAACCACCGCGCCGCCTTATCGACATCGTCCCGATGTGCCGCGTCGGTGGAGATGGAGGGGATGCGGATCAGTTGCCCCAGCTTGTCGATCAGATCTTCCCGGTTTTTCCTAAGGTACTCGATTGCCCCTTCTCTGTTTTGTTCCATGGGTCTTTCATTCCTTCGTTTCAACAATGTCGATCTGCTGTTTCGGTTAGGCTGAATCAAAAGTACCGGAGAATCGAGGTATTGTAAATTGGTTGACTGGGCATCTTTAAGTATTTACTTTCTAAACATAGAAATCACAAAGCAGGAGGACACCGTGGCACAACTACAAACGGGAGCCGAAGCTCCGGCGTTTTCTCTGATAGACCAGGACGGGAACACTGTGAACCTGAGCGAATTTGGGGGCAAGAAGCTGCTGCTGTACTTCTACCCCAAGGCGGATACCCCGGGCTGCACGACCCAGGCCTGCAGTATCCGGGATGAGACGGCGAATCTGTCCGGTTTGGGGATCGCTGCGGTAGGGATCAGCCCGGACCAGCCGGAAAAGTTGAAGAAGTTCAGGGACAAGTACGACCTCAACTTCCCACTGCTCTCCGATCCGCAGCACAAAACCGCCGACGCCTACGGTACCTGGGGCAAGAAATCGATGTATGGCAAGGAGTACGAGGGCATCATTCGCTCTTCCTTTCTCCTCGACGAGCAGGGAAAGGTGATTCAGGCCTGGTACAAGGTCAGCCCTAAGGATACGGTTCCCTTTGCCAAGGAGGCTTTGGCCGGTTGAGAGCTCGCCGGCTGCAAAATGGTCGGCTCTAATCCCTTGACACGGGCAGGGATTATCTCTACTTTTGACAAGACCAAGCAACACCGAAGATTTTAAGTAGGCAGATGAGCATTTTTCTACAAAACACTACAGCATAATTCACTCCACTCCTGGGGAAATCCAGGGCGTGGAGAGGCCTTTGTACCTCGGATGTGTCATGATTCAGTCCGTTGTACGAAGGCTTTTTTATTACCCGGAGGTTTACGATGGTAGAACAGGCAACTGTGGAAAAAAACCAAGACAAACTATTGAAGATCCGACACTCTACCGCCCACGTCATGGCCGAGGCGGTGCTGGAGATGTTTCCCGGAACCAAGATCGCCATCGGCCCGGCGATCGAGGAGGGCTTTTACTACGATTTCGATC
>CAZFMD010000147.1:0-7842 GCA_964520025.1 uncultured Spirochaetaceae bacterium
CCAGCAGTGGAATCTTGGCCAGCCGGGCGTACCAGCGGTTGTCCTGCTCGTTCTGCGAGCTGAACATCCCCGGATCATCCGCGGTTACCACGACCAGGCCGGCTTCCGCCCCTGTATACACGGCGTACATCAGCGAGTCGGAAAGCACGTTCATACCGACCTGCTTGGTCGTGACCAGGGTGCGTCGCCCCGAATAGGCGGCCCCGGCACCCGCGTCCATGGCCACCTTCTCATTGGTGGACCATTCGGTGTATATGTCGTTTCCGTACTCGAGGGCGATCGTTTTGATAATCTCCGAGCTCGGCGTACCGGGATAACCGGTCGCGATCTCGATTCCCGCCTCATAGGCTCCTCGGGCGATCGCCTCGTTTCCGGATAGTATCTGCTTCAAACTTCCTACCTCCTGCTATGATGATATTCTGCAACCTCATCAGCAGCGGTTGCAGAGGGCATTACAAATTTCATTCGACCTCTTTCAGCACCAACAGGGCATCCACGGCCACCGCCCCTTTTCCTTCCGGCATGATCAGCAGGGGATTGATATCCAGGGCCTCTATGCGCTCGGACCAATCCACCGCCAGATTGCCCACCGCGATCAGCACGTCGATCAGAGCCTCCATATCCGCCGGAGGAGCCCCGCGAAACCCCTTGAGGATTCGGCAGGTGCGGGTCTGTTCGATCATGCCCCTGGCCGTGTCTCGATCCAGGGGCGGAATGCCCAGAGCCCGATCGCCCAGAACCTCCACCATGACCCCGCCCATACCGAAGATCACCGCCGGCCCGAACTGGGGGTCGATCAACAGGCCCACGATCGCTTCGGACACCGCGCCGGTGGCCATCCGCTGGCACAGCACCCCGTCGATGCTCGCATCCGGATCGTAACTGCGGGCCGCCGCCAGCAGCCTGTCGTAGCTCCGGTGGATCTCCTGCTCTCCGGTGAGATTGAGGGCGATGATGCCCGCCTCGGTCTTGTGGAGGATCTGCGGGGACATGACCTTGAGGGCCACCGGCGTCCCGATCTCCCGGGCCGCTGCAACCGCCTCATCGGCGGAGCCGCACAGCAGCTCCGGGGTGCAGCTCACTCCGTAGGCGGCCAGCACCTGCTTGCTCTGGAACTCTGTCATGGCTCCCCGGCTTCGATCGAACAGGGAGCGAACCTCTTCTGCCGCCGCAGAGGGGGCCGCGCCCGCGGCTGGGGGAGGATTCCCCCTTAAAAACTCCGCGTAGCTGATCGCGTGCTCGATGGCCCGCAGTCCCTCCCGGCTTCCCTGCAGCAGGGGCACTCCGGCGCGATCCAGGATTCCCCGGATCCTGGCATCGAATCCTCCTGAAGGGTTGGAGAGAAACACGATGGGCTTACCCGTGCCGGCGTACACCGCCGCGGCTGCTTCGGCCACCGCGGCATACTGATCGACCTGGCGCGGGGCCATACCTCCCGGCACATCCTGGGAAACCAGGATCAGATCGGCCTCCGGCTCCTGCGCCGCGGCGCTCAGGCAGGGCAGGTATGCCTCCTCGACCTTGCCGAAGCCCCATGCATCCAGCGGATTGTCCACCCCCGCGTATGGGGGCAGGAACTCTTTTACCTTGGCTCGACCCGCATCCGACCAGCCGGGAAAACGAAGATTCAGATTCTCCCCCAGGTCGGCGAGCAGGCTGATCACGCCGCCGGACAGCGTCGCGGCGAACACGCCGTTGCCCCCGGGTAGCCTGTCGCGCCACTTGGCGAGCAGCTCCGCGGTCTCGAACATCTCATCCAGATCCTCCACCCGGATCAACCCGAGCTGTTTGAACAGAGAGTCCTGAACGTCGTCGGAACCGGCCAGGGCGCCTGTGTGGGCCGCGGTAGCCCTCCGGGCCATCTCCGAACGGCCTACCTTGATCAGCACGATCGGCTTGCCCAGCTCCCGGGCTCTGCGAGCCAGGGCGGGGAGCCTCTCGGGGCGGCGGAACTGCTCGATGAAAGCCATGATCACCCGGGTTGCGGGATCCTCCAGCATGTAGCCGATGTAATCGGTGGCGTCCACCACCGCTTCATTGCCCGCCGAAAGGATCATGCTGAACCCCAGGCCGCGATTGGCATTGGCCACCTGGATGCAGACGTAGCCGCTCTGGGCAACCATGCCGATATCTCCGGCCACGATTTCCCGGGGCGCCGGAGCGCTGTAGGCCCCGGCTTTACCGTTGAAGTTCAAAATCCCCACGCAGTTGGGACCGCAGAAGAGGATGTTGTGCTTCCGGCACAGATCGGTGATTTGCTGCTGCAGCGCCCTGCCCTCCTCGCCGGCCTCTGCAAAACCATTGGCGAAGGCCCAGGCCGCCCGGGCCTTGGCAGCTGCCGCCTCCTCCAGGATGGGCAGCACGAGATTTCTGTTGAGAAGGATTGCCGCCAGATCTATGGTGTGTCCCGCCTCACGCACCGCGGCCAGGGATGGATAGCAGGGCAGTCCCAGCACCTCCTGGTAGCGGGGATTCACCGGATAGATCTCTCCGCCGTAGCCGAGCTGCCTCAGGTTCTCCAGAGTCTGCAGACCCGGGCCGGGATTCTCCGAGGCTCCGACCACGGCAATGGTGGCAGGCGCGATCAGCGGTTGGAGATCCGGCGGCTGGAAACGCTGCTCGAACCTCACCGCCCCTGCTCCCAGACCGGGGTCCGCCACTCCGGATGCCTGTCATCCTGACCGTGTACCACCCGGCTGTAAGCTTCGGCGATGCGCAGGGTGATGGGCCCGGTCTCCCCATTGCCTATGGGCAATCTGTCCACCGAGGCCACCGGCATGATCTCCCAGCCGGTTCCCACGAAGAAGACCTCCTCGGCCACGTACAGCTCGGTCCGGTCGACCTCCCGCTGCTCAAAGGGTATGTCCAGAACCTCCTCCAACAGGGTGAAGATCGTCTCCCGGGTCACGCTTTCCAGGATGGCGCTGGTTACCGGCGGTGCGATGACCTTGCCCTGGCGCACCAGCAGCAGGCAGGCCCCGGGACCTTCGCTTACTTTTCCCCGGTCATCGAGCATGATCGGCCAGTCGTAGCCGGCCACCACCGCGTCCATGGCCGCCAGGCGTCCATTGTGGTAGTTGGAAAAGCATTTGAGCCGCGGGGGCATCACGTTGTCCGAGATGCGAGTCCACGAGCTGACGCAGACATGCAGGGCTTGGCTCATGTCCCGGTAGGAGGCGAAGGGCCAGGAATCGATGATCAGTTCCGTGGCTTTGCCGGGCTGGGCCTGAAGCAACTCCCGGACGATCCCCTTCTGAAAGATGTAGGGTCGGATGTACACTCCCCGGCGGTAGTTGTTGGCCCTGAGCAGCTCCAGCACGGCCTGATGCAGCTGCTCCCTGTTGTACTCGAAGCCGTAGCGAACCATCCGGATCGAGTTGAGGAAACGTTCCAGGTGCTCGGCCAGGCGAAAAACGTACAACTCGCCCTGTTCCTCGTTCCAGTAGGCCTTGATGCCCTCGAAGATACCCGCTACCGAGGCGTGCCCCACGGCGTTGACGTGGATCGTAGCCTCGGCCCAGGGAATGATCTGTCCGTTCCGCCAAATGTAATCCGCTACCTCTTCACTGTAGATTGCCATGGGGTTTTATTCCGCCTTATCTGCTTGGTTCCCTGGTCACCGGAGAGTAATTGGGACCGGATCGTGGAATGTCATTTCATTTTTTTATATCACAGGGTTTTCCGTCCGTCAACTATGGGAAACCTGCCAATCAAGCCTTTGACAGGGTCTGCAAATCAATGGTATCTAGAGTTTCACGGATGGTCCATGATGTGGACCACAAATCCATTTACGACTCAGCCATCGCAACGAGGAGTCGGAATTGGATCGGCTCGGAATTTGCACTCGGGCCGGAATAGGGCAGGACAGCAACAGGAGAAGAAAGGAAGGACAGCGTATGGAACGACCCCAGCTGCCGGGAAACAAAGCGGAAAAACTCATCACCTTCATCTACTACAAGGATTTGCAGAAAGGAATCGATTTCTACGAAAAAACCCTGGGATTCCCCATGGAGATCGACCAGGGCTGGTGCAAGATCTACAGGATAAGCGAGGCGGGCTACGTGGGCGTGGTTGACGAAACCCGGGGGATGCACAAATCCCACCCGGTCAAACCGGTTCAGATCTGTCTGCGTGTACCCGACGTCGATGCCTTCTACAGATACTGCCGGGAGATCGGCGTGGATGAGCTCTCAGAGATGTTCGAGAGTCAGGAGCTGAAGATCAAGGCTTTCGTGTTCAACGATCCTGAAGGCTACCAGATCGAGATCCAACAGTCGATTCCGTAGCAATCCCTGCACCTACAAGATCGACATCAATATGGCGGTTTTGTTTCAGAGGGATCGCAGAAACACCCCCACTCCGCTGAGCAGCATCTGTACGGCCATGGTTGTGAGAATCATGCCCATCAGCCGCTCGATGGCCTGAATTACCCTGGTACCGAGCAACTTGCTCAGGAGATCGGCGAACAGCAGGATCAGCAGAGCAGCGGACCAGGCGATCAGCAGGGCTGCCAACCAGTTCAGAATCGCTTCGGGATGGCGGGTGGCCAGCAGGATCACCGTCGCCAGCGTGGAGGGGCCTGCGATCAGGGGCACGGCCAGGGGCACAACGATCGGTTCTTCCACCCTGCCGCGGTCCTCCACCGGCTGCGGCCGGGGAAAGATCATGCGCAGAGCGATGAGGAAGAGGATGATCCCGCCGGAGATGTTCAGCGCCGGCTCTGAGATGTGCAGCCCCGAGAGGATGAACTTCCCGAAGAATAGAAACAGCATCAGAATACCCAGAGCGATTGCCATCTCCCGGAGGATGATCATCCGCCGCCTCCGTGCCGGGCTGTGCTGCAGCAGTGATAAAAATACGGGTATCCCCCCGAAGGGATCCATGACCAGGATCAGGGTAATCACGGCGGATAGTATCGTCATACCTCTCTCCTAGCTAAAACAAGCGCAGAACCGCTTCCCGGTTGGTCCGAAGCGCCGACCTGGCCGAGCGCCGAACACCCCAGAGCCTGTGGGGCCGGTACAGGTACAGCCAGGGCGCCTCATCGCGATAGATGCGGTAGGCCTGCCGATAGAGTACCTGGCGGGCCGCCGTATCCGCAGATGCCGCAGCCCGGCTGAGCAGCTCATTTGCCTGCTCATTGTGGTAGCCCTGCCACCAGGGTCCGTGGAACCGGGAATCCAGCTTCTCCCGAAGCACCCGGAAGGTGCTCAGCGGGCTGGAGTCGAAGCAGAAAAGGCCCTGGAATCGTTTCTCCGCGATGCTGCGGGCGTACTCAAAACGATCTTCATGATATTCGATCCGGGCATCGATGTCGATCTGTCTGAACTGTTCGGCCAGCAGCTCGGTCAACCGGGGCGCTTCGTCCGGAAGGCTCAGGGGCGAGTGTATCAACACCTCCTGACCCTTCAGGCCCGCTTCGGCCAGCAACTCCCGTGCTTGTTCGGGATCATGGTCGTAGGGGGGCAGCTCGGGATCACAGCCGAAGTGCAGGCTGGAAAGCGGTCCGTTCAACGCCGCCCCCTGCCCGTGGAGGATCTCGCGGATGATGGTCCGCTTGTCGGCAGCATAGTTCAGGGCCCGGCGTGTACGCACATCTCCCAGATAGCCGGTATCCAAGTTCATCAGATAGATCACGCAGAGATTTGATTCGATCGGCCACAGCTCACCTTCACCTGAGCCCTCGACCTCTCCGACCGATGCAGGGCTGAGCTGGGTGATCAGGTCCGCGCTCCCGCTGTTCAACGCTTCGATGCGTCTGGCCTCCGACGGTACACCCCGAAACTCCACACGCTCCTGTTTTCTCGCGCCTCGCCAGTACTGCGCCCAGGAACGCAGCACCGCCGACCCTTCAGCAAAGGATTCGAGCCTGTACGGACCGCTGCCGGGGGGCAACCGCCTGCCGCTTTCCGGGTCATCAGCGGCCAACACACCTTCGCCTAGTGCCCCCTCCGGAATAATGACCAAGTCGCAAAGCAGTTCCAGAAGATCGGCCATAGGTTCGGGGGTGTGCAGGGCAACCGTGCGCGCGTCCAAAGCCCGCAGCTCCATGTCCGCCAGATAGTTGTGAAAGGTAACGGCAAACAGCTCACCGGTGATCAGGGGCCCGGTCGCCCGTTGCAGGCTGTATACAACGTCCCGGGCGGTCAGGACTTTGCCGTCATGAAAGCGTACACCCTCCCGAAGCCTAAAAATCCAGGACCGGGCATTCTCGGTGCATTGCCAACTCTCGGCCAGCACCGGCGTGAAAAGCTCACCGCCGTGCTCCACCAGGGCTTCGTACAGGACATAGCGCCAGTTGCGCACCGCATTGGAATCGGTACAGGTGTGGGGATCCAGGGCACGCAGACTCGGCTGCAGTATGATCAGGGGATTCATCGTGGCCTCCAGGAGTTGATGAAAAGATCGCACCAGATCGTGCTCAAGACAAACCCTCAGATTGCCGGATCAGAGTGTTTTCGGGATCGCAGGCAAGAGGCGAGCATCCCCACAACCCGAGTGGGTACCCGGACATATGCCGGCACACCGGCATTTGCCTATCCCGCCGCAGATAGCCGGTCCTGCGGCAGACAATCGGCGCCGCCGGGCGCACAAAAAAGAGCCCCCGGAACCGATTCCGATCCCGGGGGTTTATATAGTCTCTTGGGTCTGCCCGCTTACCTGCAAGGGACCAAGCAAAACGAACGGATGTTCGACAACTCGCAGGCCCGGCGGGTAAACCAACCTCTCTCAAGGCTTAGTACGGCGGCATTCCGCCCATTCCGCCGCCTCCCGGAGGCATGGCCGGTGCGGCAGGCTCTTTCTCCGGGATATCGGTTACCGTGGCCTCCGTGGTCAGCAGCAAGCCGGCGATCGAAGCGGCGTTCTGCAGGGCAGAACGAGTCACCTTGGCGGGATCGATGATCCCGTGGGCGAACATGTCGGACCACTCCATCTTGGCGGCATCGAATCCGTTGCCCTTCTTCTCTTTCTTGGCACGCTCGACCACCACGGGTCCGTCCAGACCGGCATTTTCGGCGATCTGGCGCATCGGTTCCTCCAGGGCACGCTTTACGATACGGTAGCCGACCTGCTCGTCCTGTGTAAGGCCCTTGAGGTTAAAGGCTTCCAGAGCCTTTACAGACTGGACCAGGGTCACACCGCCGCCGGCGATGATTCCCTCCTCTATGGCTGCACGGGTTGCCGACAGGGCATCCTCCACCCGGTGCTTCTTCTCTTTGAGCTCGACTTCGGTTGCGGCGCCCACGTTGATCACGGCCACACCGCCGGCCAGCTTGGCCAACCGTTCCTGCAGTTTCTCCCGGTCGTAGTCCGAGGTGGTTTCCTCGATCTGGACCTTGATCTGCCCGATGCGGTCCTTGATGTCTTTAGCCTTTCCGGCTCCTTCGATGACCGTGGTGTTCTCTTTGTCGACCTTCACCGTCTTGGCTCGTCCCAGCTGGCTCATGTCCGTGTTTTCCAGCTTGAGGCCCAGCTCTTCGGAAACCACCTGACCGCCGGTCAGGACGGCAATATCCTCCAGCATGGCCTTGCGGCGATCCCCAAAACCGGGGGCTTTCACGGCACAGGCATTCAGGGTACCACGCAGGTTGTTCACGACCAGAGTTGCCAGGGCTTCACCCTCTACATCCTCCGCGATGAGGAGCATCGGCTTCCCGGCCTGGGCGATCTTTTCCAGAATCGGAAGCAGATCCTTCATGCTGGACACTTTCTTGTCATGAATGAGGATGTAGGGATCCTCGAGCACCGTGGTCATATTCTCCCTGTTGGTAACGAAGTAGGGAGACAGGTAGCCGCGGTCGAACTGCATGCCCTCGACCACCTCGAGGTGGGTCTCCATGG
>CAZFMD010000148.1:0-7825 GCA_964520025.1 uncultured Spirochaetaceae bacterium
TCAACCGCGGTTGACCAGGAAGATCCCCAGAGCCACCATGGCGGCTCCGATTCCCAGGCCGATCGAGATTCCCTCTCCCAGCAGCAGGCGGCTGAGCAGCAGACCCCACAGCGGCGCTGTGAAGAACAGGACGGTGAGCCGGCTGGGGGAATGCCGTTTGAGGATGGAAAACCAGGTCAGAAAACAGAACACCCCGACCACGATGGCCTGATAGAGCAGGGCGGTAATGACAGGGGTAGAAAACTGGTAAGAACTTCCCCTCTCCAGCACAACATGCAGTAGAAAAAAAAGCGGCACCCCGATAGTCATCTGCCAGACCAGGAGCCGTGCTTCTTCTATTCTTTGGACGTAGCGCTTGATCAGCACGGTCAGCAATCCGAGCAGGAAACCGCTTCCCAGGCAGAGCGTGTCCCCTACGATGCTTCCTCCGGTGCCAATCGAGAGCTTTTCCCAGAACACGGCCACGATACCGGCGAAGGCGCAGATTACACCGATCAGCCTGATCCAGGACAGACGGTCTCCGGGTATGATGAAGTGGGCCAGGAAGGCCACAATCACCGGATAGGTGTGAAGAATCACGGTAGCCCGCCCGGCCAGAGTCAGTCGGGTTCCCGTGTTGAGAATGGCAATCTGGGTCGTGAAGATCACACCGATGACGAGGATGGGAACGATCTCACCGGCTCGTGGTTTGAGGGAGACATGACGCAGCCGAGCCCAGAGTGCGATCAGCGGTAGCGCCACGGCGAAGCGGATTCCCGCGGCGGCAAGGGGCGGCATACCGCGCAGACCGATCTTGATCGCTACGACGTTGCCGCCCCAGAGCAAGGCCAGGAGGAGGACAAACAGGGTGGTTCGACCAGGAATGGAATTTTCAGTCAAAATCGCTTCCCGCGCCGATTCTACCGAATCTCACCGTGTCGTGTCAAAAACAATTCCACCGCTTGTCTTCTGTAAATGAAAACCCTACACTACCGACACGCTATGCACCGGAGCGTGGTTGTTGTATCCATAGACGGATTGTCCACGGCGGATCTGCCGCATCTGGAATCGCTCGCCAACTTCCGAAGCCTGATGGAGCACGGTTCGGTCTGCCGGGAAATGCGGGGTATCTATCCGACTCAAACCTATCCCCTGCATGCCAGCCTGATTACCGGGTGCTACCCGCACCGGCATGGAATCAATGCAAACACCCTCTTTCAGCCGGGCCGCACCTCTCCGGATTGGCACTGGTACCGTCGCTTCCTCCGGGTTGCTGCACTGGATGAGGTGGCACGAGGCCACGGCCTGAAAACCGCCACCCTGCTCTGGCCGGGAGCCGCCCGATCCGGCAATCACTACGTGATTCCGGAGATCAAAGCCACCCGCCCCGGCCAGGTCTACCCCTGGCTGTTGTTCACCGGCGGCAGCCCCCTCTTCATGCTGCATATGGGGCTGCGCTACCGGTCGGTGCTCAAGAACCTGCAGTACTTCCACCTCGACAATTTCACCACCGAGGTCGCAGCCCGCCTGATCCGGAAGCGAAAAACGAATCTGCTGTTGCTCCACCTCCTCGATCTGGACGGAACCCGCCACCGCTACGGCTTTCGAGCCCCGGAAACACAAAGGGTCCTGGAAGATCACGATCGGCGGCTGGGCACCCTCTTGAGCGCCGTCCGGGACTCCGGGGCGTCTGAGGACACGACCTTTGTCGTGTTCGGGGATCACGCCTACATGGACGTCCATACCCGCATCCGCATCAACGCGGCGTTTCTGAAGGCGGGATTGCTCGAGCTCGAGCCCGATGGTACAGCCGGCCGGCGCTCCGCCCAAGGCCGCAGGCTGAACCGCTGGGAGGCCTGGGCCAACACCTGCGACGGATCCGCCCAGGTGAGCCTCCGTGATCCGGCGGACCACTCTGTCCACAACAGGCTTGCGGTTGTGTTTTCAGAGCTTCAGAAGGGGAGCAGCGCGGTTATAGAAACCGTGTACCCGCGAGACCGGGTCCGGCGGATGAAGCTCGGAGATTCCATCGATTACGTCCTGGAAGCCAAAGCCGGCTGTTACTTCGTGCCGGAAATCGAAGGGCAGGTGCTTGCTCCGGCCAAGGAGAATTTCCGTTCCGTCCACGGTTACCACCCGGACCGTCCCGGCTACACCTCCCTGTTTTTCGCCGCGGGTTCCGGAGTTCGCAGGGGTATCGACCTGAACAGCCTCTGCATCGTGGATCTGGGCCCCACCCTGGCAGCCCTCCTGGGACTCGAGCTGCCCGCAGCGCAAGGGCGGGTGCTGAGGGAGATACTGGATTGGGACTAGTCCGGAATATTCCGATAGACCGCCGGCTTGCAGAGCAAAGCAGAGGCGGTTATAAAAGTCACACAGGAGGATTCGTATGATCGACAGGGAGTATCGAAAGCGCATTCGGGCCTGGACCATGTACGACTGGGCCAACTCCGCCTTTATCACCACAGTGGCTGCCGCCGTTCTGCCCGTGTACTACAGCCAGGTAGCCGCCTCCACCCTGCCCAGCCCGGCGGTGGCAACAGCCTTTTGGAGTGCGGGCTTGACCATATCCCTGTTCATCGTGGCGGTAGTCGCTCCTATACTGGGTACGATCTCCGATGTGATGCGGGGTAAGAAAAAATTCCTGTCGATCTTTGTCGGTATGGGCGTTGTCGCCTCCGGGCTGCTCGTACTCGTGAAGAGTGGTAACTGGCTGCTCGCTTCCCTCCTGTTTGTGTTCGGACGTATCGGATTTGCCGGCGCCAATGTTTTCTACGACGCCCTTCTTCCCCATGTGGCCAAGATCGAGGACCAGGACCGGGTGTCAACAAGGGGCTACGCCATGGGCTACCTTGGCGGCGGCCTGCTGCTGGCGGTGAACGTGGTGATGATCCAGCTGCTCCCCGGAACCTGGGGACCGCGGCTTTCCTTCCTCAGCGTCGCTCTCTGGTGGGCCCTGTTCTCCATACCCCTGCTCAAGAACATCCCTGAGCCCCACACTCTGACCGCCCGGCTCGAAAAGGGACAGAGCGTATTCTTGGTGAGCTTCAAACGGATCGTGGATACCTTCCGAGACATCCGCCAGTACAAGGAGCTGTTCAAACTGCTGCTGGCCGCCCTGATCTACCTCGATGGGATCGGAACGATCATCGGCGTGGCCGCCATCTACGGCGCCGAGCTCGGATTCGGCGCCCTTGAGCTGATCCTGGCTCTTTTGCTCGTCCAGTTCGTGGGCATCCCCTTCAGCCTGATCTTCGGCCGCCTGCCCGGCAAGGATACCCGGTACCGGCACATCGTGATGGCCTTCATCGTGTTCAATATCGTCCTGTTACCGGTCATCGGAATCGGGGGCAAGCGCCTGCTGCCTGGGAACATCAGCGGCGCACCCCTGCCCGCCTATGCGGCAACGGACAGAGCAGTGGGCGAAGGAGCCTACGCCGCTACCGATGAAGCGTTCGCCTACCGGGGCGGCTGGAGCGAGCAGGTCGTTTCAGCGGAAACGATTCGCAGTGACGAGGACAGGATCTATCGCACAAGCGACGAAGCGGCAGCTCAGGTGGATTTCTCCTTCAACGGCCAGAAGCTGACCATCACCTACGGCGAGGGTCCGGATCACGGGATCTGGGCCGTGGAGATCAACGGCCGTCCCCTTGCGGATGAAGAGGGCCAGCCGGTGGTTATCAACGCCTACAGATCCAACCTGCGTTACGAGAACATCGTCACCATTCAAGCCCCTGCCCCGGGCGAGCACCTTCTCAGCCTGGTCAATCAAGGGAAGAAGGACGAACGCAGCTCGGGCAATACCTTTAGTATTGCCGAGGTGAAGGTGCTGCCTCCTTTGCGGCAGAGCAATCTGGGATTGGTCATCGGCATGATCTTCGCCCTCGAGGTGGTCTGCTTCCTGCTGGCGTTGCTGCTCGGCAAGGTTCTGTTTTCCCGGCTGGCGGACAAGATGAACACCAAGCGCAGTCTGCTATTGGCCCTGTTCGTCTATTCGGTGATCTCCGTCTGGGGATTCTTTCTCGATTCCGTTGTCGAGTTCTGGTGTCTGGCCTGGCTGGTGGCCTGTGTCCAGGGAGGCAGCCAGGGCCTGACCCGCAGCCTGTTTTCCACTTTGATACCGGCACCGAAGAGCGGAGAGTTCTTCGGCCTGTTCGGCATCATGGAAAAAGTAGCTACTATATTCGGTCCCCTGGTGTTCGCCGCCGCCGTTGCCATCTTCGGATCCAGTCGGCCCGCGGTGCTGAGTCTGATCGTGTTCTTTATCGTAGGCATGATCCTGCTGCTGCGGGTGGACGTGGAAACCGGCCGACGAATCGCCCGGGCCGAGGAGAGCGAACTGGAGAAACGGCTGGATTAACGGTCAGTTCCCGGCGGTGATCTCTTTAGTGGATCGATCAACGGATCGAGCCGTTGACGGCCCAATCCCGACAGGATAGCATGAGGTGTGATAGAACTTCAGGCAGATCAAAAGCAACACCTCGATTCTATTCGGGAACAATATAAAATTCGACTTGTACTGGCCTTCGGATCGCGAGTCAGGGGAACCGTTCATAAAGACAGCGATCTGGATCTGGGCGTGCTCTACGAGGAGGAGCAAAAAACACTGGATGTCGCGGTAGAGCTCCAGAAGGCATTTCCTTTTTCCGAGGTGGATCTGGTCAATCTGAACCACGCCGATCCTCTGCTGTTGAACGAAGTCAACAAGGAATGCCAACTGCTATCCGGTGATGAAACGGACTTCCACAACTTCCGGATTTTTGCCTTTCACCGTTATCAAGACTACAAACCTTTCCTTAAGATAGAAGCGCAACTCAATTCCAAACGGTTGGCTCGGCTTAGAGATGGCAGTTAACACTGAGCTCGTAGAGCGCAAGGTCAATCTCATCCTGTCGGATCTCGAAAAACTCCGCGAACTTGCAAAACTGAATCTGTCGGAATACCTCGAGGATTTCAGAAACGAGGTGGTAGCAGAGCGACTACTCGAAAGGATCATTGGGCGGATGATAGACATCAACTTCCATGTGATTACCGAACAAACGCTGTCTCCACCAACCGATTACCACGGCTCATTTGCCCAACTGGAGAAGTTGAATATCCTCACAAGCGAGGAGGCAGCACGCTTCGCCAAACTGGCGGGATTGCGAAGCCGCCTTTCCCATGAGTACAACGGAATTGATGAGAAAATCATCCATCAGGTAGTGAAAGAGCTGGTCGCTGAGCTACCAACGTATATCGAGGGCATCAAGAGCTTCGTAACCCTAAAGTAACAATTCCTACTGCATCCGATTTTCAGTTTATTAAGCTACACGATTCTCGTTTTTATAGAAGTAAAAGGTCTCGCCAAAATACAGCTTCAGGTAGTTCGCCGAGAACAGATCGTAGGTGAGAGGCGTTCCATCTGGAAGCTCGAAGGGATTCAGTCCGAAGGCGTCGATTTCTAACAGATCTGTTCGGCATCATGGAAAAGGTAGCTACTATATTCGGGCCCCTGGTGTTCGCCGCCGCCGTTGCCATCTTCGGATCCAGTCGGCCCGCGGTGCTGAGTCTGATCGTGTTCTTTATCGTAGGCATGATCCTGCTGCTGCGGGTGGACGTGGAAACCGGCCGACGAATCGCCCGGGCCGAGGAGAGCGAACTGGAGAAACGGCTGGATTAACGGTCAGCTCATTCCTAGAAATACAGCGAAATCCCGGCGTACAGCCGTGCGTAGCCGTTGTTGTAGAGATTCTCGTCCAACTCCTCGCCGTTGATCGTCTGAAAAGGGTCCAACAGGAATGCCTCGTAGGAGAACTTATCCCTGCTGTAGTACCATTCTCCGCTGGTAGTGCAGTGCGCCTGTCGTTCCGCCTGGGGCAACAGGAATGCGTAGAGAAAACTGCCCCCCACGTTCAGGGCGATTCTGGGCAGGAAGAAATACTCCAGCTCCAGGTTCGCCTGCGCACCTAGCCCCACAAACCACATGGAGATCTCCTTGCGGCGGATAGCGACCAGATCTCCAACCAGGACGGGAATGCTGTCGTAGACCTGCTGGTAGTGCATGAATTGAACGGTCGGTCCCAATCCTGCCGAAATATTGAAGCGGCTGCCGAAGGAATGGACGTAGGAGATCGGCAGAGAAAAACTCAACGGCTGCTGGTTCACCGAGTAGTTGACCGCGATGTTTTGTACGTACGATGGGTTTGCTGTTGTTTCCACGGTTCCATCCTGGGTGATGTACCCAAGCGTGTATGCGTAATCCTTCCCCTCCTGGGGCACGTTCTGCACGGCACTGAAGGGCAAGCTGCCGTAGTACACGTCGTGGGTGGAAAAGCTCACGTCCAGTCCTACCTTCCACTTCCTCGACAGGCGGTAGGAGAATCTCGCACCGCCTGCGAAGGCGTGGTAGACATCGTCGCCGTGGCGCACCTTGGGTTGAAGAGGGTAGACGAGAAAATGAGCGGGTGAGAACAGTAAGGATGTCCCGATTCCATTGGCCGTGATATAGGCAAAGGCGTACTGGCTCCCCACCTCGATTAACTCCGCCTTGGCGAAACGAGTCTTGGAGACCGCCACCAGGGTTGTTGTCTCCACGTCCACCAGCTGGAGGGTGATCAGGAATTCCTCCCCCTCCTCCAGCACGCTGCCGGTGAGCAGGAGCTCCACCTCCTCGATGCGGCCGACCTCCACGCTGCTGCCCTCGCTGAAGTCCGAGAGGGATAGCTCGATCTCTTCCAGGGCTTCCTCCAGCAGTTCCCGGTCCACATAGGTGAACACCAGGCTGTCCTGGATGGCCGTCTTGATGCGCTCGGCCACCGCCTCACCCACGTAGTTTTCTTCCGCCAGAGGTGAGATGTTCCGGATTTCTACAAGGGTAACCGTCTTTTTCGAAACCAGGGTTTCTTGAGTCAGAACGTACTTCTTGGCCAGATCATCCAGCAGAGCCCGCATGCGGCGGTCGATGGAGTTGGCATAGGCGATCGAGGCCAGAACCAGCAGGATGACGGCAATACTGAGCCGCTTCATAGTTGTATTCCCCCTAAGCTGATGTACGGGCTATTGTACCGGCATCGAGTACTCGGTAAAGCCCTCGACAACTAAATCAGCGGATCAGACCCTCTTCTTTCAGATCCTCCCGGTTCAAAACCAAAATATCACGGGCAGAGGAGTTGATGTAGATCTTGTCCCCGAACAGAAAGAAGGCGCTGTCCCTGTCCACGGTTTCTTCGGACTGGCTGATCAGCTGCAGTGCCTCATCAAAACGACCCAGGTAATATTCACCGCCGGACTGAAACACCGCATAGATGGAGCTGGCCTGCAGCAGCACGTAGCTTTCCGGATAGATCTCCTCCCAGCTGCGGGTTGTCTCTTTCAGGGTGAGCGGTTCCAGGAGCATCAGCCGAGCAGAAGAGGTGGCGCTGCTCTCATGACCGATCACCAGAATCGAGCTCTTGAAGAAGTAGAAGGTCCGTCCCCGGATGTGGCTGACCGGAGAGCTGGCCTGTACATCCGAGGCTACCGGATCCAGGATGTGCAGCGTGCCGGTGATCGAACCGTCGGCGGCGCGAGGTCGGACCTTGAGATAGTACAGCTGATCGGAGAAGGTAAAGGCGCCCTCTCCCTGGGGCCGTCTATCCTGAGCGCGCTCATCGCTGATGATCTGCTCCCGCTCCTCGGCGATCTCCTCCTCCTTGGCCGCGATTGCGGCCTCGGTTTCAGCGACTTCCGCCTCTCGCTCCCGCACTTCCCTTTCCCGCTCGGCGGCTTCCGCCTCCGCACGTTCCCGCTCCTCCTCGGTTCGGGCTTGTTCCAGCCGTTCTCGGCTCTCGGCCAGCTCATCCTTTGCTTCCTCGAGCTCAGCCTTCTG
>CAZFMD010000149.1:0-3876 GCA_964520025.1 uncultured Spirochaetaceae bacterium
CCCGGCGGATCGCCGCCCGACGGATCGACAACCGGCGTGGTCCACGTCGCAGACGTGGCCACCGTGGAGGAGGTCTTCGATCCCAGTGGGGCGGATGCCCGCTTCAACATGGAACAGGCGATCGTATTGAGGATAACCAAGGTGACCCGCGGTAACAGCGTGGCCGTGGTCAACGGCGTAAAGGAGGCTGTTGCCGAGTTCGAACAAACCATGCCTTCCGGGATGACGATCAACCTGTTCGGAGATTCCACAGTGCAGATTCGCCAGAGCCTGGACGTGCTGGTGAACAACGCCCTGCTGGGCCTGGTCTTCCTGGTCGGCATTCTGCTGCTGTTCATCGGCGTGCGCAACGCCCTGATCATCGCATTGGGAATACCGGTGACCTTCGCCATTACCTTTGTTGTGCTCGAGCTGTTCGGTGAAACCTTCAACACAAACACCCTCTTCGGCCTGGTGCTGGTGCTGGGTTTGATCGTAGACCACGCCATCGTGATCATCGAGAACAGCTACCGCCTGAACCAGGAGGGTCTGTCCCGAATCGATGCGGCTATCCAGGGAACAAACCAGGTGGTGGTCCCCGTGATCGCCGCCACCCTGACCACGGTTGCCGCTTTCTTACCCCTGATGATCCTGCCCGGCACGCTGGGAAGGTTCCTGAGAGTCATACCCCTGACCGTGTCTATCGCCCTGGTTGCCTCTACCCTGGAAGCGATCGTGTTCCTGCCGGTGCACTTTGCCGAGTGGTCCGGAAAAGCGAAGAGACAACTCGGGATTCGCTTTGATCGTATCAAGGCTGGTTTTTCCAGGGCCATCGCCCGAGTCTACCGGCGTCGCTACCTGCTGATCGCCCTGATGTTCGTGGTGATGATCGGAAGCTTTGCCCTGGTCACCACCCTGCAGCAGGACCTGTTCAGCTCGGAGGACTTCACCCTGTTCTACATAGACATCGAGCTTCCCACGGGTTCTCCAAAAACCAAGACCCAGAGCATAGTCGGGGAATACGAGAAGCGCATCATGCCCCTGGTCGGCCAGGGGGAGATCATTTCCATCAACTCATCTATTGGGACCAGCTCTACCGACACGGGAATAGAGTTCAAGGGCAACATCGCCCAGATCGTCGTGGATATCATCGAAAAGGACGAGGGACGAACCCGGCCCATCGTCGAGATCATGCGGGAGGTTCAGGAGCTCACCGCTGCGGTTCCGGGAATCGAAAACGTGCGGTTCCGTCGGGCGCAGAACGGCCCTCCGGTGGAACCGCCGGTCTCCTTCCGGTTGTTCGGCGACAACTACGATGAGCTGTCCACCATAGCTGGAGAGATCCGACAAAAACTCGAGGAGTATCCGGAGCTGTACAACATCAGCGACAACCTCGAGGTCGGCACTCCGGAGCTGAGGGTGCGGATCAACCAGGACCGAGCTGCAGCCTTGGGGTTGAGCACCGCTACCATAGGATCTTTCATCCGCAGTTCCTTCGACGGTATCACCGCGACCACGATCTTCGTGGAAAATGAGGAGATCGACGTGATCGTGCGCTACGCCGGAGACCAGATCAACTCTGTACGGCAGTTGCTGCAGCTCAAGATTCCCTCCCCCGACGGTCGCCTGATTCCCTTCTCCACCGTGGCTTCCGTGGAGGAAGGAAAGGCTTTGGCCGCGATTCGACGGGTGGACGGCAAGCGAGAGGTCACCGTGACCGCGGAGGCCTACGATGAGACCCGGGTGCGTATGATCAACGCCCAGGTCAGACGGTTGTTCGATGACAGCCTGCGACCTCTGTACCAGGAGGTCAGCCTCAAGGTCGGTGGAGAGTTCGCCGAGTTCGGAAATCTGCTCACCCAGATCCTGCGCATCTTCCTGCTGGGGGTGTTCCTGATCTACCTGATTCTGGGAACACAGTTCAAATCCTACCTGCAACCGGCACTGATCCTGTTGACCGTCCCCTTCGCCTTCGTGGGTGTAATTCTCTACCTGTTCGTCTCCGGCACACCCTTCTCCACCACGGTGCTCTACGCCGGGGTCGCCCTGGCTGGGATCGCGGTCAACGATTCGATCGTACTGGTCAGCTACGTGAACAACCTCAAGCGCTCCGGCAAAACTACCGCCGAAGCTGTGGTTGAAGGAGCCACGACCCGCCTGCGGCCGATACTGCTGACAACCCTGACCACCATCGCAGGGCTGCTGCCCACGGCTCTTGGTTTGGGTGGGAAATCGGTGGTCTGGGGGCCCATGGCCGCCACGATCATCTTCGGACTGATCTTTTCGACCTTCACCGCCCTGTTCATCATTCCCTCGCTGTACGGGATCCTCGAGGACATTCGCGACCGCCGCATACGGCGCAATGATCGCCGGCGGGAGAAACGAGAAGCCCGGGCCTCTCAACGGGCCTTGAGAAAGGAAACTACTCATGCTTAGGAATAGATTGTTTGCGCTGCTTACCGCGCTCCTCTTTGTTCCGATATCCCTGGCCGCTCAGAGCTCGGCCCTGGATGTGGGGGAGGTGCTTCGGCTGGTCTTGGAACAGAACACGGCCGTGCAGATCGCCGACGCCCTGGAACGGCAAGCCGAAGCCCTTCACCGCCAGAGCCTGGCGGACACCAAACCGCAGATCGATCTGCAGATGGATCCTGTGTATGGGTATTCGAGGGGGGTTGCAGCCAGGGTATCGTACGTTACGCCGCCGGACCCGCGATCCAAATCCGACGTATCCTTCGGGCTGTCCCTTTCCCAGGCCCTACCCACAGCCGGGATCGCCAGCCTCAGCCTGGCTAACACGATGAGCTTTACCGAAAAACCCACAACGGTGGTCCAGAGCCCTTCAGCAACGTTCGTGCTCAGTCAACCGTTCTGGATCAACAAGAAGCTGTTCGATTTGCGCCAGCTTTCCGCAGCCCGAAGAGTGAGCGAGATCAACTGGAGGAAGGCTGAGGGCGGGAGGATGGAGGCGCGTAACGGCAACATCTACGGCGCTTTCAGCCTCTACACAGAGGCGATCGGCCTGCGCCGTAGCATCGAGTATTTGGAGAAGAGCCTGGAACTGGCGGATCAGAACCTCCGCCAGGTACGAATAAACCTGGACGCAGGCCGGGCCTCGGAGACCGATTTACTGGAACTGGAGATCCTGATCGGTCTGCAGCGGGAAGCGCTTCTGGAGAGCCAGTACGCCCTCCTGCAGGTAGAACAGGGACTGGCGGGGGCCCTGGGCCTAGAGATGGGACTCGCCTCCTACAAGCTCATCGACGCCTTCCAAGCGCCTGCGCTACCCGCCGACACAGCCGAGCTGGTCGCCGAAGCCCGGGCCAACAATCCGACGGTACGGCAGGATCGGCTTTCCCTTGAACAGGCCGAGGCTCAGAGCATTCTGAGCGGCAGAACCGACGCCCCGAACCTCAGCCTAGCTTTAACGCTTCTGCCGCAATACGAAGGAGCGAAAGATGTACCAGCTGTTCCTCCTGCAAGCTTCAGCGACTCATTCTCCACTTTGTTCAGCGGAGGAACAGAGCTGGACTGGTCCCTGTCCATAGGCCTGGATGTCCCGCTATATACCGGCGGCAAACGTGCCTACCGGGAACAGGTCAATGAGGCTTCCGAGCGTATCGCCCGGGAAACCCTGGAGTCCAACCTGCGGGAGATCGACAACACCTACGATGCATTGATCCTGCGGCAGAGCATCATCCAGGACCGGATCGATCTGCTGGAGAAGAATATGGAGCTCAAGATCCGCACCGCCGCGGATGAGCAGCGCAAGCTGGAAGTGGGCCTCGGAACTCCCCTGCGGGTCGAATCGGCTCGGCTGGAGCTGCTGCAGGTGGAAAACGAGCTCTGGCAGGCCCAAGCCGACCTGTTTCTAAACAGCCTGGATCTTCTCAACCTCTC
>CAZFMD010000149.1:3976-7821 GCA_964520025.1 uncultured Spirochaetaceae bacterium
CGCGGCGTATAATGCAGTCATGACCGATAAAGAAATACAGAAGAGGATCGACACCCTCGCTTCCCTGAAAACCGTGCAGATGTACAACAACGACTTCCTGCTGACCTGGGACAAGCAGGAGGAGGAGATCCGGGCCGTGCTTACCGTGGCGGATATCCTGCGGGGGATGCGGGATGCAAACCTTTCACCCAGAATCTTCGATTCCGGCCTGGCCTTGGCGATATTCCGGGACAAATCCACCCGAACGCGTTTCAGCTTCCTGAGCGCGGCCAACCTTCTGGGTCTGACCGCCCAGGATCTGGACGAGACCAAGACCCAGATCGCCCACGGTGAGACGGTTCGGGAAACCGCGAACATGATCTCCTTCCTCACCGAGGTCATCGGCATCCGGGATGATATGTACCTGGGTTACGGACACAGCTACATGAAGGAGGTATCCGAAGCGGTACGGGAGGGGCACAGGGAGGGGGTGCTGCCCCGGATCCCCACCCTGGTCAACCTGCAGTGCGACCTGGACCACCCCACCCAGGCCCTGTCGGATCTGCTCCATCTGATCCATCACTTTGGAAGCCTGGAAGCCCTCAAGGGAAAGAAGGTCGCCATGACCTGGGCCTACTCCCCCTCCTACGGTAAGCCTCTCTCGGTGCCACAAGGGGTCATCGGCCTGATGAGCCGCTTCGGTATGGAGATCCGACTGGCCTATCCCGAAGGGTACTCCCTCATCCCCGAGATCGAGGAGCTGGCAGAGAGTAACAGCCGGGCCGCAGGAGGGCTCTTCAGCAGGTCTCACTCCATGGCCGAAGCGTTCTCAGGGGCGGATATCGTCTACCCCAAGAGCTGGGCCCCTTACGAGGTGATGCAGCGACGCACCGGGCTGTTGAAAGCCGGGGATTCCAAGGGTCTCGACGATTTGGAAGCGGAGTGCCTGCAGCTGAACAAGCGTTATCTGGACTGGGAGTGCAACGAACAGCTGATGAAGCAGACCGACAACGCCCTGTACCTGCACTGCCTGCCGGCGGATATATCGGAAGTGAGCTGTGAACGCGGAGAGGTGTCGGCGTCGGTATTCGAACGTTTTCGCCTGGACACCTACCGGCAGGCCGGCTACAAACCCTACATCATCGCGGCCATGATGTTCCTCAGCAAGGTGGAAAATCCGGCGAGTGTTCTCTCGGGGATCCTGAAGGAGAAAGTTCCCCGGGTGGCCGACAGCGGGTGACGCGCCGGCTGGTGGCTGACCGGCCGGCTGTCGCAGGGGCTACAGTTGCACGATCATTTTTCCGAGATTTTTTCCGCTGAATAACCCAATCAGTGCTTCAATTCCATTCTCGATGCCATGAACAACCGTTTCTTCATAGACTACCGAGCCCTCCGCTAGCCAGGCTTTCATGTCGCCCTCGAAGGGTTCCCTGTACTGCGGGAAATCCGACACGATGAATCCCTGCATGCGCAGCCGCCTGGTTATGAACAGGGCGAGATTGGCCGGTCCCGGCACCGCCTCGGTCTTATTATAGCGGGAGATCATGCCGCAGGAGACGATCCGCCCAAAATCGTTCATGTTGGCAATCGCCGCTTCCAGGTGATCGCCACCCACTGAGTCGAAGCAAACGTCAATACCGTCGCGACACTGACGGCGGAGCTCTCGGGCAATATTGCGGTAATCCTTGTAGTTGAAGGCGCCGTCCACACCGGCTTTCTCCAGGAGCCAGCGTACTTTCGCTTCGCTCCCCGCGCTGCCAACGACTCGGCAGCCCTTGATCTTCGCGATCTGACAGACCGCCGAACCCACGGCACCCGCCGCAGCCGAGACGTAGACGGTTTCCCCAGGCTCCGGCTTTCCGATCTCCAGAAGCCCGGTGTAGGCAGTTCGTCCCGGCATGCCGAGCACCCCGAGATAGGCGCTCGGCCGGTGCGATCCGGGATCGAATGGCTCAAGGTCCGATCCGTCCGACACGAAGTATTCACGAAAGCCCATATCAGACAGCACATGGGTGCCCTGCGGGAAGGCGGGGTTGAGCGATTCGAGCACGATCCCGACGGCGCCGCCGCTCAGCGGCCCTCCGAGCTCAAAGGGCGCCACATAGCTCTTTCCCGGCCGTAATCTACCCCGCATGTACGGGTCGACTGACATAAATACGTTGCGAACCAGGAGCTCTCCCTCTCCGAGTTCGCCGACTTCGGTGTTGACAATTTCGAAATCTGCATGAGCCGGCAGCCCTTTCGGCCATTGCTTTAGCCTGATTTCTCTGCTTTTCACCATTTCCATACGAATCCCCTCGTGAACCGCGACTGTTCAAGCTCAACAATACTGTCAGCCACGCCTGCCCGACTGCTACCGGCCGGCGCCCGATTCACCCGTTCCCGAAATCCATGTTATCGAGCAAGAGCCGATCCCCGGGCTCGAGGATCACCTCCAGAGCTCCGAGGTTCTCATCGACATGAGCGCTTTGGGAAGCCTTGGGGATCGGGATGACCGCGTCCTGCCCGATCAGCCAGGCCAGGGCGATCTGAGCCGGAGTCCTGGAGTATTTCTCGGCCAATTCAACCAGCAGAGGCTCATGGTGCCTGTCCGCCAATAGCCTGCGCTCCAGGGGGCGGTAGGCCACCACTGCAATTCCCTCGTTGCTGCAAAAACCAAGCAACTGTTCGGTCCCCCCGGATCGTTCGAGCAAATTGTAGTGCACCTGATCCGCGCAAATCGGATGGCGTGTGATCCGCATGGCCTGTTGCAGCTGTTCCAGGGTGAAGTTGCTGACCCCGATCCTGTCGGTCAGCCCGGCCGCCAGGGCATCATCCAGGCCGAGAATATACTCCTGCATGGGAATCCCGTCCCAGGGAGCGTGCACGTAGAGCAGGTCGAGCTTTTCGATCCCCAGTCGGGCGAGCATGCCCTCCACTGCGCGCGGGGTTGCACTGCGTTTGGCGTGGGATTTCCATACCTTGGAGGCGATGAACAATTTGGACCGATCCAAGCCTCTAATCGCCTCTCCCACCAGCTCTTCTGTGTGGGTAGCACCGTAGAACTGGGCCGTGTCGATGTGATTCAGCCCCTTGGACAGAGCGTAGCGGATCGCCTCGATCTCCCGCTGGTCGTTGTCGTAGTCCGCACAGACGGTACCGTCGGGCCAACGCTCGCCCCCCATGCCCCAGGTGCCGATCCCGATCGGGTGCATCTCGGCATCACCGATTCGTTTTGTTTTAAACTTCGGATTCATCCCTTCAACCCTGTTGTCGCTCATGATCCATTGCCCACAGGTCCCGCTATTGCTTCTCCGCTGACTGTTTGCTAAGATCGCCGGGCTTCATTATATTGAAATCTCAAGCATTAAAAAGGGGAGGTGAGGAATGAACGGTTCAGCCGGGGCGGGAGAGGTTCTGTGGAATCTCGGAGATCTGTACAGCGGAGGGGAGGATCCCCAGTTGGAGAAGGATCTATCCGAATCCAGTCGGAAGGCTGAGCGCTTTGCCGCCGAGTATCGAGGCCGAATCGCCGAGCTGCGGGCTTCGGAGCTGGCAGGGGCGATCGAGGAGTACGAGCAGATCCTGGAGCTCTCCGGAAAGGCGGGAACCTTCACCTATCTCAACTGGTCCACGAACACGGAGGATCCAACCCGGGGAGCGCTGCTGCAACGACTCCAGGAACACTCCTCTCGGCTTCAGCAGCAGCTGCTGTTCTTCGAGTTGGAATGGGCCCACGTGGATGAGAAGCGTGCGGCAGAGCTGTTGGCCGACCCGGCCCTGGCCCGCCACCGTTTCTGGCTGACCCTCACCCGGCGCTATCGCCCCCACCTGCGCAGCGAGGCGGAGGAGAAGATCCTGGCGGAGAAATCCGTTACCGGCCGCAG
>CAZFMD010000150.1:0-2961 GCA_964520025.1 uncultured Spirochaetaceae bacterium
AGATCGACCAGATCGTGGAGAGTGTCCGGGATGTGGGGCGGCTGGAGGATCCTGTGGGCAGGACCCTCCTGGCACGGGAGCTGGATCGGGGCCTGATCCTGAAACAGACAACAGTGCCGATCGGGGTGATCGGGGTAATCTTCGAATCCCGGCCGGACGCCCTTGTACAGATCTCCACCCTCTGCGTGAAGTCGGGGAACGTGGTGATCCTCAAAGGCGGCTCCGAAGCCCTCCACTCCAACCGCATCCTCTTCCAGCTGATCCGGGGGGCGGCGGAGGCGGTGGACCCGGTGTTCAAGGATACCCTGCACCTGGTGGAGACCCGGGAGCAGATCGGAGAGCTCCTGGAGCTGGATCGCTGGATCGACCTGATGATCCCCCGCGGTTCCAATGAGCTTGTGCGCCGGATCCAGGAGAGCACCCGCATCCCCGTTCTGGGGCACGCCGACGGGATCTGCCACCTGTACGTGGATCGCGACGCGGACCTGGATATGGCCGTAGAGGTGGCCTTCGATGCCAAGTGCCAGTATCCGGCGGTCTGCAACACCATCGAAACCCTCCTGGTACATGCAGAGGTAGCCGGGGAGTACCTGCCCCGGCTGGCCGAACGCCTGGAGGGGGTACAGCTGAGCGGGGACCAGCGGACCCGGGGCATCATCCAAGTGAAAGCCGCCGCGGAGGAGGACTGGAACACCGAGTATCTGGACCTGATCCTCTCGATCCGGGTGGTGGACAGCCTGCCGGAGGCGGTGGATCACATCAACACCCACGGCAGCCACCATACCGATGCCATCGTGACCCGGGATGAGCAGGCGGCCCGCCGCTTTATCTCCGACGTGGATTCCAGCTCGGTGATGTGGAACTGCTCGACCCGCTTCGCAGACGGTTTCCGTTACGGCCTGGGTGCGGAGGTGGGTATCTCCACGGGAAAGATCCATGCCCGGGGACCCGTCGGTCTGGAAGGGCTGACAAGCACCAAGTACATACTAGAGGGGGGCGGCCAGGTCGTGGCCGACTATGCAGGCGGGGGCAAGGGCTTCACCCACCGGGATCTGCCCTCCGGAGAGCTACCCCCCGACGAGCTGTCCCGCACGGATCAAACATGAGAATCTGCATCAAGATCGGAACCGCTCTGATCAGCCGGAACAATCGCTTGAACTACCGCTGGCTCAAGGGCAAAGTGCGTGAGATAGCCGCGTTGCAGAAACAGGGCGATGAGATCGCCATCGTCAGCTCCGGAGCCGTGGCTGCGGGTATGGAGATCGCAGGACAGACGATCCGCCCGACCGAGACCCTCGAGCTCCAGATGATGTCGGGGATGGGTCAGGTCCGGCTGATGAAGTACTACAAGGACTATTTCAAGTCCGAAGGCATCCACGTGGCCCAGATTCTGCTCACCCATCACAACTTTGCCTCGAAGAGCGAGGAGTCGACGATCCGGGAGATCATGGGAGCCTACCTGCGCGGCGGGGTAATCCCGATCGTGAATGAAAACGACATGATCAACAAAGAGGAGGTGGAGTTCAAGCCCGTGTTCACGGATAACGACATCCTTGCGGCCATGGTCGCGGTTCGGATCAAGGCCCAGCTGCTCCTGATCCTCACCGATGTCGATGGTCTGTATCAGGGAAATCCAAAACAGGAACACCGGGCCAAGTTCGTCGATGAGGTGCGGCTGATCGACCGCCGCATCGAGCAGATGGCGGCCAAAGAGTCCAATCCCCTCGGACTCGGCGGGATGGCCTCCAAGGTTCGCGCCGCAAAGATGGTAGCCTCCCACGGTATCGATACCGTCGTGGCAAACGGCCGTTATCCTTTGGATCAGGTGTTGGGCAGCAAAGTGGCAAGGACTCTATTCCGCGCCGGCTGAAACCTTCAAATCCTCCAGGCTAGAAACGCCTGCTTTGTATCACGGGCCCCGGCGGAATTTGTAATCCCCCGCAAAAATCCTTATTTTTTCAGTAAGCATTAATGTTCTAGAGCCCTCTGAATGGTAACACCTTCAGAGCAACGCACGGGGAGGTTTATCGATGCGCAGGAATGGAGTTTTTATCATTCTGACCGTGTTGGCATTGTCGCTGCTTGCGGCCAATAATCTCGGGGCCGCCCCGAAGGCGGACCTTTGGCCCAGGTGGAATAGACATGATGCGGCCAGCACCGTCAAGGTGGATCACTCGGCCTGGGACCGTTTCCTGAACCGGTACCTGGTCACCGATCACCCTTCGGGAATCAATCGGATTCGCTACGGAGATGTGACGGCAGGGGACAGACGGCTGCTGGATTCCTACATCGAGCGCCTGCAGGGCACTCCGGTTTCACGTTTGAACCGGGAGGAGCAGATGGCCTACTGGATCAACCTGTACAACGCGGTCACCGTCAGGGTAATCCTGGATCACTATCCGGTATCCAGCATTACAAAGATCGACCTCTCCTCCGGCCTGTTCAGTCGGGGCCCCTGGGAGGCGAAGCTCCTCGAGGTGGAGGGAGAGGAGATTTCCCTGAATGATATCGAGCATCGCATCCTCCGCCCGATCTGGAAGGATCCGCGGGTTCACTACGCGGTAAACTGCGCCAGCATGGGCTGCCCGAACCTGCAGAACCGGGCATACACCGCAGCGAACCTCGAAGTGCTTCTGGACAGGGGAGCGCGGGAGTACGTCAACCATCCCAGGGGCGTGTCCGTTGAGGGAAAAAAGCTGGTGCTTTCGAGCATCTACGACTGGTTCCAGGAGGATTTCGACGGATCCGAGGAGGGTGTGCTGCGCCATCTGCGCCGCCATGCCGCACCGGAACTGGCCACAGAGCTGGACAACTACTCCGGTCGCATCGGCTACGCGTACGATTGGAGTTTGAACGAATAGGGCCGATCGAGCCGTGCCGATCGAGCAGTACCGATCTAGCCGTAGCGAACACATAACAGAGAGGAATACCATGAACCAGGATAGCAAACGAAGCGACGCT
>CAZFMD010000150.1:3061-5421 GCA_964520025.1 uncultured Spirochaetaceae bacterium
CGAACACATAACAGAGAGGAATACCATGAACCAGGATAGCAAACGAAGCGACGCTGAATGGAAAAAAACCTTGAGTCCCGAGCAGTACGAGGTTTTGCGCCGTAAAGGCACCGAGAGAGCCTTTACCGGCAAGTACTACAACAGCAAGGAAAAGGGGGTGTACCGCTGTGCCGGCTGCGGGAATCCCCTGTTCGACTCGGAGAGCAAATTCGATTCCGGGACCGGCTGGCCCAGCTACTATCAGCCGATCTGCCAAGATGCGGTGGGCACCGATGAGGACAGGAGCCACGGCATGGTACGTGCCGAGGTGCTCTGCGCCCGCTGCGGTGGTCATCTCGGCCACGTATTTCCCGACGGACCCGAACCCACGGGCAAGCGCTACTGTATCAACTCGATTTCCCTGGACTTCGAGCCCAAGGTGAAGTTGGAGGACGGCTGACCCTACGATCGGGGAAGCCCGGGTGAAGTCGAGGGAAAACACTCGGATATCTAGCAAGATCCAAAGGAATTCTTAAGATTTTACCGGTTTTCCCTACCCGAGCCTATTTCGCAAAAGGTCAACTCGGAAAATCCAAACCGAATCTTCAGATGTTACCATTTATCTGAGGATTTTCAAGTCGCGTTGCGGGATCTTTTGACACCATCCTCAATAACAGCTACACTGAGCGTGTACGTCGATGGTTACCGATGAGGGGCTCCAGGACATAGTCAGCACGATTCGCGAAATCTTTCCCGTGCGCAAGATCCTGATCTACGGCTCCTACGCCAGGGGGGATGCGCACCAGCACAGCGATCTCAATCTCTGCGTACTCGTCGCCCCCGATGCTGAGCGGACGTTCGAAGAATGGCCCTCGAAGAGCTGGCTGTACCGGTCCGCGGAACTGATCCAAGGCATCCCTTCAGCCGAGGCGGCCATTGATGCGTGCGTCTTTACTGAGGGCGAGTTCGATGCCCTGCGGCAACGGGAGCATCCCCTCGTCGGGCAGATACTCGAGGAGGGGAGGGTGGTTTATGAACAATAACGAGCGGGAGGCCCTGCGCTGGTATCTGCAGGGAGCCAAGGACAGCAAGACCGCCGAGAAGAATGCCAGAGCCGGGGATTTCGAGATCTGCTGTTTTCTGTTTCAGCAGGCAGCGGAGAAAGTGCTGAAAGCCTTTCTGATCCTACAGGGCGAGCGGGCCGTTACCGGCCATTCCACGGCCAAGTTGGCTCAGGCCTGCCAGCGCTACGACCAGGCATACTCGGCCCTGGCTCGGCCCTGCGCACAGCTGGACGTCCTCTACATCCCCACCCGCTATCCCTACGCCCTTCCGGAGGGAACACCCTACGAGTTCTTCACGTTAGAGCAGGCCCAAAAAGCGGCGGATGACTTCCAGGAGGTTTACCGGATGGTCTACCAATCCTTCGAGCATCTGACCAACCACACCGGCTAGCAACAGGCACGGCGAACATGCGCATCATAGACGAGCGGGTGCTGCATGAGCAGCCCTGGACACTCTTAAAGGAAAAGCACTACGTCGATACGCGGGGCAGGGAGAAACGCTGGACCTACGTAGAGCGCCGGGAGCGCCGGGAAGCGGCGGTAGTCGTGGCAACAACGGAGCAAAGCGGGTCGCTGGTGCTGATCGAACAGTTCCGGATTCCCTTCGAGGCGGAGGTTCTGGAGTTCCCCGCCGGCCTGATCGACCCGGGAGAAACTCCGGAGCAGACCGCCTGCCGTGAGCTTGCCGAAGAGACCGGTTATACGGGGAAGGTCATTCACGCAGGACCGGGGGTCAGCAGCACTGCGGGACTGTCCACTGAGATCGTGCACATGGTGTATATGGTCGTTGCCGAACAGCCGGCCGTTGTTCCCCGGCACGAGGGCTCGGAACGGATTCGCGTTTTTACCCTCAAGCCGGATGAGATCGAAATATTCCTCTCCGAGTGCGAACGGGACAACCGCATCCTCGATGCCAAGCTGTATACCTATCTGAGAGACCACCTTCAAGGAGATCGTCCATGAAAAGAGCCGTTTTGCTGTTGATTATCGTAGGAATCATCGGATTGGCCGTGGGCTATCTGATCTTTGCCCGTACCTCCAGCGGATACGTGAGCATTCAGGTTCTGGTCAGCCCATCGAAGAACGTGCTCGACGATCTGGTTAAATCGGTAACGGGAATCAAACAGATACGCCAAAATATCCTGATCTGCGGAGCGGTGGGAGCCGGAGTGGGACTGTTGCTGGGTTTGCTGACTTCCCGAGCACGAAGATAGCGCGCGCAGCGCGCGGTTGGAAAGGAGACGCCGTGGAGAACAACGATTGGATCGAGGCAATTGCCGAAAACGAGTTGCAGGAGGGTGTTCCCGCTGTTATCGA
>CAZFMD010000150.1:5521-7799 GCA_964520025.1 uncultured Spirochaetaceae bacterium
CAGGTATGGATTCGTCAGACCGGCAAAGGGACAATTCCCATGCCCGAGGGTGAGGATGACCGTACATTCCTGATCGTGGGCGCCGGGGCGGCGGGCAACTCGGCGGCGGAGACCCTGCGGCGGGAGGGCTTTGCCGGCCGCATCGTGATGGTTACCGGGGAGGCCTACGGCCCCTATGACCGAACCATGCTTTCCAAGGATCTGCTGTCAGGCGAAGCCCCGGCCAAGTGGCTTGCCCTGCGGGGCCGGAAATTCTACGATCGGCTGAACATCGAGTTGATGACCGGGAAGCAGGTCACCGCCGTAGATCCCGCCGGTCTGGCCGTGAGTTTCGCCGACGGTGCGACCATGAAAGCCGATAGGATCCTCCTGGCCACCGGGGGCAAGCCCCGTAGCCTTCCGGTGCCCGGAGCGGACAAGGGTGGCTGCCACGCCCTGCGCTCCCGAAAGGATGCCGAGGCGATCCTTGCCGACCTGGAGGCTGCCGAAACCGCGGTGGTGGTGGGTGCCAGCTTCATCGGCCTGGAGGTTGCCTGCTCCCTGCGTGCCCGGGAGATCGAGGTTCACATCGTGGCACCTGAACAGACTCCCTTGGCCAATATTTTCGGGGAGCAGATCGGCAACCGGATCAAGCGAACCCACGAGGAGAGCGGGGTGATCTTTCACCTCGGGCAGACCGTGAAGGAGTTCACCGGCCAACAGAGGGTGAGCGAAGTTGTTCTGGCCGACGGCAGCCGGCTCAAAGCCGATCTGGTGATCATCGGCGTGGGCATCAAGCCGGCTGTGGATTTCTTGGAGGGCAGCGGACTGGTAAAAGACGGGGCGGTGCCGGTGAACGGACGGTTGGAGAGTTCCGCCCAGGGAATCTTCGCCGCCGGGGATATCGCCCTGGTTCCGGACGGGCGCAGCGGCAAACCGCGGCGTATCGAACACTGGGTCGAAGCCGGACGGCAGGGAATGCATGCGGCCCGCTGCATGCTCGGATCAAAGGAAGAGTATCGGGAGGTACCCTTCTTCTGGAGCAAGCAGTACGGCAGCTCCCTGCGTTATATAGGCTATGCCCCGGCCTTCGATCAGGTGGTGTTTCGCGGCAGCGTGACGGACAAGTTCTTCCTGGCCGGTTTCTACCTCAACGACAACTTAGTCGCCGCAGCCAGCGTGGGCAAGGCTCGGGAGCTGATCCGGTTGGGACAGCTGTTAGAGGCGGGAAAATCGGTGAACCCGGGTCAGCTGAAAGATCCGAGTTTTGATCTTCTGGCGCTGTAGCGAAATGGTAGCGCGGTTATGAAAGCACTGGTAAAGAAACATGCAAAATCCGGACTCTGGCTGGAGGATGTCCCGGAGCCGGAAGTCGGGCTGACCGATGTCCTGATCAAGATCCACAAGGCCGCGATCTGCGGTACGGATGTGCATATCTACAATTGGGACGAATGGTCTCAGAAGCACGTGCCTGTTCCGCTGGTCATCGGTCATGAGTTCGCCGGCACTGTCGAACGGGTGGGGGACTTGGTCAAGGATTTCTATCCCGGAGATGTGGTCAGTGGAGAGGGGCATCTGGTCTGCGGCCACTGTCGTAACTGCCTGGCCGGACGCAGGCACCTGTGCGCCAGCACCAGTGGTGTCGGGGTGAATCGTCCCGGGTGCTTCGCCCAGTACCTGTGCATCCCCCAAACCAACGTGTGGCACGCCGATCCCAACATCCCCCTGGAGGTACTGGCCTGCTTCGATCCCTTGGGCAATGCCACCCATTCCGCCCTCTCCTTCGATGTGCTGGGTGAGGACGTGCTGATCACCGGTGCCGGTCCCATCGGCATGATGGCTACGGCCATCGTAAAACACGCGGGGGCCCGTTACGTGACCGTGAGCGATCCCAACCCCTACCGCCTGGAGCTGGCCGGGCGCATGGGGGCCACCAAATTGGTCAGGGTGCCGAAGCAGACCATTGCCGACACCCAGAAGCAGCTGGGCATGAAGGAAGGGTACGACGTGGGTTTGGAGATGTCCGGCTCCGCCGAGGCCTTCAATGAGATGCTGGAAAACATGTGCCACGGGGGTAAGATCGCTCTGCTGGGAATTCTGCCGCCACATACGGCGGTGGATTGGGACCTGGTGGTGTTCAACGGCCTGACCATCAAAGGCATCTACGGGCGGGAGATGTACGAAACCTGGTATAAGATGACCATGATGATCCAGACCGGTTTGGATATCACCCCCCTCATCACTCACCGTTTCCACTACACGGAGTACGAGAAGGGTTTCGAGGTGATGCGAGCCGGGA
>CAZFMD010000151.1:0-7586 GCA_964520025.1 uncultured Spirochaetaceae bacterium
CCGCACCAGGTGGCCCAGAAGTTGAGGAAGACCACCTTCCCCCTGAAATCACTCAAACTCCGGGTTTCTCCTGAAAGATCCTGCAGCTCGAAATCGACGCTCTCGAGCCTCTGTTTTGGAGGCTGAAGGCCCATCTTACGGAACTCTTCTTCCGTAACGGTTGTGGCAGCGGCCGGGGCGGCAATTACGATCAATCCGGCAAGAAAAAACATTAGTGTTTTTCTCATAAATACCCCTTCTGAAAAAGTAGCCAAAACAGAAGATCGGGACAAGCGCTTTCCACAAGGGGGCCGAAGACGGCCTTGACAAATCATTCGAAGTATTTAAGAATAGTAATCGTTATTACAATCATTACAGGTCAACGATTTTGAGAAAAACGGAGCAGCGAACCGTGATCCTGGAGGAACTCCGTCTCTGCAGGAATCATCCCAGTGCTGACGAGGTGTTTCAGAAAGTCAGAAGACGGCTTCCCAGAATCAGTCTCGGAACCGTGTACCGCAATCTGGAGCTCATGGCATCCCGGGGAATCATCCACCGCCTGGACACGAACTCGGGACAGAAACGCTTCGATCCGGTCCTCGAGCAGCATTGCCACTTCCGCTGCAGGAATTGCGGAAAGATCGAGGACATCCCCTTCGACGTGGAGCTTCCCCAATTGAATCCGGGCCACCCATGGGTCCGGGAACGGATGATAGAGGGTGGGAGACCGGAGTTCTTCGGCTTCTGTCCGGACTGTTTGGACAGGAGCAAAAATCAGGAGAGAAAATCAAGCGGGCGTGTTACGCCCCATACAAAAACCAACTTTCAAGGAGAGCCAGAATGAAATCACTCAAGGGCACTCAAACAGAAAAGAACCTGACTGCGGCCTTCGCCGGCGAGTCCCAGGCCCGCAACCGGTACACCTACTTCGCCAGTCAGGCCCGCAAGGACGGCTTCGTTCAGATTTCGATGATCTTCGAGGAAACGGCGAATCAGGAGAAAGAGCACGCCAAACGCTTTTTCAAGTTCCTTGAGGGTGGAGACGTGGAAGTTGCCGCGGCTTTTCCCGCAGGCGTGATCGCCAGCACAGCGGAGAACCTCAAAGCGGCAGCCGGCGGGGAAAACCACGAGTGGACTACGATGTATCCCGGCTTCGCCAAGGTGGCCCGGGAGGAGGGTTTCGATGCCGTGGCTGCGGTCTTCGACGCCATCTCCGTGGCAGAAAAACAGCACGAAAAACGCTACAACGACATGCGGGCCAACATAGAGAGCGGTAAGGTCTTCAAGAAGGACAAGAAAGTGGTTTGGCGCTGCATCAACTGCGGATACCTCTTTGAAGGGGAGGAAGCACCCAAGTCCTGTCCCGCCTGCGCTCATCCTCAGGCTTACTACGAGCTGCTGGGAGAGAACTGGTAGGCTCCGCCGACTTTCGGCTCTCCCAAGCAATGGGCGATCCCGGTGGGACGCCGCCGGATCACCATGTACAGAAAAAGACTCCCCGGGTATCCCTGCCAGGTATGTTCGGTTCCGCACCCGGGTGAGTCTTTTCTGTCCCACCCCTAGAGTGTGTACCGCTAGTACAATCTCTCACGGATTCACAGATCGATTTTCACGTCTCCAGATCGAGCTTCTGCAGCTTCGGCTTGATGACGAAGGTACAGTAGCCCGCATGCGGATTATTCCGGTAATAGTCCTGATGATACTTCTCTGCTTCGTAGAACTCAGATAGGGGTACGATCTCGGTCACAACAGGATCAGCGAAGTTCGCCGCCGCTCCTGCTTTGGATCGTTCGGCAGCCTCCGCTTGAGCTTCGCTGTTGTAGAGAATAATGGAACGGTACTGGCTTCCCACATCCGCCCCCTGCCGGTTGAGGGTGGTGGGATCATGCGCCTTCCAGAACAGATCGAGAATTTCCTCGTAGCTCACCACCTCCGGGTCGAAATGGATCTGCACGACTTCTGCATGCCCCGTGGTTCCCGAACAGATCTCTTCATAGGTCGGATTCGGTTTCTCTCCTCCCGCATAACCGGACACCACCGCCTTGACTCCGTCGATACGATTAAAGACCGCCTCGATACACCAGAAACAGCCACCCCCGAAAGTGGCGATCTCCGTGCTGATATGTTTCGTACTGCTTTCTGCGCTCATCCGTGTCTCTCCGTTTCAGTTTAGCAGAAGGTAATGAATATTATTATTTTGGTAAACAAAAACAGCAAAAAGATGCTCCCCTGCCACGGCAATAACGTGGTACACTGATCCGTGTAACTCGGCCCAACGTACTCGGAACGCGCCATGGAACCACCTTCACGGGCACCCAATTGCCTGCAATGCCGTCATTTTCACGTATCCTGGGATCCCCGCTTTCCCCGGGCCTGTTCGGTATTCAAGATCAAAAGCAGAAAGCTGCCCAGCCATGTGGTTTTCCAGGCCACCGGCCAACACTGCCCGGCCTTTGAAAAATCTCCCAAGATCAAATCTCAATGAACCTTGTGGCCCCTCGAACCAGTTGATAGAATCAGGAAATCGGATTCCTCCGTTAGTACAGATAGAAGAATGGTAACCCTATGCTGAAGATTCTGGCCAGTGCGGACTATCACCTGGGCATGAAGTTCGCCGGATACCCGAGCGTCCAGGAAGAACTGGCGGAAGCCCGCTTTGTATCGCTCAAGCGTCTCGTGGACACAGCAAACGAGTCGGAGTGCGCCCTGTTTCTGATCGCCGGCGATCTGTTCGACAGGGTGAGTGTCTCGGCCAAAGAGGTAAGGCGCGCCGCCGAGCTGCTAAACGGCTTCCAAGGCCGGCTGGCGGCCGTGCTGCCGGGAAACCATGATTTCTACAGCGGAAGTTCCGGCTCCCTGTGGACCCGTTTCACCGAGGCTGCCGGAGATCGCATCCTCCTTCTCCGGGATCCCCGGGTGTATGATCTCAGCCATTATGACCTGAAGATCCATCTGGTTGCCGGACCCTGCGACAGCAAGCACAGTAAAAACAGCGCCGTCTCCTGGCTCCGGGAGGGGGGCGACAAAGAGAAACCTACGGAGGTGCAGGGTGAGCCGCTTCGTATCGGTGTCGCCCATGGAAGCATCGAAGGAATCTCTCCCGACGCCCAGGGGGTCTACTTCCCGATGAAGCACGAGCAACTGGATGAAGCCCCGGTTGATATCTGGATCATCGGACACACCCACCGGCAGCATCCCTTGGATATCCAGGGAATCCGGAGCTCCCGGGCAGCTCCTCCCCCCGTTTTGATACCGGGAACCCCCGAACCCGACGGTTTTGACTGCCGCCATGGCGGAACAGCCTGGATGATCGAAGTTGATGAAGACAAACAGATCCATCTCCAGGCTCTGTCCACGGGGACCTACAGTTTCATTCGGAAGGAGCATCCCCTGGAAAGCGCCTCTGATCTTCAACGTCTGCTCAAAGAGCTCCGCAGTATAGAGCAAGCCAGGACATTACTGCGGCTTACCCTCCGCGGGCGCCTGGAAGCGGATCAGTTGTCCAAGCTCCGCAGGCATCTGGCGGAAACCGAACAGTCGTTTTTCTACACGCACATCGACGACAGCGAGCTGCTGGAAAGCATCAACGAACAAAACGTCGAGTCGGAGTTCACCGAGGGTTCTTTCCCCTACCGGCTGCTCAAACAGTTGATCGTCAAGAAGGACTTCGAGGCTCTCCAGACCGCCTACGCACTGCTGAAGGAGCAGAAACGGTGATCCTCTCCAATCTGCATGTCACCTCCTTCGGCGCGCTGGCCTCCCTGGATATCCAGTTGAAACCGGGATTGAACGTCATTCTCGGCCCCAACGAGGCGGGAAAATCCACCCTATATCGAGCGCTGCAGCATCTGCTGCTGACGCCGGTGAAGCTCAACAAGCGAAGCTTCCGAGAACAGATCCAGCCTCTGCTTCCGGTGGGAGGGGCAGACACCGTCTCCTGCACATTGGGATTCCGGGTGGGGAAGGAGCAGTACAGACTCGAGAAAAGCTGGGGAGCCAGAAGCACTGCGGAGCTCGAACTGCCGGGGGGCTCCCGGATCACCGAGGCAGAGGCTGTAGAGACGCAACTTCTGGAAACTCTTCCGGTTCATCCGGGCACGCTGCGAAGCGTGCTGATGACCCGGCAATCCGGTCTGGCCACCACCCTGGAGGAGATTCAAGCGGACAAGGAGACTGTGTACGGACTTTCCGATCTGCTGCACCACAGCGTGCTGGAGACCGACGGGGTTTCGATGGGGCGGTTCCAGGAACTTCTGGAGCGCCGCTACCAGGAATACCTGAAACACTGGGACCTGGAGCGGCAGCGACCCGAAAGGAAACGGGGCGGAGAGGCTCGCTGGTCCCGGGAGAGGGGAAGCGTCTTGGAAGCCCACTATGCCCTGGAAGATGCCGAGTCCCACTACCGGGAAGTGAAGGAAAAGGAGGCCGCTTTCGGAGCCCTCACCGAGCAACTGGAAAGCTGTACCCGGAATCTGGCCGGTAAGGAGGAAGAGCTCAAGAGCATCGAACCCGGAGCGAAAGACGCGCACAGACGAAGCATCCTGGAGGCCAGGTCCAAGGAGACGGAGCTGGCCCTGAAAGAGACCCACTCCCACTACGAGGGTTGGACGAAAAATACGGTTCGCCTTGAAGCACTGGAGCGGGAAATCCCCGAGCTGGAGCAGGCTGTGCAGGCTCTGGAGCAGGAAAAATCCCGAATCCAGACCTTTATGGCAAAAAAGGATCTCATCGATCGGTTCCGGCGCACCCAGGCCAAGCGGGAAGGTCTGCGACAGGCGGAAGCGGAACTGAAGTCGACTCTGCCCCTGCCCCGCCGGCAGCTGGACAGTCTTAGAGAGAGCGCGGCACAGATCGAGCGACTGCAAACTGCTCTGCAGGCGGGAAACCTCTCATTGATCTTCCATGCCGAGAAGGACCTCGATGTGCAGATTCAGAAAGACGTGGAAGCGTCTGCAGATCAGCACCTGGCGGCCGGAAAGAGCTTGAGCATGAAGGCGGCCGGAAAGATCGAGATGCGTCACCCGGACTGGCGACTGGAAGTGTACTCCGGGCAGGGGGAGTTAGATAAAGTGGCGCAGCAGTACGAACAGGCCAGAGCTCGGCACGAAGAGCTTCTACAGGAGTTGAGTGTTTCCTCCATAGAGGAGGCAGAGCAATCGAGCAGACGCTATGAGGAAAAGCTCGGTGCGGTCCAGACGGCAAAAGCGGTCTATGAGCAGGAACTGGGAGATGACAGCTACGAAGCTCTGGAAGCGGCCTGCGGGGAAACTCCGGATTCCCCTCCCGGCCGGGAACAGAGCCAGGTGCTGGAAGAACTGGCAGGCAGGCGCAACCAGCTGAAGAATCTACAGACCGAAGCAGAGGAGATCCACCTCCGTCTGGAGAGCCTCCAAGCACAGTACGGGGACAAGGAAGCCCTGTTCGCTCGGATTGCGGAGCTGGGAGGCGCGCAGCGGGAGACCGCCGATAAGATAAGCGGCCTTTCCCCCCTGCCGCAGGGATACACCGAGGCTCAAGCCCTGATCGATCACTACAACGAACTAAAGGAAGAGGTTCAGTCCCTTACACAGCAGCGGATCCGCCTGGAGAGCGACTGCCGCAACGCCGAAGATTCGCTCCCCGATGAATCGAGTGAAGAGGCGGCCGGCCGGATGGAGGATGTTCGGGAACAATTCAACAGCCAACTGAAGAAAGCCGAGGTACTGGTACGGATCCAGCAATCCACTGCGGAACTTCTCGCACAGCTGGATCGGGGAATCTACGAACCCTTCGTTGCGCTGGTCCGCCGCTACCTGGCCGCCTTGAGTGCAGACAGATATCGAAACGTTCCAGCGGATGCCGCCATCCCCGCAGGGGTGATTCGCGGGGACGGTCAGGTTCTTCCCTATGATCTGCTGTCGGCGGGCACGAAAGATCTGCTCGCCCTGGCTCTACGCCTGGCCATGGCCGAGTTCTTTCTCGGTTCGAACGAAGGATTTGTTCTTCTGGATGATCCCCTGGTGGATCTGGATCCGCAGCGGCGCGAACGGGCGGCCGCCATCCTGACGGAGTTCGCGGACAGACAACAGCTGCTGTTTTTCACCTGCCAACCCACGCATGCCGCGCTGTTTGAGAAGGCTCACCGGATCGAATTGGAAAGATCTTAGAAACCTATCCTTGCAGGTGGTAGTCGTAGGCCAGTTTCATCCCGATGCCGGGATTGCCTTCCAGGAAGTCGAGCAGATCGTTTCGCTCCACGGCAAACACCGATAAGGGCCCTTTGTGGCGGACACTAAACTCCGCCATTTCATCGCCGTGAATCCTGTGGATCGCACCGATACAGTCACCCCTGCCCAGAGCAGCGACAACGCGTCCTTCCCTGCTGACCTCTACCTCCCCCTCCCGGACTATGAAAAACTGTTCCAGGGATTTTCCCTCTTTGATCAGATCCCCCGGTTTTTCGAACTCTCGGGGCACCAGGATCGATTCCAGCCAGGTTTTCTGGTAGGTGGTCAACCGCTGCAGGTAGGGGCTTCCCTCCATGATGTTCCAGGTTTCGATGCTCCGATTGGCGATCAGGCGACGGAGGGTCTTCTCGAAATCCGTACCATAGATAAAGCTCAAGAACTTGTCCTTCTCTATTGCGTACAGCAGCACGTCGGTTTCAGCCACCACATCGGCTGTGCGGGGAACCTCGCTGAGAAGCGCTACCTCTCCGAAGTACTCATAGGTACCGAGAAGCTTGCGGCCGATCAATCCTTCCTGCTGAATCGAAACGTTTCCCGTGCGAATGATGTAGAAGTACTTTCCCACTTCCCCTTTGCGAATGATGTGCTCTCCCTTGTTGAACTTTCGGGCCTCGACGATTGTTACAAACTCCTGAACTTTTTCCACGTTCAAGCTTTCGAAAAAATCGAGATGTTTCAGGGCATTCAGGATCATGTAGGTTTTTTCGTACGCAGGAGCTTTTGTCTTGAAGTAGAGGGTGTTCTCGATTCCGAAAGTGGCCAGGGTAAGGCTGGTACTCTTGGGAAAATCCCTCTTGGCGATATGATAGACCACGGTCTTCTTCTGTATTTTTTTCGGCAGGGAGTTCAGGTGGGCGATCGGCGTGTGCAGCGGCGCTATTCCGGATTCATGATAGATGACATCGCTGTCCCAGGGAAAGTTCTGCAGCTGCCGGTAGCGCTCGCCGTCGATAACCTCCTCATCGAGCAGCCGCTTCTGCACGACCGGATCGCCCTGATGATCCGAGGAATAGACGAAGGTCTGGTCCTGAAACTCCAGGGTAAAGCCGATTGTGGGAATGGAATGCAGCATGTAGTGGAAGTTGAACTGCCCCCCATGGATGAACACGGGTTTTCCGATGTATACGGGGCGAAACTCGAACAGACGAACCAGGTAGGAAACCGGCTCTCCGGTCAGAGAAGAGTACTTCTTGAGAAAGCTGCGCATGACCGTCTTGGTGGAATAAACCGTGATCTTGCCCTCCTCCAGAATCTTCTGGAGGGTTCCGGCGTCGTGATCCGCGTGACAGTGGGTAAGGATGATGCTGTCGATGAGCTTGGGATTTACATTGGAGGACTCCAGCCACTCCGTCGAGTTGATGGGCGGATCGATCATGATTC
>CAZFMD010000152.1:0-7465 GCA_964520025.1 uncultured Spirochaetaceae bacterium
GGCTTTCACTGGAGGAGTCGACCTTCCAGTGGCTGCCCGGCAGCGGATCCCCGGCTTCCGATGTCCAGATCCTGGCCTACAGCCACAAGGAGAGTCATCCCCTGCTGTGGGCAGTGTCCAGGGGCAAGGGGCGGGTGCTCAACTGGAACTGGAACGGTTTTCTCACCGGGGACTTCCAGGGATTCATCCTGGAGTCGTTTCTCTACGTGCGGCCGGTGGGGGTGGCCGCCACCGCCGCTTTGGGCATCATGTTCGTGGATGACTGGCCGATCCCCATGTTCAACGTGGTCAAGGATCCGCTTTCGGTCAAGGATACCGAGTTCTATACCCGCCAGTACTGGCCGGACATGAAGAAGTTCTTCGCCCGGCGGGATATTCCCTACGTCAGTTACGTGGTGTTCAACTACAACGCCAATACCGTAGCCCCCTTCGGCAACGGCGAGTTTTTCGTGGCCGAGAATCAGGCCACAGTGAAGATCGCCCGGGAGATTCTGGAGAGCGGGCAGGAGCTGGGTTTCCACGGCTACAACCACATCTCCTTAACCGAGAACAAGACCTCGGTCAACGTGGCGGTCTGGCCGTCCCAGCAGGCCATGGAACAGTCCCTCCAGGCTGCCAAGACCGAGTGGATCGGTCTGTTCGGGGAGCACACCCTTCCCTATGCCTACATCGCGCCGAACAACATCATCTCGGAAACGGGCATCGCGGCGCTAAATAACGTATTTCCTTCTATTAAAGTGATGTCATTTCTGCGCTCCGGCCTTGGGGAAGAGACGCGCAGCGAGTTCGGGCCGCATCCGCGCTTCAAGGACGTGTACCTGATTCCCCGCACCTCCAGTGGGTACCCCTTTACCCCGGCGGTACGACAGCTCTCCGTGGCCGCGGCCTCGGGTGCCGGCATCTGGGCCCACTTCATCCACGCCGACGATGTGTTCGATCCCCATCGTTCCCTGGGAAACAGCTGGCCGGAGCTGAAACGCGAGTTTACCGGCATGATCGACTTCGTGGACAAGCACTACCCCTGGCTGCGTTTCGTAACCATCCGGGAGGCGCACAGAACCCTTCAGCAGCACGATGCGATCGGAGTGGAGTACCGTTGGCTCGACGGAAACCGAATGGAGATCCGCACCACCTCTCCGGGGCTGCCGGTGCGCATCCGCATGAACGGCTACAGGTTGAGAAGCAGTGAGGGAGCCAAGCTCCTGTACAGCTACAGACAGATGCCCGCGGTGGTCCTGGAGATGGAGGGCACCCTGGCTACTCTGGAGTTTTCCAAGCGATAGGGTAGTGCCGTGGTAATTACACCGATAGTTGCGCCCGCTTCCCCTGTCGAGACATTTTCGTTATAGTCCGGAGTGTATCCGTGGACCAGGAGGAGTGCCTTTGGACAAGAGGAAGGAGATCTCTCTCACAACCCTGTCCAGCGCCGCCGGGTGAGCGGCCAAGATGGGGCCAGAGGCTCTGGCGCAGGTTCTGCGCCCGCTGAGAGATCTCTTCACAGAGGACAACCACCCCGATCTTCTCGTGGGGCTCGATCGCAGCGACGATGCCGCTGTGTATCGGATAAACGACGAGTGTGCGATCATTCAATCCATCGATTTCTTTCCGCCCATTGTGGATGATCCGTACGATTTCGGAGCCATCGCCGCGGCGAACTCGATGAGTGATATCTATGCCATGGGCGGACAGGTCGTGCTGGCGCTGAACGTCTGTTGCTTCCCCGAAGATGTGCCCCAAGCTACGCTTCAGAAGATCCTTCGGGGGGGCGCCGACAAGGTGGCGGAAGCCGGGGGGGTCCTGGCGGGCGGGCATACTGTAATCGATAAGGAACTGAAGTACGGATTGTCGGTAATGGGCACGATTCATCCCGATCGGATTTTGCAAAAAGGCGGCGCCAATCCCGGAGATGTTCTCATCCTTAGCAAGTCCCTGGGAACGGGGGTTACGACAACGGCTCTGAAGAACGGCGTTCTGTCGGAGAGGCAGATCGAGGCGAGTGTGACCGGCATGAAGGTTTTGAATCGCCAAGCCGCCGGAATCTTCAGCCAGGTTGGGATCAGCGCCTGTACCGATGTAACCGGATTCAGTGTGCTGGGGCACGCTCATGAGATAGCCGAGCACAGCGGGGTTGGCCTTCACATCGAACTGGAAAAGCTGCCCTTTCTGGAACGTGCCGCGGAGGCAGCTGAAAAGAACTGCTTCCCGGCCGGCACATATCGCAACAGAAACTACTACGATTGTGTGGTGGGCTTCGAGGCCTCGATCTCTGAGCGGCAGATCCTTTTGCTGTTTAGCCCGGAGACCTCGGGAGGTCTTTTGGCCACGGTGGACCCGGGCCGGGTAGACGCCGCACGCTCCCTGTTCGAGGCGAACAATCTGCGTTGTTGGCCGATCGGCAGGGTTGTCGAAGGATCGGGCATACGGGTCACGGTTTAGAATTGTCTGAAAAACAGTGGTAGGCGGACTATACTCTCTACCGTAGGTGCATATGATAGCCATGCTCGATCCGCATCTTTGTCCGGTTGAGCAAACGAGGGGGTAATCGATGATTTCAGGCACAACTTCAATGCGATCCGTTTCCCGGCTCATTATGGTGACCGCGGGTCTGCTGGTCGCCTCCGCGGGTTTCTCCCAAGCCATGAGTTTCCCCGGAGAGCTCGCACCGGGGGACACCAAGCTGGGCCGATACTTCGACACCTATTCGCTTCAGCTCACCGCGGGAGAGCGGATCGTGGCTACCCTGAGCTCCGAGCAGTTCGATGCCTACCTGATTCTGGAATCCCCGGACGGCAGGGAGATCGAGAACGACGACTACAGCGAGGGAAGCGACGCCCGCATCGACGCCCTGACCGATGTTCCCGGGATTTGGAAGATCAAGGCCAGTTCCTACGAGGAAGGGGAGCAGGGGGAGTACCTGCTGAGCGTGGTGCGGGAGCGGTTGCAGGAGCTGGAGAGCTACACGGGTGCCTTGGATGAGGGGGATCCGGTTTCGGTAAAGGGGGAGTACTACGACAGCTACAAAGTGTTCCTGGAACGGAACCAGCGGGTTGTGATTTCGATGCGCTCCGAGCAGTTCGATCCCTTTCTGGTGCTCAAGCCTCTGCGGGGACGGCGGCTGCTGAACGATGACTACGAGGCGGAGACCGAGAGCCGCATCGATTTCATCGCCGAGGCGAGCGGGCAGTACGAGATATTCGTCACCTCCTATACAGGAGGTGAAACGGGTGAGTACTCGCTGCGAATCCTGCTGGGGGATCGGATGAAGGTTCAGGAGATCGAAGGCCGTCTGGACTTCGAAGATCCGGAGCTGGATGAGTACGGCTTCTACGAGATGCATCCCCTGTACCTGGAGGAGGGGCAGCGCGTCATACTGGAGATGCGCTCGGACTCACTCGACACCCTGCTCATGGTGGAGGGGCCTGATGGATTCTACAGCGAAAACGACGACTACAACGAACAGACCTTCATATCCCGCATCGAGTTGTTCGCCCCGGTTGAAGGGGAGTATATCATCACCACCGCCGGCTACGAAGCAGGGGCGGAAGGAAGCTACACCCTCAAGATCTACTCCTCCGGGATAAGCGGCCTGCGTCTTAGAAACACCCGCCAGCTGGCGCGGTTGACACCGGCCGGCTTGTAGCCTCTACATTCCGTCACTCCGCAATCGGTCATAGAGCAAGCTGGAAAACCGCGCCGAGTGAATAAAATCTTAATGTTTCCCGAACGGAGTAGCCGTTATAATGGGATTAGCCGCGGTCAATTCTTAGGAGAGCAAGGTGTCGGGGAAAATCAAGCACGTGTTGTTCGTTTGTGTTCATAACAGCTCACGGAGCCAAATGGCCGAGGCGTACCTGCGGAAATACGGAGAAAAGCGTTTTATCGTGGAGAGTGCTGGTCTGGAGCCGGGTGCGATCAACCCACTGGTCATGGAGGTGATGATAGAAGAGGGCATCGATCTGTCCGACAAGCAAACCAACAGTGTTTATGACTTCTACAGAGAAGGCAGAAGTTACGACTACGTGATCACCGTGTGCAGCAAGGATGCCGCGGAGCGTTGTCCTGTGTTCCCCGGGGGCGGCAGGCGCCTGCACTGGCCCTTCGACGATCCAGCCAAGGTGACAGGGCCGCGAGAGGAGAAGCTTGGGGAGGTACGGCGGATCCGTGATGAGATCCGCCGGCAGGTCCTGTCGTTCCTGCAATCCTCCGGCTGAAGGTTTGCCAGAGAGGTCGATCGGCAAAAGCTATCCTAAGCGTTTCGATGGTAGGATTTGATCAGCCGAGGCATGCCCTGATTTTCCAGTCGAAGGACTATACATTGTCCAAAACTCTTCGATACGGCCGGATCATCTGCTGTTTGATCATCTGGGGAAAGCGCCGTCGGATGCCCGGGAGCCCGGTGATCAACCAGCCCAGGCGCACCAGGACCTGCCGGCCGATCTTCCTCTGTGGAAAATCGTATACTCCCAGCTGTTTGTAGGCCTTATGATCAGCCCGAAATACGATGCGCAGTCCTCCCCATATGTCGTCCCGAAAGACCTTCATGCCCGCGATACCCAGAAAGGTTCGGGGGCGAATATAGCCGCTTCCGGCATGCCGTGTCAGCTGATCGGCCAGGGTGTCAATCCTCTCTTCGACACCGTCTGCACCGATCTGTTCATCCGAGACGAAACCCACCAGGTTGGATCGCTGGATCTCCATCCAAGCCTCATAGACCTGACGCAGCTCGGGCAGCTGACTCAGCGGACCGCTGACCAGAAAGGCGATCTGTTTGCCTGCCAGGGAGGGGGTGTGGCAGTTGAAAAAACTCCTGTCGAAGAACTGCCGCCACTTCCAGGACAGCTGCCTGTCCACGACCGTCCCGGCATAGACGATCACATCGGCGGTTTTTAGAACAGAGTTGTAGAACTCGATGAACCCGTCCTTGCCTGCATAGGCGCAGCGGTTTTCGAAGCCGCAGCGCAGGCAACCCATGCAGCCTCCCTTGATGTCCAGGTCGTGGAGGTTGTGGATCTCAACCGGATCTTCGATGCTTTGCGAAAACCTTTCGATCATGGTCTGCAGGTTCCGATTGTTCGGCTGGGCGTCGCTCAGAACAACGACCCTCTTGTTTGCCGCCGGGATCCGGCGGACAGGCGGTTTCAGGGACAAACGGACAGCCCTGTGCTGCAGCGGCGCGTACATGCGCTGCGGCGCTTCCCGGTTGGCGATTCCCCGGAAGAAGGTCTGGGCGAACAGCTCCAGACGCTCCTGCTCGCTTGTTTTCATCAGGTCGTGCATGTTGGCCGAGTAAAAGCCCAGGTATTTCATGCACAGGTCCTCACTGATCCCGCGGATGTAGGCGTGCGCGGCATTGTCGTAGAAGTTGATCGACGTGGATAGCGCCGCGGCGTAGCGCCCGGCAAATGCCCCACCGGCATCTCTCTCATGAATCAGCTCGATGAAGCGCTTGTACTGGGAGCTGACCAGCAGGATGTAGAGGGGAAAGGCCCACAGCACGCCATCGGCACTGCGAATCTCTTCGATAATTGCCCCGAAGCGTTCGGGGTCCTTCTCCAGGCCGTGGATCTTCTGGGCTACGTGGAACACCTTCAGCTCATGCTCGGGGTGTCGCTTGGCGATATAGCTGACGTACTGCATGGTTACGCTTACCGGTCCCTTGGGACTTCCGTTTAACACAACAATCTTCATGTCTCGTTCCTCCTGTGTTTGTATTGTAACGCTGTTAATATAACAATGTTAAATTTACTTGCAAAAAAACTGCCGGGAAACACCCGTCACTCTCCCTTCTCCGGGTGACCGGCCATCCCGCCGCCCGTGTAGTAGCGCAGAAACAGAGCTTTGAGCTCCTCCCGGTCCATGCCTTCGGCCAACTGCAGGGATTCGGACATCAGCAGGGAGCAGAAGCCGTGCAGCATGATCCAGCCCATCATGGCGCCGTAACGGGGATCGACCAGATGGGTATTCGAGGCGGCCATCCGTTCCAGGGCATTGCGGGCCGCATAGTAGGTGTAGTACAGCACCGGCTGGTCCGTCTCCCCCAGGGGCGTGCTGCCAACGGGGGTTTCGAACAGTAGGCGGTAGAGATTGGGATGCTCTTCCGCAAATTCGACGTACTCGGCTCCCAACTGGTGGAGGCTATCGTGGGGATCCAGCTGCGGATCGATGGCCCGGATCCGGCTGTTGAGTTTCTCCGCCGCGGCCAGTTTGATCTGAAGCAGCAGGGATTCCTTGCTCGCGAAGTAGTGGTAGATGGCCGTGGCGCTCACACCGACACGGCGGGCCAGATCCCGCATGTTCAGAGATTCATGACCCGAGTCGGCCACGATCTGCTCAGCCTCCTTCAGTATTCTTTCCGGAAGCTCGGGATTTGCCAGTCTCGTCATCTATTCTCTCTCTTCCTTTATCGTTAGTTTAACAACGTTAAAATAACACAGTTAAACCAGCTTGTCAACAAAATTCAAAGAGAAAATCAAAAAAATGCAAAAAAAAGAGGATTTTCGAGCAGCTAATCTCTTATCTGTCGGGCTGCAAAATCTCCGACAATGGGGAAGCGGTATAACTCACCCCGGTAGGCATTGACCATGCCGATGATCCAAAACCCGAAGGCCAGGATGCCCCCGATGATGGCGAACACCCAGCCAACTACGGGAATCCGTCCCAGCACCCCCAGGATCAGGCTCATTGCGCCGAAAAACAAGAGGGATTGCAGGGCATGAAAACGGACGAAGCGGCTTTCCTTCTCCACGAGAAAAAGTATCAGTCCGGATAGCCAGCCGAACATATAGGCTATCAGGGCGGCAATGTTTTCGCTCATGTTCAGAGAGGATCGACCATTCACCACATTTCCTCCTCGCAATGTTCTGCTTCAAAAATAGGTAGCAGAAGGAGCAAAGTCAAGGTTGGAATCCGCGGTGAGGTACGACTGCTCTATACACCCCCGAACAAACGTGACATACTAGGCACTTCCAAAGTAAACGGAGTACCCTTTGAAGAAGACGAGTGACCTGCGAATTCGATTCGTCGACCCTTTGATCAGCCCCCAGGAGCTCAAAGAGTGCCATCCCCTGCCCGACGATTCCGCAGATACGGTTACCGAAAGCCGGGCCGTGATCCAGCGAATCCTCTCCAGGAAGGACGACCGGCTGCTGGCCGTGGTGGGGCCCTGCTCGATTCACGACTACAAGGCTGCCATCGACTACGCGGGACGGCTGGCGGAGCTGAGGAAACGGGTAGGGGAGCGGATCTACCTGCTGATGCGGGTATACTTCGAAAAACCTCGCACAACTATCGGCTGGCGGGGACTGATCATCGACCCGCATCTCGACGGAAGCTACCGTATATCCGAGGGCCTGGAGCTGGCCCGGCGTATGCTGATCGAGATCACCGGTATGGGTGTACCCGCCGCCACGGAGATGCTCGATCCGATCGTACCTCAGTATGTCGATGATCTGATCAGCTGGGCCGC
>CAZFMD010000153.1:0-5907 GCA_964520025.1 uncultured Spirochaetaceae bacterium
GAAAGCTCGCCGCAGCCGGTCAGGATGAGAGTTGAGCCCAGCACGACCAGCACGAACACATAGAGAAAGGGCGAATACCTGCGGAATGTACGTTTTCGATTGCTTTTTGACATGAGACCAACCAATCCTCTGTTAATCTCCATATCCTTCTCCCTTTCACGGCTTTAAAAGCGCGTGTACAGATAGATCGAGGGAACGAATCCCATGATCCAATCCGTCCTGATTCCCCCTCCGGTTTCATCCCTGTAGAAATATACGAATGTCTCGTACATAACGTCGAACGCGATTCCCACGCTCTCCGAGATCGCAAATATCGCGCCGGCTCCTCCGCTTCCCTGGGCCAGCACCCGGGACAGCCCCTGCTGGGCAATCGCCGGCAGGGAGCTGAAATCCGACACGTTGATGGCCACTCCCAAACAGGCCCTCACGAACAACGTGATCCGTGCCAGTTCCCAGGCTGCGAAGCGCACATCCGCGCCTACCGGGATCACGTAGTGAAAGAACTCGGCAAGCCCGGTTTCTTCGGGATCGAAGATGTTCAATCCTGTATAGACTCCAATTCCCAAAACACCCGCGGAAAGCGGAATCCTATAGCTGCCGTAGACAAAAGGTGCGTAACTGAGGCCGAACCACTGGCTCGCCATGGCTATCGGCACGAAGGGAGAGAAACCGATGGAAAACTCGAAGGGCCGGAAGCGCTCCTGTTCTTCGACCTCCGCCACCGGTAACTGCTGCGGTAACCGGGTCGCTTCCGGAACCACCTCCTCTTCGGTCGATTCCGCCTCCGCCTCTGTCCACTCGGCCGCTTTCCTGCTGGCTACCTCCTCGATTCTGCCCTCCGCCTGGGGCAGTATTTCCCGAAGGGTCTCGATCATGGCCTCGTCCAGCGAGAAATCGATGCGGGCGCGCCGGGACGCCGAGGCCAGAATCTCTCCCCTCCCAAGATCTGCGATATAAAAACTGACTTGGATTTCTTCTTGCTCTTTAATATAGCCCGCAAGAACAAAAAAATCATGATTCAGCCCGGAAATAAACTCGAGCAGAGCGGTGGCCAAAACTTGAGGATCCGCTTGCGCCTCCCCGAGCAGATCCCGCACTAAAGCCTCCTCGTCGGTGGTGGCGAACAAAAGGGTCTGCGTTCCCATCCGTTCAAGCTGGAAACGCATGGAAGAGGCAAGAACTTTCCGCACCCCCTCGTCCCGGGAGCCCTCCAGGGGCAAAGCTGCAATCAGCACGCTGGGCTTGGCCTGAAGTATCGGTTTTTCAGATTGAGCTGAAACTGTGACGGAGCTCAGAACTAGAAGAACGCCGCAGATGAGAAGTGAGAGGTTAGACCTGTCAAACCTGGATGTGCCGCTGCCCAATCCATCTCCTCGAGATTCTCCCCTCCTCAGCTGCGTTAGGACGGACGAGCGTACCTGCCGCGCTTCAAGTTCCCCCGAGGCACCCCGTCTTCTCCTACGAGTACAAGTATATACAAATTTTCATATGAATTCAGCACCGGTTATTTTTTTTTACAATTTCCGGATTGAAGTGGTTACTCAAGCTCATGAGGCCGTTGTTGACGCCCCCACCTGCTTCCAATAGTATGAGGAAACATTATGACAGCGATTATACTAGACAGCATTCCCCTCCGTTTCGATCCTGAGGAGTACCTGGAACTGACCCACATCGATCTTTCCGCCCCTTCCGCTAAAACGGGAGCGGCTTTGATAGACTCGGCACTACCGGTTGCCCGTCCCAAGGCCATGTACAAGGTCTGCTACATCGAGAAACGGACAGAGCGCGGCGTGGAGCTGGAGGGCATCCGTTTCACGAGCGAAGTGTTGAGTAAAAACCTCAGCGAGGTGGAAAGGGTCTTTCCCTACATCGTGAGCTGCGGGGTGGAATTGGACAAGGTTGCGGTATGCCGGGACGATGTATTTGCGGCCTACATGCTCGACGGGCTCAAAGAGCTGGTGCTGCATCAGGCCAGGGAGCACTTCAGGAATCACCTGGCGGAAACTTACGGGCTTGATACCGAGTGCATGTCCACGATGAATCCCGGATCGGGAAACAGGGACGTCTGGCCGATCAGCCAACAGCGGCAGCTGTTTCAACTGCTGGGGGATGTTGAAGCGTCGATCGGTGTGCGCCTGACGGACAGCTTCCTGATGACTCCCAACAAAACGGTTTCCGGCATCCTCTTCCCCACCGAGGTGCCATTCGTCAGCTGTCAGTTGTGCACTCGTGATAACTGCCCCCGTCGACGCGCCGCGTACACCGGTGTGGTCGGAATGGCGGGACATTAGAACGGAAGGAACGATGGCCAGAATCGGGCGGGAGTTCATCAAGAAAACCAAGTACGAGTATCTCGATCCCTCGGCCCAGAGTCGGGGCCGAGTACAGCCTCCCCTGGAACTGGAGATCCACAAGGGGGGCGAGCTGATCGAGCTGCCCGCCCCCGAGACTCTCTCGGTCAAGGACAAAAATCTTCGGCAGGCGATCGAAGGGCGTACAAGCGTGCGCAAGTTCCTGCGAACCCCGGTTAGCCTGGAGGAACTGTCCTTTCTGCTCTGGTGTACCCAGGGAATAAAAAAGGTGATTCCCGGCTCCGCCACCTTTCGAACCGTACCCTCAGCCGGGGCTCGCCACGCCCTGGAAACCTATCTGCTGGTCAACAATGTGGAGGCTCTGAAAGCCGGATTGTACTGGTACAGCGCGCTGCGTCACGGGCTGATTCTGATCGATGAGGGCGAACAGCTGGCCGAACAGCTGGTTTCCGCTTGTCTGGGACAGCGCTTCGTGGCCCAGAGTGCGGTCACCTTTATATGGACGGCTTCGAGTTACCGGATGACCTGGCGCTACAGCGAGAGGGGCTATCGCTACTTCTTTCTAGATGCCGGGCACGTGTGTCAGAACCTCTATCTGGCCGCCGAGGCGATCGAGTGCGGGGTGTGCGCCATCGCCGCTTTTTCCGACGATGCGGTAAACGAATTCCTGAAAATCGACGGGGAGGAGCAGTTCTCCCTCTACCTGGCCACGGTGGGAAAAAAATGAGCAAGACCTGGAGCGAAACCTACAGCATTCACACCTACGAGATGGACAGACACCAGCGGGCTTCCATGCGAGCTGTCTGCAGCTACCTGATCGATACGGCGGGACACCACGCCCATGCGATCGGCTTTTCCATACCCCAACTTCTGGAAAAGGATCGCACCTGGTTCTTCAGCCGCTTTCTGCTGCGCATGGAGACTTACCCCGGGTGGCGGGAGAAGATCACGGCGGAGACCTGGCCGCCGGGACATCAGAAACTCCTGGCCCTGAGGGACTGGCGCCTGTTTTCAGGCCAGCAGTTGATCGGCCTGGCCACCAGCGGCTGGCTGATGATCGATATCCACAACCGGCGGCCCGTCCGTCCCGACTCCTACCCGGAATGGAAGCAGTTCATCCACCCGGAGCGCACGATCGTCCATTCCTTCGGCAAGCTTTCGGCGTTCGACGATGCGGATGAACCTGCAGAAGCACAACAATTCCGGGTACGCTTCAGCGATGTCGATATCAACGGACATGCCAACTACCTCAGCTACATCGATTGGATCCTGGAGTCCATTCCACCTTCGATCCGGGATCGGCAGAGAGTCGCGGAGATGGAAGTGCATTTTCTCAGGGAGGTGAACTTCGGGGAGCAGCTGCAAAGCCGCGCCCGGCGGATTGAAGACGGCAAAATCTACCCGGTCAGCCGGGCTGGCTCCGAAGTGATCCCGGGAACACAGTTCCTACACAGCCTTTTACGTGTACAGGATGGGATTGAGCTGGCCCGGGCTCGAACCGTTTGGAGACCCGCCTCCTCCTAGTACTGCCGCCACATCGAGTCCTGTGAGCTCCCTGATCGCCCGTAGCGCTCCGCCTCAGCCCTGTAGATTTCCTCGTGGTCGATCATGGGCCGGATTGTACTGTAGTATAAAAGAAATGACGAGGTGAAGCTGTGGATTACGACGTTCTGGTGCTGGGCTCGGGCCCGGCTGGCTTCTACTGTGCCCGGCACTGCGCCGGCCTGGGCAGGAAGACGATTCTGGTGGAGGGGGATCGACTGGGCGGAACCGGCTTCCGCTGGGGCTGTCTGCCCGTGAAGATGATGCTCGACAGGCTGAGAGCCGGGGAGAGGGAAACCGAAGAGGTTCGCTCCGGCCGAACAGCATCACTGGTTCCGGATACAGCACGGCGCATCCAAGGGGCCGAAACCCGCATCCGCAGGGGACTGACAGCCGCCGGGGTGAAGGTGGCCCGGGGTGAGGGCCGGTTTGAGGAACCCAACGCAGTCCGCCTGGGCAAACAAACCGTTACCGCCTCCCATGTTGTCATCGCCACGGGCACAGAACCGGCCGGCTGGCCCGGGGTTCCCCTGGATGGCCGGATCGTGATCAGCCACCGGGAGATTCTGGGATTGACCGAGGTACCGGAGCGCCTGCTGATCCTGGGCGGGGATGTGGAGGGAATCGAGTTCGCCTGCCTGTTCGCCCGTCTGGGCGGCCGGGTCACCGTAATCGAGAAGGAGAGTCGTAACCTACCGGGTACGGATCCGGATCTGATCGAGCCGGTCGAACGGGATCTGTTGCGTCGTGGAGTAAACCTGAGGACCGGAGTGGAGGTCGCGAACTGCACCATCACCGGAGGAGCAACCGTGCGCCTGATCGACGGATCGACCCTGCAGGGAGATCGAATTCTGGTAACCGGGCTGCGCCGGCCCAATTTTCCCGAAGGGCTGGAACGAATCGGGGTGGAGCACGACGATCAGAAGATCGAGGTAAACACCGAGCTTCAGACCAGCTGCCCCACCATCTTCGCTGTGGGGGATATCAACGGCATCACCGGCATGGCCCACGCAGCCATCCAGCAGGGGCTGCTGGCCGCCCGCCGGATCGCGGGTTTGAGCGACGGGCCGAAGGGTGATGCCCGGACCAAACCTTCAGCACCCGCCGGCCCGCCCTACCCCCGGGCCGTCTACACGATCCCGGAGATCGCCGGCGCCGGCTTTCAGGAAAACGAGCTCGTCGCGCAAGGAACCCCCTACAGACGCCTGAGGTATGCCCTGGCAGACACCTGGAGGGGCCTGTCCAAGGAAATCGAAGAAGGCTTCCTTAAGGTACTGGCCGGAGAGGACGACAGGATCCTGGGGCTGTGGATCTGCGCTGCCGACGCCTCGGAGCAAGCCTCCCTGTTCGGGCCGCTGTTGGCAGGGGGTCTAACCATCGGGGGCTTGAGGGACAGCCTGATCCTCCACCCCACCCTGGGGGAGGCGGCGTTGGAAGCGGTGCTGCAAGGAGATCAGTAGCGCTGCAGCGGTCCGTCGTAGTCCCGATTGGTGATCCGCTTAAGGATCTCCACGGTTTCGGCGACCACTTCACTCAGATCGACGTTCACCAGAGCGCCCGCGCGGACAACAACACGGCCGTCCACGATCACCGTGTGGATGTTCCGTTCGTTCAGCGAGTACAGCAGATTGGCGAACACGTTGTGCTCCGGCACCATGTTGGCCGTGGCCGGATCGATCAGCACCAGATCGGCCAGGCTGCCCTCTTGGATCCGTCCGTAGCCTGGAAAGCCCAGAATTTCACCGCCCCGGTGCACCAGGGAGAGCACCTCGGCGATCGGCGCCACCTCGGCGTCATCCCGGACGCTCTTGGCGATGAAGGCCGCGTCCCGGGCCGCTTCGAAGATACCTAAGGTGTTGTTCGAGCAGGGTCCGTCCGTGCCCAGCCCTACACGGACACCGGCCTCCAAGGCGCGGAGCAGGAAATCGTGCACATCCCCGAACTTGAGGTAGGTCTTGGCGCAGTGGGCTACCCCGGCGCCGGAGTCCCGGATCAACTCCAGGTCGCTGTCCGTGGCGTAGTAGGCGTGGGCCAGGATCGTGCCGGGCCGCAG
>CAZFMD010000153.1:6007-7345 GCA_964520025.1 uncultured Spirochaetaceae bacterium
TCTGCTCGACCTGCTCCTGCCAGCCCTCGCCGGTTCCGAACACGGCCCAGCTCAGGTCGGCCCGCATCCCCGCCTGTGCGTAGGCCTCGAAGGCCCGATCCATGTGGAAGTAGTGATCCGCCACGCAGGTTACCCCGGACAGAAGCATCTCCGCCGCCCCGAGCAGAGTACCCACATAGACATCCTCCGGCGTGAGGTTGCGCTCGTACATCCACACGTAGTCGTTGAACCAGCGCTGCTCGTTCACATCCTCCGCCGCGCCGCGCAGCAGGGTCATGGCCGTGTGGGCGTGCAGGTTGACCAGCCCGGGGATCAGGTAGAGCCCTGAGGCGTCGATCAGCTTTTCCCCCCGGCCGGATCCACCCCCGGTCAACCCCTGCCCGATCTCCGCGATCCTCCCGTCGGCGATGCGCAGATCTACCTTACTGCGCTGGGATAGGTCCTGGAAGTCGAGTACAGTGGCGTTGCGGATGATCACCGGGAATCGAGAGTCTTGATAGCCCGGATCAGGATCTCCTTGAACAGGTCGTTGTCCACCTCCAGGGCTACATCCGTGTTGGCCGTCTTGCCGGTGACTCCGTACACGTCGGCCACGGTGCGTCCCCGGGTCAGCTCCCCGTCGGTTTCGATCTCCACGTTGAGCTTGCGGGCCTTGATCACCTCCGGTGAGATCAGGTGGGCCACGGCCAGGGCGTCGTGAAGGGGTGCTCCCTCGAATCCGAAGACATCCTTGTTCGCCCGGGCGAAGAACTTCAACAGCGGGGCCACTACGCGGGAGACCTTGCCGTTCAGCTTGGCCAGCTGCTCGATGTCCTGGAAACCGAACAGGGCCTTGTTGGTCACGTCCAACCCCACCATGGTGAGGGGCACGCCGCTGCCGAACACCACCTTGGCCGCCTCCGGGTCCACGTAGATGTTGAACTCCGCCGCCGGGGTGATGTTGGAATCGTAAACCGCTCCGCCCATGAGCACGATCCGCTCCAGCTTGGTGGTGATGCGGGGATCCTTGAGCATGGCCAGGGCCACGTTGGTCAGCGGTCCGGTAGGCACCAGGGTCAGGGATGTGCCGGATTCCATGATGGTCTGGATCAGGAAATCCACGGCGTGCTGCCCCACCCCTTCGAATCCGGGTTCGGGAAGGTCCGCCCCGTCCAGACCCGACACCCCGTGTATCTCCGGGGCCACGGTCAGTTCCCGGAACAGGGGCTTGTCCGCTCCCCGGGCTACCGGAACGTCGGTCGCGCCGATCAGGGTCAGGGTCTTCAGGGCGTTCAGGTAGGTCTTGGCTCCGGTCTGGTTTCCCGCCACCGTGGTAACCCCCAGCAGCTCGAGCTCCGG
>CAZFMD010000154.1:0-7314 GCA_964520025.1 uncultured Spirochaetaceae bacterium
CTGGAGATGAACAAGGGTGGCGAGAAAAAGATGATCAAGACCTATTCTCGCTGTTCAACAATTTTCCCGGAGATGGTGGGATACACGATTTCGGTATACAACGGAAAAACGTGGATCCCGGTGTACATCACCGAGAACCTGGTCGGGCACAAGCTCGGGGAGTTTGCCCCGACCCGCCTGTTCCGCGGGCACAGCGGATCTGACAAGAAGGCAGTCAAGAGGTAGAAATATGGAGTTCAAGAAAGGCTACACGGCCCATGCCCGCTACGTGAGAATGTCCCCCTACAAGGTCAGGCGGATCGCCGACAAGGTGCGGAAAAAACCCTACGGGGATGCCATTGCCCTCCTTGAAAACTTACCGCACAAAGGGGCGCGCTTGCTCCGGAAGGTCATTCAGTCGGCTGCCGCGAATGCTCTGTATACCAACAAGAACCTCGACGAGGAACTGCTGTACATTCGCGATCTCCAAGTCAACGAAGGGGTGCGGATGAAGAGAATTTGGCCTCGGGCGCGGGGAAGGGCGGACAGACTGATAAAGAGAACATGCCACATTTCGGTGGCACTGGATGAAATCGTGGGGCGAGGAGAGTAACGTGGGACAGAAGGTAAATCCGTACGGTCTGCGGCTGGGAATCAACAAGACCTGGAAGTCCAAGTGGTATGTAGACCCCAGAGACTATGCCAGTACACTGCATGAAGATCTGTGCCTCAGACGCACGATTGACAAATCTCCGGAGACGCAAGGGGCGGATATCGCTGACGTGGAGATCATCCGTCATCCCCAGCGTATAACCATCATCATTCATACCGGCAGGCCGGGAGTGATCATCGGTGCTAAGGGCGCGAATATCGAAAAGCTGGGAAAGAGGCTTCAAAAACTGGTGGGGAAGAAGATCCAAATCAAGATCAAAGAGATTTCCCGACCGGAAACCGATGCCCAGCTGATTGCGCAAAATGTCTCCCGGCAGCTGCGTTCCCGGGCCTCCTTTCGCCGGGCCATGAAGATGGCCGTGGTGAACGCCATGAAGGCGGGAGTGCAGGGAGCCAAGATCAAGATCGCGGGTCGGCTGGGTGGATCGGAGATGGCCCGGCGGGAGGAGTACAAAGACGGCAGGATTCCGTTGCACACCTTCCGCGCAGACATCGACTACGGTTTTGCCGAAGCGATCACCACATTCGGTTCCATCGGGGTGAAGGTTTGGATCTACAAGGGTGAGATCTTCGGCGGCGAGACCCAGGAAGACGCCGGGCTGCTTCTAAAGAAACAGCGCGGAGGCAGGAGTAGGTCAGGCTATGCTCAGTCCTAAAAGAACCAAGTATCGCAAGAAACAGAGGGGCCGAATGAAAGGGTTGGCGACTCGGGGCAATGCCATCGCCTTCGGGGAATATGGCCTGGTTGCGCTGGAGAAACATTGGATCACCAACCGGCAGATCGAGGCGGCGCGTATTGCCATGACCCGCCATATCAAGAGGGGTGGGAAAGTCTGGATTCGGATCTTTCCCGACATTCCCTTCACCAAGAAACCGGCGGAAACCCGTATGGGAAAAGGGAAAGGCACCCCCGAATACTGGGTGGCGCCGGTGAAGCCCGGCACCATTATGTTCGAGATTGGCGGAGTGGAACGAGATCTGGCGGAATCCGCCATTCGTCTGGCCGGCAGCAAGCTGCCGATCAGAACCAGATTCAAAGCCAGACGGGATTTGGGGTAGGCATATGAAGGATTCATACAACGATCTGACCTTTCAAGAGCTGATGACCAAACGGGAAGAGTTGAACAAACAGTACCGGGATCTCCGTTTCGACCTGGTTCTCAGGCACGTGGACAATCCACTTCAGAAACGAACCCTGCGGAGAAAGATTGCCCGTATAAATACGATTATTCACGAATACGAGACTGGAATCAGGCAAACCTAGTGCCAGGAGCTAAGAGAAGTGGAAACTAAAACAGAGAAGAACAAGAGAAACAGAAAAACACTGGTTGGGACGGTAGTGAGTGACAAGATGGAGAAAACGATCGTGATACGGATCGACCGCAGGAAGCTCCATCCCCTGTACAAGAAGTACATCACCCGAACGAAAAAGATCAAGGCCCACGACGAGGGCAACCTCTGCCAAATCGGTGACCTCGTGAAGGTTATTGAATCCAGACCACTGAGCAAAGACAAGCGCTGGAATCTCTTGGAGGTCCTGGAGAAGGCAAAATAGAGGAATAGGAATCGGAGATCACGGAGTGACACTATGATTCAAATGAGAAGCTACTTGAACGTCGCCGATAACAGTGGAGCGAAACGTGTGCAGTGCATCAAGGTGCTGGGTGGAACACGAAGAAAAAACGCCGGAATAGGTGATATTGTCGTGGTTGCCGTGAAGGATGCGTTGCCGAACGCCGCGATCAAGAAGGGAAACGTGGAACGGGCAGTTATCGTGAGAACCAAGAAGGAGTACAGGAGACCCGATGGAACGTATATCCGTTTTGACGATAATGCCTGCGTGATCATTGATCCAAGCAGCAACCCGAAGGGCAAACGGATTTTCGGACCCGTTGCCAGGGAACTGCGGGACAAGGATTTCATGAAGATTGTTTCTTTGGCACCGGAAGTGATCTAGGAGTAGAGGAAAAAGTGGCAACTACGAAAACTGTAAAATACAAGATCAAGAAGAACGACCAGGTACAGATCATGGCGGGCAAGGATCGCGGGAAATCCGGTCGGGTGCTGCGCGTGGATCGGGATCGCGGCCGAGTGGTGGTCGAGGGGCTTAACATGGTGAAGAAGGCGATCCGGCCGCAAGGTCAAAATCAGAAGGGTGGCATAACTTCGGTGGAAGCGGCCCTGGCGATCTCGAACGTTCAAGTCCTCTGCAAGAAGTGCGGACCCACCCGAATCGGGCTGCGCAAGGAAAAAGAGGAGAAGGTTCGATTCTGTAAGAAATGCGGAGGCGAGCTGTAATGGCTACAGCAGTGAAAACAAAACAACCCCGATTGAAAAGCGTCTATCAGGAGAAGGTCCTCAAGGCACTTAAAGACGAGTTCGGATACAAGTCCGTGATGCAGGTGCCCCGGATGGAGAAAATCGTTGTAAGCATGGGCGTCGGAGAGGCCTCTGTAAACAAGAAACTTCTAGATGCAGCCATCCAGGAACTCACCCAAATCACCGGCCTCCGAGCTGTAAAGACGGTCGCTCGCAAGTCAATCGCGGGTTTCAAGATCCGCAAGGGCATGGAGATCGGTGCAATGGTAACCCTTCGGGGTGGTTGCATGTACGAGTTCTTTGACAGGCTCGTGAACATAGCAATTCCGAGAATCAAGGATTTCCGCGGCACGAATCCCAATGCCTTTGACGGTCATGGGAACTATTCTCTCGGTATAACCGAACAGATTATTTTCCCTGAGATCGACTACGACAAGATCGAAAGAATTTCTGGACTCAATATTGCCATAGTAACCACGGCACAGACGGACCGGGAAGCCAGGTCTCTGCTGGCCCATCTGGGAATGCCGTTCAGGAAGTAGAGGAGAGCAACTTATGGCCCGAAAATCACTGATTAACAAGGCGCAGCGAAAACCGAAGTACAGTACGCGGAAAGTAAATCGCTGCCGGATCTGCGGCCGCCCACGTGGGTATATGCGGAAGTTCCAGATGTGCCGTATTTGTTTCCGAAATCTTGCCAGTGAAGGCAAGATTCCGGGTGTAACGAAGTCTAGTTGGTAGGGAGAACTGTAAATGAGCGTTTCCGATCCTATTGCGGATATGTTGACCAAGATACGCAATGCCAGTCTGGCCAAGTACGAAAAGGTGGATATCCCCTCTTCGAAATTGAAGGTGGAGATCGTAAAGATCCTCAAGAATGAGGGGTTTATCAAGACTTTCAAGAAGATCAGCCAGGAGGGAAAGAACCAGATCAGGATTTTTCTCAAGTACGATGAGGGTAATAAACCGATACTCCGGGGATTGCAGCGTTTGTCGACTCCGGGGCGACGGATGTACAAGGGATACAAGAGCATGCCCCGCGTGTACAACGGTTACGGTACACTCATCGTGACAACCTCAAAAGGGGTTATCACAGGAAGGAAAGCATCGGAGCAGCAGGTCGGTGGGGAACTGATCTGCAGTGTCTGGTAAACGAGGAAGAAGTTATGTCACGAATCGGAAGGATGCCTATTCAGATTCCCGATGGAGTCACTCTAACTGTAGATGATAACAGGATCGTCGTGAAGGGAGCAAAAGGCGAACTTTCCCAGGAATACCGAGGATCTTTCGTTACGATCAATCTGGAGGACAAGGTCTGTACGGTGGATCGCAAGAATGAAACCAAACAGGCGAAGTCAATGCACGGATTGTATCGAAAGCTCATCAACAATATGGTGGTGGGGGTCTCTGAAGGTTTTTCAAAAGTGCTGTTGGTAAACGGTGTCGGCTACCGAGCCGAACTGCGGGAAGGTGTGCTGGTGCTCAACCTGGGCTACTCGAATCCAATCGAGTACCCGGTACCGGAAGGGATCAGCATCGCTGTTGAAGGAAACAATCGTATCGTGATCAGCGGTGCGGATAGACAGCGCGTTGGGCAGGTTTCTGCGGAAATTCGGAAACTCAGACCCCCCGAGCCTTACAAGGGCAAGGGAATTCGCTACGAGAACGAGTACGTTCGCAGGAAGATCGGAAAGACGGGCATAAAGTAAAGGCGAGAGCAGGAAGAATCATGAATAGATTGGAGCAGAAGAAGATACGCCGGGTGCGACGAAAGAAACACGTGCGCAAGCTCATAACCGGTGTCGGGCAGCGGCCGCGGATGACGGTATACAAGAGCGGTCGGTATCTCTATGTCCAGGTAATCGACGACGAAAAGGCCCATACCCTGGTATCTGCCTCGAACCTCGAGAAGGACCTGCGTAAGGTCAAGAGCAATATTGCCGGGGCGGAGCAATTGGGCCAGGTGGTAGCGGGTCGTTTGAAAGAGAAGAAGATAAGTAGCGTTGTCTTCGATAGAAATGGCTACGCCTATCATGGCGTTGTAAAATCTATTGCCGAGGGCGCCCGCAAAGCGGGCATTAAGTTCTAGGAGTATTGGATTTGGAACAGGAAAAGGACTACGTTGAAAAGCTTGTTCGGCTGAATCGCATAGCCAAAGTCGTCAAGGGAGGCCGAAGATTCTCGTTCTCAGCCATTTCGGTTGTTGGCGATAGGAATGGGAAGGTCGGCTATGGCTTCGGCAAGGCGAACTACGTCTCCGATGCGATTCGCAAGAGTCTGGATCGGGCCAAAAACAACATGACCAATGTCCCGATGAAGCGGATGACCATACCTCATCAGGTCATCGGAAAATTCAAAGGCGCCAAGGTAGTTTTGAAACCGGCCTCGCCGGGTACAGGCATTATCGCCGGTGGCCCTGTCAGAGCGGTCATGGAAGCGGCGGGAATCAAGGACATTTTGAGCAAATCCCTGGGATCGGCGAACTCGATGAACATCGTGAAGGCGGTGTTTGAGGGTTTCGACAGACTCATGGATGCCAAGGTGACGGCTGCCAACCGTGGAAAAACCCTGAAGGAGTTTTGGGGTTGATTATGAAGCAGATACGAATACGGTTGGTAAGAAGTACGATCGGTCAGAAGCCCCAGGCGCGAAAGACCGTGAGGGCGTTGGGTCTGAAGAAGATAAGTTCCTCGGTTGTGCATGAGGCCACACCTCCGATTTTGGGGATGGTTCGCGCTGTCTCTCATCTCGTGGAAGTGGAGGAGCTAAAGGAGCGCGAGAAAGTATGAATATAGAGAAGCCAAAAGGAGCTACGACGCCCCCCAAAGTACTCGGTCGTGGAACAGGGACGGGCAAGGGCTGTACCGCGGGCAAGGGCACGAAAGGACAAAACTCCCGATCCGGCGGGGGAACCAGGCTTGGTTTCGAGGGTGGTCAGATGCCCCTGTTTCGCCGGGTGGCCAGGAGAGGTTTTTCAAACTATCCTTTCAAAAAGAAGTACTTGACTCTCAAGGTAGGGGCCTTGGACGTGTTCAAAGACGGGGATACCGTGAACCGGGAAACTCTGGCCTCTGCAGGGTTGATTCCATCTCGGGCGAAAGGCAAGACGGTTGCGATCAAGATCCTGGCAGGTGGAACCATTTCGAAGAAACTGACCGTGGCTGTCGATAAGGTGAGCTCCGGAGCGGCGGAGATGATCGCGGCGGCCGGCGGAACAGTTGCATCGGCGGCCGGCGAAACAAGCGGAAAAGAATAAGGCTATGGCGAATCCACTGGTTGATATATTTAGGGTCAAAGATCTGCGGGATCGTATCCTGTTCACCATATTCATCCTGTTCATATTTCGACTGGGAGCGAATATCCCGATTCCAGGAGTGAATCTCACCGCCCTAAAGCTCTACATGACAGCCCAGGAAGCGGCGGGCACCTTTGGGATAACCGACTATCTCGATTTCTTCGCCGGAGGGGCGTTCAAGAATTTTTCGATCTTCATGCTCGGCATCATGCCCTACATCTCTACATCGATCATCATGCAGTTGCTGATGCTGGTTTTTCCGAAGATGAAGGCGATTTCCCAGGAGGAGGGGGGCAGAAAGAAGATCCAGCGCTATACCCGCTACGGGACGATACTGGTCTGCCTGATTCAGGGATTTGCCGTCACCTCCTACGTGGATAGGATACCCGATGCCATAACGCTGGCCCGTGGTACCTATACGATCATTGCGATTCTGACGGTGACCTCGGGCACCGTCCTCCTGATGTGGATGGGGGAGCAGATCACCCAGCGGGGGATCGGAAACGGGATCTCCATCTTGATATTTGCCGGAATTGTTACCCGTATTCCCTATGCGATCTATACGATCGTCGAGCAGATCCGTCGCCGGGAGTTGAATCCGGTGTTCATGATCGTCGTGCTGGTCATGTTCGTCGTGGTCGTCGCTCTGGTTGTCTACGAGCAGCAGGGACAGCGAAAGATACCGGTTCACTACGCAAAACGGGTGATCGGCCGCAAGATTTACGGTGCGCAGAACTCCTATCTGCCCTTCAAGATCAACCCTTCCGGTGTGATTCCCGTTATCTTCGCCTCATCCATCCTGGTTTTCCCGCTGCAGATAGCTCAAAACCTCGGTGGTAGAATCGATTGGCTCTCCCGTTTCGCTTCATGGCTTCGGCCGAACGGAGTACCGTACATCATCGCCTACACGGGTTTGATAATCTTTTTCGCCTACTTCTACACCCAGGTGACGTTGAATCCGATAGAGATATCCAAGAACATCCGCGAGAACGGAGGTTCGATTCCGGGCATACGGTCGGACAAGATGGAGGAATACTTCACCAGGATAC
>CAZFMD010000155.1:0-7284 GCA_964520025.1 uncultured Spirochaetaceae bacterium
CATCAATAACCGGGACTCCCATTTGACCGGACTTGCGAACCATCTCTTCCGCTTTTCTCTGATCCGCCGCTACGTTGTACTCGGAAAAGGGAATATGCCGTTCCCGGAAGTACTGCTTTGCCTTCACACAGAATCCGCAGCTCGGTGTTGAGTACAGAGTTACTGACATCGTTTTCCTCCTGAGTCAAGTATCATCATAATAGCATAGACTTACAACATATTAAAATTACTATATAGTATTTTTAAAGTCAAGTTTCTGTGTCGACCGCAGAAAGCCCGTCCCTGTTCCTTCTGTATCTGTTTTCCAGCAGATGCATGCCAAACAGCAGCCCCGCTGCCAGCAGGGACAGAGCGAAGCACAGGGGCCAGATACCGTCCAGGGAAAAGCGCTCTATGAACTGAGCGGACAGGGGCGGGCCCAGCCCGAAGCCACTCCACATGACGATCGGGGCTATGGCGTTGATCCGTCCTCGGTGGGTAATCGGAGCGTGGTTGGCCACGTACACGCTGGTGTTGGTTGCCTCCAGGATCTCTCCAACAGTCCAGATCAGCGTGGAGAGCAGCAGCAGGGGCAGGGTACGGACAATGCCGATCATTCCGAATCCCACGGCAAAGAACAGGCTGGCAATAGCAACGGTGAGGACCGGCTTGATGCGCTCTGTGCTGTGGATCGCGAAGGTCGTCAGTACGGTGACCACCACGGCGTTGAAGCTCATGATGGTTCCGTAGAACCGCGGGCCTCCCTCGGCAAACACCGCGCTCAGCTGCAGGGGCAAGCTGAAGGCGCTCTGGGAATAGACGAAGGAAAGGATTATGTGGATGAACATAAAGGCCACCAGGAAGGGGCGTTTCCGAAGGACTTTGATGAGGCCTCCCCGCTCGGCCCGTTCCTCGCTGCGCTCTTCGGCGAAACTCTCGGCGATCTGTTGTTCCGTCGGCGCCGATTCCTTGATGAACAGGGCCATCAGCACCACGGCGATTCCCGTGGTAATCGCATCCCCCAAGAATATCCAGGTGAGGTAGCGGTTGAAGAGGAACCCCGCGATCATGGGTCCCAAAGCGAAGCCGATATTGTGGGACAGATACAGCAGGCTGAAGGCTCCTTTGCGCTGCTCCGCCACTGTCAGATCGGTGATCATGGCGTCATTGACGGGTTCCGCCACGCCGGAGAGAAAGGAGGAGCCGATCAGCAGCCAGGGGATGATCCGGGATACTCCAAGAAAGGCGCATGGCACCAGCGCGGCGGCTGCCAGGGACTGAAACAGCACCAGGATCCGCTTTCGGCCGATTTGGTCGGCGATCTTTCCTCCCAGCAGAGAGCCGGGCACCCAGGCCGCAGCGGAGAGCATCACGTAGGTACCCGCCTCCACCGGATCCATACCGATTTTCTGAGTGAGGAACATCGTGAGAAAGGGGTGTACGAAGTGGCCGATCGAGTTGACAACCTGGGCCAGGCAGAGGAAGTAGATACTGCGGTCCAAACCGGAGTAGCTTCTTAAGAATTTCCGTATTCTCATGAAGGTCGTTTTTTCAGAATCCTGGTTTTTTCCAGGCCCAAGGAGCTAGAAACGGGAACGCTGCTGGTCGAAAGCGCCGGTCAGTCGTTGTTGGATGCGGGTCAGTTGCTCTTCACTCTGGATTCCGAAGTCTCCCAGCACCCACTGGTCGATCTGTTCGTATACGATAATCTCCCGCTCCAGATCGGTAAGGGAATTGGCCAGGTAGACGCTGAAAACGATATCCCGATTTTGTTCCTTACTCTCCAGGGGGGAGTGATGAAAGCGGATGGCGTCTACCAGTTGGTTCGGGAAGTTCCACTTCTCGGCGATCAGGGCTCCCACCTCGGCGTGATTCAGGCCGGCTGCGAAGTTTTCCAGCATGTTCGACGGGATCTCTTTCTCCATGCAGAAACCGCGGATGCGCTCCAGCAGGTCCGGGTGAAGCGAGGCCAGGATGATTTTACCCAGGTCATGGAGAATGCCGCCCACGTACACATCGTCCAGGATCTCCTTGCGGCGTCGGAAGCTCTTGGCCAGATTGTAGGCGTAGAAGGCGGTACGGTATGAATGTTGCCACAGATCCCGCATTTCCCGGTATTTCTGACCCAGGATCTTCTGGGTTCCGTGGGTGTACAGCAGGTTTCGTACACCCTTCATACCCACCAGTTTGACCGCCTCCACGATGTTGTCGACTCTCTTGGGCAGCATGAACTGGGCCGAATTGACCAACTTGAGCAGGTCCGCGGTCAGCATCGGGTCTGTCGAAATCTGACGGGCAATGTCCGTGATTTCCGAGTCAGGATCGGAAATCAGGCGCTGCAGATGCAGGATGTTGTCCGGAAACTGGGGCAGTTCCTTGACCTCCCGAATGATCTGCTGCGTGAGAGCGTCCATCTTCTCTATCTGGATCTGGTTGAAGGGAATCGTCAGTGTGGCCACCGTCTCCCCGTCATCAACGTCGATGGCAAAGGACTCCTCATCCAGGCCTATCTTTTTGAGCATCAGAATCAGGATGACGATACCCAGGCCCGCCCCCTCTGTCTGGTCGAGCACCGTGGCAAAGGCCTCCTCCATACTGGTAAAGGCCCGAGAGCGGGCAATGCGGTCGAAGATGCGGATCTGTTCGATCTTGGTGATTTCCACGTTGTTGCGCACGGAGATGGTAAATGTCTTCTCCCGGGTGTGATAGACGATCTTGAGGTACAGGCCCAGCTCTTTCTGCTTCTGCAGGTAATGCTCGATATTCTCCAGGGTGTCTTCTTTGAAGCTCTTCATGCCCTCCGCGTAGTGCTGGGGGTTGTTCAGATCCAGGCCCTTCTCCTGGAAGTAGGCCCGCTTGGTGTTGGCCTTCTTCGCGTTGACAGCCAGCTCCCGCAGGCAGTAGGACAGCTGGTCCTTGATTTCCGAAAAGCCGAGCTCTGCCAGGAATATGTTGAGCACCTGATCAAGATACTCCTCCGTATCGTGGGGAAGGGTGAATGTTTTAAAGGTCAGGGGAACCGAGTTGTGGGCTGCTCGCTTTACCTGTTCGATGTTGACTTGCGGAGGCATCGATCCTTCCAGTAGAAACTTTTGAGTTTGAGAATAGCTTCCCAATCTCCCGATGTCAAGGCAAGATAGGTTCTGCTTTTTGCTACAGGTCGAATATATTCGGAGTGAATAAACTTGCGTTGCCAGCAAAAATCTTCTACCCTGTTGACCAGATCAAGAGGTTGTTGGAGGAACAATATGAAAACCCGCAGGATCGTGATTCTCTCTCTGTTTGTGGTTTTACTCATCCTGGCCTGCACCACACCGCCTGCGGGAAGCCAGTTAACCGACGAAGGGGGAGTGGCCCAGACGGGAGTCGAAGGAGTGCCCCGGATCGCCGTCCTGCTGACCGCTAAGGATCTCTCCGATACACCCTTTGGGGAGGAGATCATGATCGGGGTGTCCAGAACCGCCCAGGAGTTCGAGGGAACGATCGTGGGCCGGGAGAAGCCGATTTCCTTCGGCGAGGAGATAGATATCCGGGTGTTTCCGACCGCCTTCGAGTCCGAGGCAATCGAACAACAGTTGAGGAGCCTCGATCCGGATCAGTACGATCTGGTATTCGGCTGCGGCTTTATGTTCGGGCAACCCCTCGCCGCTGTCCATCGGGACTACCCCCGGACCCATTTCGTATGTGTTGACGGCTACACCACCATCGAGGATCCGGGGGATAACATCACCTTCCTCGGGTTTAATATCCGGGATGCCGCCTTCCTGGCCGGGGCGGTGGCCGGAGACAAGTTCGGCGGGGCGCTGCTGGGATTCATCGGCGGGATGGACATCCCTCTTATCCGGGAAGAGTTTTTAGGAGGTTTTGTGGGAGGATTGGAGTATACCGATTCGCTGAACGGAACCAACACCGAGCTGCTGATCGATTATGTCGGCGCTTTCAATGATCCGGAGCAGGGGCATCGCATGGCTATGGAGATGTACTCGAAGGGAGCGGTGTGCATCTACCAGGCTGCCGGTGAGACCGGGATCGGGGTTCTGGAGGCCGCCGGTGAGGCGGACCGATGGTCGATCGGTGTGGATACCGATCAGGGCTTGCAGTTCGCCCAGGAGCCTTTCGGCAAGTGGATCCTCACCTCCACCGTCAAGCGCTGGGGAACCGGAGTGTACCTGGTCTGCAAAGAGTTTCTGCTCACCGGAAGCGTGCCTGTCGGAATCCATGTAGTGGGCCTGAATCAGGGATGCGTGGACATGGCCATCAATCCCTACAACACCCCCTCTCTCCTGGACCAGCTGGAGCTGATCGCCTCTGTACGAAGCTCCCTGGAACGGGGAGAGATCCCGTCGGCGGTAAAAAGGGAACAGTCCGAGGTGTGGGAATCCCGTAGCGTCGCCTCTGCCGAAAAGGTATCCCTTGCCGTGAACGATCCGGAGTTTTCCCAAGGCATCGATGTGACCTACCGGCCTACCCTGCAGAAGGCCCTCTCTACGGCCTTCCACGAGAGCGGGCGTTACCGGGTGATCAACCGGGAGCAGAAGGACCGGCTTCTGGAGGAAATCAGCAGCTCCCTGGATATAACGGCGAATGAAAAACAGCAGCTGGAAGTCGGTCGCCTCATCGCAGCGGAGGTGATCGTATTCGTTGATCTGAGCAAGGTTGGGGAGAAGTACATCCTGGATACCAAGATCGTGGACGTACAGACCGGCATTGCCGTGTCGGCCGCCTCGGAGAGCTTCGACTCCATAGAACAGGTATTCGAGGGCCTGGATCTGGTGGTTCGAAGTCTGGGTGATTAACCGTACCGGCTCATATTGCCTCCCCCGATCTCCAACTGCTATAATGAGCGCCTCATGCATTTAAAGGACTTTGATACGCTGATCCGGCAGGTCCTCGATCTGGATGGCTTCGCCGGAACCGATGTGGCTTTGAACGGGCTTCAAGTCGCCAATGAGAAGGATAGCGTAGAGAAAGCGGCCTTTGCCGTGGATGCCTGTCTGGAGAGCATCCGCCGGGCCGCAGAGTGGGGGGCGGGCCTGTTGTTCGTTCATCACGGGCTGTTCTGGGGAAGGCCTCTGGCCGTCACCGGCGGGCACTACCAGCGGCTGCGTGCGCTGATCCAGGCGGATCTGGCCCTGTACGCCGTCCACCTGCCCCTGGATATGCACCCGGAACTCGGCAATAACGCGGGATTGGCCCGAAGGATCGGTTTGCAGCAGCCGGCGCCCTTCGGTGAGTACCGGGGTATAAAAATCGGGTTGAAGGGAACCCTGCCGGAGGCGATGAACCTGGAGCAGGTGGTCAGGGTCTGCTGCGGAAGCAATGAACAGGGCATCAAGGTGCTTCCCTTTGGACCCCAGAGTATCTCTACGGTGGGGATCGTCTCCGGGGGAGCCGCGGATGAGGCTTACCAGGCCATAGAGGAGCGGCTGGATCTGTTCATTACCGGGGAGGCCGATCACACGATCTATCATCACTGCCTGGAGGGCGGAATCAACGTGATCTTCGGGGGACACTATCTAACCGAAACCGCCGGCGTCACGGCCCTGGCTGAGAAACTGCAGTCCGAAACGGACCTGCAGACCCGTTTCTTTGATATCCCGACGGGTCTGTAATTCGAATTATTGGAGGGTTAACCTTTGAACCTACGCAAGCGACTCCTCCCCCTGGTGCTGACCGGCGGGATCATTCTGGTAGACCAGATCGTCAAGTGGGTGGTCTCCAAGAATCTGCCATTCGGCCGACCGGTGGAGATTATCGGCGATTTCCTACGCTTCACCTTCGTTCAGAATCCTGCCCTCTCCTTCAGCATCGGCCGCGGTTTCGGGGATACCGGGCGTATCATCCTGACCATGGTGCTGCCCATGCTGGTCGTGGCCTTCGTGCTGTACTACTTCCTGGCCGCCAAGGACGTAACCCAGGGTCAGCGCTGGATCCTGGCGGCGATCATGGGCGGGGGACTGGGAAACCAGGTGGATCGCTACTTCCGACCGGAGGGGGTGATCGACTTCATCGATTTCAAATTCTACGGGATCTTCGGATTCGAAAGGTGGCCCGTGTTCAACATTGCCGATTCTACGGTCGTGGTGGCCGGTATCACCCTGCTGATCAGTTATATAGTGACGGGAGTGAGAGAGAAGAATGAACAAAAAAGTTAACACTGTTTTGTTCCTATTGGGGGCGACTGCATTCAATCTGCTGATCATGTTTCTACTGATCGTGCTCTTTCTTGTGCTGATCTCCGCCGTTTTTCGAGACTCCATGAATCCGAATGTGTTCTCTATCCTCATGATCGTGATCTTCGTCGGATCGATCGCCGCCTCGTTTTTCATCTACGGGCGGGTGGTCAAGTGGTTGAATCGGAAGATCGACATGGATAAATACTTCATGCCGCTGTTTCGTAGAAAAAAATAGGTGTTCTGAGAGGGATCAATACCCGTCGGACATGGAAATGTTGACGTCCTTCTTGTACAGTTCCCCGTACACGAAGCCGCGGTTTTTCAGGTTGTCCTTGATGGCTTGAGGGAAAGGTATTCTGCGCCAGAATATCCCCCGCACTTCCCGTTCCAGCTTCTGTGTTCCCTGGCTCTCCTTGGTGATCCAGAGGATGTAGTCCCTGATGAAGTAGTCTTTCACATCCCCCCGAAGCCTCTGCTCTGAGAACCATTGGTAGTAGCTTCCGGTGATGCCCTCCTCCATCCAGTAGTGCTGGGCCCTCTCCTTGGCTACCTGCCAGCGAAGATCCGCCAGGGCCGAAATCACGGCGGACTCGACATCCTTGGGGTAGAGGGGAAGGGCCACCCGTCCCCGGCTGGAGGCGCGGTTGAAGCGCTCGAAGGGTTCCCAGCAGATGCCGGTGTCTCCGTAGTTGGGCAGAAGCAGCACGTACGGCACGATCCGGCTTGTTTGCCCCTTGAAGGTTCGTTCGAAGACCCCGGGATCCAGGGACTCCACTTTGGCCATGGTGTTGATTACGTTCTCCCGGGTACAGATTTCCCGGATGTTGGGACGGAAGTACTGTTTCATCAGGATGGGGAAATGATTTCCCTGGCGACCGACGCACATCTTGGACATCTGGCGCAGGGATTGGAACTCGTTTGTGACCACCCCCGTGTCCACGGATAGATCCACGCCGTCGGCTCTTTCCTGCAGATCCCGCAGCTCCTCTTCCATGTTTTCCAGGGTTCTGTAGGAGCTGCCGATATCCCGGTCCAGGTTGCTCAGTTGCCGCAGGATGCTATTCACCTGGCTGATCGCGTCTCTCTGTTCCGGGCTGAATACATCCTTGAGGCCGCCGAACTCCGGACG
>CAZFMD010000156.1:0-7276 GCA_964520025.1 uncultured Spirochaetaceae bacterium
ACCGTGGCCAACATCCAGGCGATCATCCGGGAAACGGAGAAGGATTTAGGATTAGGCAGCGGATGATCGATTAGGGGAGATTCAAAACCGGCCCTCTTCGAAAAAAACGAGACAGGGTCGAAACTGACAACATTCGTGCTTGGCTTTCTACGGAGGCCATTAAATATGGAAGCGCGCGGTGGTTGTATTTAACAATCTCGCTGAACCAACTGATGCAAACCAACCGCCGCTTTAATCAAATTTTTTCTAAGGAGGAGCGTATGGTCAAGAGCAAGAGTCTGGTCGTGCTCCCCCTGCTATTACTCATCATTTGTGCATCAATGTGGGCGGGGGGCGAAGAGGAAGTGGTCGAGGGTAAGTCGATCAAGGTCGGGTACACGGCACCGTTTACGGGAGCCGCGGCGGAGTTTGGGACCAACGGTTGGCGCGGAATCCAGATGGCCCTGGAAGAGGTCAATCAACAAGGGATCACCGTCAAGGGTGAAACCTACCGCTTCGAAATCGTCCGCTATGACAGCCGCTGTGAGCCAACCGAAGCAGTGGCCAACATTCGAAAACTGGCCCTGGAGGACAAGGTGGCGGCCGTGCTGGGCGACCACTGCAGCTCATGCTGCATGGGGATCGCGCCGTTGTGCGACGAGTTCCAGATTCCAGGGATCACGATCGAGTGCGCCGCAAACGGCGTAACCAGCCCGGGGAACGAGTTCTACTTTCGGATGCGCCCATCCATGGGCTTGATGGCGCCCCTGGTTACTCCTAGAATCATGAAGGTGCTGAATCCCAAGTCTGTTGGTTTCCTATGCATCAACGACGACTACGGTCGATCCTTTGCCCAGAGCTTCGAGGAAACCATGGGCGATGCGGGCGTGGAAACCGCGGTCAAGATTTTCTTTGAGCGGGGCAGCACCGATTTCATGTCGGTCCTGAACCAGATCAAACAGGTCGGTCCGGACGCGGTGTTCTACGTCGGTGTTACACCCGAGGGCGCCATGATCCTCAAACAGGCCCATGAGCTGGGTATAATCCCGGACATCAAGTTTATCGGGGCCGAGGAAATGGGAGAGATGGAGCTGCTCAAGCTGGCTGGCGCTGGTGCGGTTGAGGGCTCATACGCAGTCGCCCTCTGGGGTTCGGTTCCCGCCGAGTTCGAGAAGAAAGTCCAGGACAAGTTCAAGGCGCCCATGCACTACGCAATTATCTTCGGATACGACGCCGTGATGGTCCTGAAAGATGCCATCGAACGGGCTCAATCACTGGATCCGGTCAAAATCAAGGATGCCTTGAAGCAGACCGACTACCAGGGTCTGGAAGGTCACATAAAGTTCGAGACCTTCGACGACTACAAGAACCAAGGTCGCTACACACCGTCGTTCATCAAGTGGGAAAACGGGAACCGTCTCCCGCTGTAGAAACATAAAAGTTGTAGCAATCGGAAAAACATGGTGTTCGGGGCGAGATAGTTCGTCCCGAACACCGATATAATCTCTCACGGAAAGGAGACCTGAAATGCTGGTCCCTCAGATCATCAACGGCATCATTATCGGTGCATCCTACTCTTTGATCGCTTTAGGATTAAACCTGATCTGGAGCATCACCGATATTGCCGATTTTTCCCAGGGAGGAATCTACGTTGTCGCGGCCTACGCGGCCTACTTCGCGGTCACGTCGTTCAAACTTCCCTTCGTGCTCTCTCTGCTTCTCGCCATGGTGGTGGGCGGAGCTTTGGCCTATCTGTTCGAGCGCTTCCTCTACCGTCGCTGGGTGGGAAAGAGCCGTATCCAGTTGCTGTGTGCGATCGCCCTGTTCTTTCTGCTGTCTAATCTGGCCATCCTGATGTGGACAGCCAAGTCGAAGATCTTCCCGGCGTACCTGCCGGGGTCACTGCGGATCGGGGAGTTCAACGTGAGCTACCAACGTTTGATGGTGCTGTTGGTGTCAGCAGCTTTATTTGTGATTGTCTACTTCTTCATTCAGAAGACCAAGATCGGAAAAGCGATACGGGCCGCTTCCCAGGACCGGGAAGTCGCCGAGATCGTGGGGATCAACATCAACACCGTCAACTCCGTTGTGTTCATCATCGGCGGGGTCCTTTCCGGGACTGCAGCCGCTCTGATTTCACCTCTGTATGCTGTGTTTCCCACCATGGGGGATCTGCCCCTGCTCAAGAGCCTGGTGGTCGTAATTCTCGGCGGTTTCGGAAGTGTGGCCGGCGTGCTCGTCGGGGGTGTGGGATTGGGATTGGTGGAGAGTCTGGGCGGTGCCTATATCTCTGCCGCCTACCAGCACGGGTTTGCCTTCTTCGTACTTATCATCGTGCTGCTTTTCTTCCCCAAAGGGCTCTTCGGAAAGGTTTAAGCTATGGAAACAACACTGCAAGCAAGCAATAAGAAAAAATCTATCCGGCGCGGCGTGCTCATCGCCGCAGCGGTCGTGGTGGTGCTCCTCATCGTTCCTCAGGTCGCTTCGGAGTACATAACCTATGTAGCGGTGCTGGCCATGCTCTACGCCGTGCTGGCGGGAAGTTACGACCTGCTGCCCGGCTACACCGGTCCGCTGACCTTCTGTCACGGGGCGTTTTATGGAATCGGGGCCTATAGTTCGGCCCTTCTTACCATGAAAGCCGGGATTCCGTTCTGGGGCGCCCTGCCGATGAGCGGCATAATTGTGTTCCTGTTTGCCGCTTTAATCGGTTATCCAGCACTGCGTCTGAAGGGGCACTATTTCGCTGTAACCACCTTTTTTCTCGGGCATTTCATATACCTGGTTATACTCAACTCGATCAGCCTGACCAACGGCCCCATGGGTCTGCGGGGGATAAGCCCTCCGGAGAGTGTGCTGGGTATCGATTTTACCAGCCTCCAGGCCAGTTACTACCTGATCCTGACCTTTAGCGTGGGGGTGATCGTTTTGCTGATGCTCTTCGTGCGCTCGGGATTCGGAAAGCTCCTGGTATCCATCAGGGAGAACGAGGATCTGGCCCAAGCCATCGGCATCAATACGGCCTTCTGCAAGGTCCTGACCTTCAGCATCAGCGCCGGAATCGCCGGTCTGACCGGTAGTCTCTTTGCGCACTTTTTCCGGCTGCTTCATCCCACGACCTTCGCCTGGATGACCTCGGAGATGGTTGTGATCATGTCGCTGGTGGGCGGACTCGGTACCCTTATCGGGCCGATCATCGGAGCGGGGATCGTTACCCTGATCCTTGAGCTGATGCGCTTCGCCCCTGAGATGCGCTTCATCATTTGGTCAGTCGCACTGATCGCAGTGCTGGTCATCGAGCCAGGCGGCTTGATGGGGCTGGTCCGCAGAGTGCGGGGAGGTAAACGATGAGTGCCATACTGGAGATTAAGCATCTGCGCAAGCAGTTTGGTGGCGTGGTGGCCGTGGATGACAACAATTTCGAGGTCGAGCGCGGAACTCGCCTCGGTATCATCGGCCCCAATGGGGCGGGAAAGACCACGACCTTTAACATGATTGCAGGTTTTTTCAAGCCGACCTCCGGCAGGATAGAGTTCGAGGGACGTCGCATCGACGGCATGAAGCCTCACCGGATTTCGCAGCTGGGAATCGGCAGGACCTTCCAGAACGTACGGGCATTTCGCGAGCTTTCGGTATTCGACCACGTGCTGGCCGGTTCTCTGGCCCACGAATTCCATTTAAAGCCCAGCGCGCAGCAGCTCGAACATGTCGAAGAGATCCTGGAGTGGACCGCCCTGTCGCAGTTCAGCGACCAGTTGGTGCGAAGCCTTACGATCGCCGCTCAGCGCAGGATAGAATTGGCCACCGCCCTGGCTACCAAGCCCAAGCTCCTGCTGCTTGATGAGCTCATGGCCGGCCTTACCTTCGTGGAGATCGACCAGATGCTGGACCTTCTGCGCATGGTCAATGAGAAAATGGGCATCACTTTGATCGTTGTGGAACATGTGATGAAAGCGGTCATGGCCATCTGTAAGCGTATCGTGGTATTGAGCTACGGGAGGATCATCGCGGAAGGCAGCCCACAGGAAATCACCACGAACAAGACGGTGATCGAAGCCTACCTGGGGGAGGAGGAGAGCTATGCTTGAAATCAAAAATATCTGTACGGGCTATGAAGGCATCCAGGTGCTCTGGGAGGTTTCCCTGGAGGTCAAGGAGGGGGAGTTCGTGGCATTGATCGGGGCCAATGGTGCGGGCAAGAGCACCTTGCTCAAGACGATCTCCGGAACCCTGAAGCGAATGAGTGGAACCGTTTCCTTTGAAGGCCGGGACATATCGGGCATGGCTCCCCACCGTGTGGTGGCCCAAGGCATCGCTTTGGTTCCGGAGGGCCGAAGGGTGTTTCCCTACATGACGGTCAGGGAAAACCTGGAGATGGGTGCCTATACCGTGCCTGACAGCGAAACCGTGGAAAAAAACCTCCAGTGGGTGTTCGGCCTTTTTCCCAAGCTCCAAGAACGCCAGCGACAGCTGGCCGGTACCTTCAGCGGAGGGGAGCAGCAGATGCTGGTTATCGGTCGGGCGCTCATGTCCCGGCCGCGGTTTCTGATGCTCGATGAACCCTCCTTCGGTCTGCAGCCGACCATCGTTACTACCGTATTCGAGTCTTTGGAGGTTCTGCACGGGGAGGGGGTCACGATCCTGCTGGTGGAACAGAACGTACGCAAAGCGCTGGAAATCGCCAAGCGCGGCTACGTGCTCGAGCACGGGCGCATCGTTATAAGCGACGAGAGTTCCAAGCTGCTCGCAAATGAGGATATCAGAAAGGCATACCTGGGAATCTGAAGCGAAAATCGAGAGATTTCAGTAGAGGACGGAGCAGCTGGATGACGATGAAAGGTGATTACGGAATTTCAAAAATAATTTGAATAAAAATTTGGAAAATTAGTTAAGGTCATACTTTACATATCGATCTGCTGTGGTATATTAATTCAATTGAGCGATTCAGTTTGAATACGGAGGAATGAATTTTGACTAAGTTTGCTACTCGAATGGGGGACGGATTCCGAACTGAGATGACTGAGGCGGAGATCCGCAAAGACATCGAAGCAGGAACCCAAGACGCCGCAAATAGAGGGAAAGTCGAAGCCATGACTGAAGAGGACATTCGGTACTTGCTTGAGATATTCAAGTGCCCCGACAGAAGTGTCGGTGTCCAACGCGGAAATGAGGTTGTGTTGAGCTATGATAGCGCAACCACCAAGTTCAAGCGCTGCAATGTTTCGGTGAGTAAGATTCAATCGCTTCAGATCTATGAGCGACTGCTGGGCTCCGACATGCTGGAGCTGGCGCACATCGACTACAGCTACAAGCCCGTGAAACCGATCGTGGTATTCGAACAGCCTATCCTTGAACAGGCCTTGTTGATGACAATACCACCGTTGCTGTACGGGGCCATGCCGAACCTGGGTCTGTATAGCCAGCCGGACGGGCCGAGCCCGAATCCCGGTGATCTGCTGCCGAAGGGGATGATAAAGGAAGCCAGAGCTTCCTACGAAGAGCAGATTGAATATTCTGTTAAGGATATGGTCTACATAGCCAGCCGGATGTATGAGGCCGGGGCCGACGGTATCAATTTCGATACAACCGCCGCTGCAGGAGACGCCGAGTTTTACGCCACATTGAAGGCGATCGAAACTTTGAAAAAGAAGTATCCCGCCATGTGCGTGCAGATGGGCATGGCCTCGGAGTTCGTCCTCGGTATGCACGGAGAGTTGTATTACGACGGGGTTCGCTTGGCCGGGCTCTATCCCCGTCAACAGCTCGAGATGGCGCAAAAAGTGGGGGTGACGATATACGGACCGGCCATCAACATCGTTACCAACAAGTCGTTGCCGTGGAACCTGGCTCGTTCGGTTACCTTCATCAAGTCCTGCACTGATGTAGCAAAGATTCCCATTCACGGATGCGTGGGTATGGGTGTCTGTGGCGTTCCGTTGGCGTTGTCCGTGCCCTTGGATGCGTTGACTCGTGCCTCGAAAGCGCTGGTAGACCTGACTCGTCTGGACGGATTGTAGATAGGCGTAGGAGATCCCTTTGGAATGGCTGTGGCACACGGCGTGGCCGCGGGCATCGGCGGAATGCGGGCTGCAGGAGATCTTGTTGCCCGGATGCAGATGACCCAAGGCATGAGGCTGAAGCAAGCCAAAGAGTACGTTGCCAACAAGCTGGGGATATCGGTTCTTGAAATTGCCGATCCGGTTGTGATGAGCGAGGTGCGGGATGATTTAAATTTAGGCAGAGTCAATGCGGTACCGGGGGCGGCCAAAGGAATCGATGCAAAGTTCCGTATTGCGGAAGTTCTCGGTATTGAGATTAACTGCCTCAATGGATTCATGAAGCGTGCCGGAGTGAAAAGATAAGTCTGTAACTGTGGGGGGCGGATCGAAATGAGATCACATGGACTCTAAATCCATGTAGCCGGGTGCAACACCCGGGCTCCTCGCCTCTAATAGGTTTCAGGAATTTTCTGTAGATACAAGGAGAGTTGTAGTATGATCGCTGAAAACACAATAGAAGAAGCTCGAAAAACCATCTTCGATTTCGATCAGGCGAAAGCCCTTGAAATCGTTCAAAATACCATAGACCAGGGGGATGATCCCCTGGAATTGTTGAATCTGTCTTTTATTCCCGCCATCAATGACATAGGTGAGAAGTTCAGTGTCGGCGAAATGTTCCTGCCGGAGCTGATCCAGGCCGCCGAGGTCATGAAAAAGGTAACCGAGGCGATCAGTGCTTCATTGCCCGGAAGTGAGGATGCACAGAAGAAGGGAGTTGTAGTAATCGGGACTGTCCAGGGTGATGTCCACGACATCGGCAAGACCCTCGTGGTCACACTGCTCGGGGTGCATGGTTTTTCGGTTCACGATTTGGGTCGCGATGTGGAGATCGAGGCGTTCATTGAAAAGGCCAAGGAAGTGAATGCCGACATAATCGGTAGCAGCGCCCTGTTGACCACCACGATGACGAAACAAAAAGAGTTGGAAGAAGCTCTCAAAGAGGCGGGGCTGAAAGGTCGCATAAAGACGATCGTGGGCGGTTCGCCTGTAACCAAACGGTGGGCGGACAGAATCGGAGCGGATGCCTACGGCGAAAACGCCCATGAAGCGACCAGAGAAGCCGAGGAATTGTTGAAACGATAAACAGCGGTCAAAAATCGGCCAAACAGTGGCCTATCTGAATGGCGCACGCCGCAACATCTGAAATCCAATCAATACTCAACAGGCTGAAGATACAGAAGGTGGGTGGAGGATGACCGTTGCGGTAATCGGTGGCAAGCTTCAAGGTGTGGAAGCGG
>CAZFMD010000157.1:0-7233 GCA_964520025.1 uncultured Spirochaetaceae bacterium
CGCCGGAAAAACCGGGCGACCTGCCCTGGAAATGGATTTTTAAGGATCGACTAAATAGTACACTTTATCCGACGGCAAAGGAGGCACAATGTCCGGTCCAATTCGTGGAATCATTACCGTTCTGCTGATGCTGCTGGTCACCTTCCCGGCGGTTTCGCTCACACCCCTGGCGGCCGAGCGGGCGTTCTATCCCCAGCTGCGGACACCCCCGGGTACGGACGCTGCCGAAGCACTGTTCAACTTTGAGCAGATCCTGCTCGACCGGGGTTTCCGGGTGACCCGGCATGTGTACCAGGATGCACAGGCGGCGCTCATTATGGAAATCGTGGAAAATGAAAAGCCTCGAGACGAGCAACATACCCGAGGCCCGAGATACATCTTCGAGTTCGAGGTGTCGCCGGAGCTAGTGGGGGAGATGATTCTCTGTTACGAGGCCCAATCCGGGGTGCTCGTGTTCGAAGCCGCCCGCTTCGAGGAGAGGTATGGAGGGTCCGGTTATACCTCTTCCTTCGAACGGGCGACAGATGAGCTGCTGGAGTGTGTCATTCGAGATATCGAGGGGAGGTTGAAATGAAGCGGCTATCCGCCGCGCTGGCCCTGGCCCTGCTGATCGCCTTCCCGATCGCCGGACTGGAGATAACCGAGGCCTACGTCGAGAGCTTTCTGGATTCGCTTCCCTACGGTCTCGTCTACTGGACGCGGAATGAAGCTGTACGTGTCCGGATCCCCCCCTCCTTCTCGACCGTGCAGATTGTCGAGGAGGATGGTACGGCGCGCTACGCCGTACAGGTGACAAGACTGGCCGCAGCCGCGCGTCCCGGCAAGTTGTCGTACGGTGATCCCCTCACCCAATACTTCTACTTCATTCCCACCGCCGATGAGGCGCTGGAACTGTATGATCCGAGCGGTCGAGAGATTCCACTCGCCGTGACGGGCAAACCGATCGCCCCTTCCGAGGATGCCATCCGGGAGATGCAGAGCGCTATCTCAGAGTTCGCTCAACTTACGGCGAGGTACCGTTCGTTTCAACGGGACGACTCCGGAGAGCAGTTCTGGAGCTGGCTCGGGCTGTCGATCGTAATGAGCGGATTGACCGGGCTGAGCGTTTGGGGCGCGGCCACCGAGCCGCCGCCGGACTCGCTGTACGCAGGCGCTTGCGCGGTTGGCTGCGGTTTGATCGCGGGCCTCAGTGTAGATTTGGCCATAGCGAATCTGAGCGACTATCGCCGCCAAATCAAAGAGTTGAGAGAGATCGAAGAGAGACTTGGCAGGATCAACGGCGCACGTGCTGATGAGCAGTGAGGCTCCGCAAGCGCCCCGGGGCGCGCGGCGGGCGAACACCCCGGGGGCTCTACGGAAAAAACGAGGAGCTATGGCTTAGTTGGTTTTCAGCCTTCCCAGTGCGCTCTGCACGAGGTCGAAGTAATCCTTGAAGTCGGAGTTTGTCGCAGCGGTAACCGTGTCGGCCACAGACCAGAACTTGAGCCCGTCTGAGTTTTCCTCCGCCGCCCTGACCATCTCGGTCAGGGAGTACTGGCCGCCGTTTTCCTCGATAAACGCCTCCATGGCTTCGATATTTCCCAGCCAGGTTTGGCCGAAATCCCAATAGCCAGGGGCATTTTTCTTGGTCAGGCCTCCGTAGGAGGTGGTCGTGACCGCAACGGCTTCGCCGCCGAAGGCGGGCAGCACAGCGAAATTCCCGGCGCCGATGAGCGCGTAGTAGGCTCTCATCGTGTCGTGATTACGCAGGATTGCCTTCTCCAGGTCCGCATTTCCGGCGGGATTTCCGTTCTCATCCGCTTCCACGTAGGAGAAGCCGGTGCCGGTCGGGACGCCCGTATAGACCTTGTCGTTGTACTGGACGTATTTGGCAACGTAATACTCGTCTCCACGGCTCATGTACGAGACGGTATTCGTACCGGACCACTCTTCGCTCTCGATATCGACAAGGGCGAGGGTGTGGGGCAGAAACGCTTCGTCGACATCGACACTCAAGCTTCCGTCGGATCCAACAGTTACAACGGCCTTTCCGACATAGCCCCCGTGCGTGTAGGCATATGCCTCTGCTCGCTGATCGGGGAGATAGGGTCCTGAGACTTCCCCCTGGTCACCCGACTCCCCCGAGCCGCAGGCGACGAGCAGGAAGGATAGGGCAACGAGGAACAACAACAACAAAATTTTCTTCATCTGTAACTCCTTTTGCTTCATATGTAGCTGATATTACTATACTTAATACAAATACTCAGGTATAAAGTCAAGCCGCGAGACCGTGTCTACAGAGTGTTCAATTGTATTGATCAGCTGTTTGCGCTCAGTAAAATGACGAATATTATGATGCCCCCGAAGAAGCGGTGAATTTGCTGTTTGTTCCAGAACACCTATAATTGGTTGTATCAGTGCGCAGGGTATCCGAGTGCGCCATCTGGAGCATAGCTCGTGCACCGGGCAGGGGGGGTATGAACCCGGCGCAGATGCGAATCCTTTAGGAGGCGCTATGTCCACAGACAGTGATTCACCGATAGATTCGGAACACGGCCGGATACAAGCGATGCCGGGTTTGGCATCTATAGGAGGGCTAGCCGCAAGTGTCCTGGGAGCAGTTCTCTGGGCTGCTGTTACCGTAGCCACTGAATTTCAGATCGGATTCATGGCAGTTGGCATGGGGGTGCTGGTCGGATTCACCGTCCGGTATCTCGGTCAGGGCGGCACGCCCTCCTTCGGAATCCTCGGAGCCGTCATTTCCCTGTTCGGTTGCCTGTTGGGAAACCTGTTCAGCCAGGTCGGGTTCTATGCTACAGAAAGCGGGCAGAGCTTGATCGACGCATGGACCTACCTTAATTTTGCACAGATCCCCGCGGCTCTGGTGGAGTCGTTTCATCCCCTCGATGCCCTGTTCTACGTGATTGCCTTGTACGAGGGATATCGGTTTTCCATAAACAAGCCGGAAGCGCTTGTCGCAAAGACGACAGAATCGAACCACCTGGCCTCTTCGTATTCTCAAAACAAGAAGATACTGGCGGGTGTCGCTCTCGGTTTTTTCATCGTTTCACTCTCGGTGCTCCTCTATCTACCCAACAGGAAGCTGTCAGTACATTATCCGTCAAGCGATGTGCTCCAATGGCAAGGGGCAATAAGATGGGGACGGGCGAACGGAACATGGCGCTATTGGCACCCCGAAGGTCCCCAACAGGCTGTCATCAATTGGAAAAGAGGATTTCGAGAAGGACCCGCCGAGTTCTACTACTCTGACGGATCTATTTCGGCTGAGGAAAACTACCTCCACGATCTTCTTCACGGGCCGCTGCGCCTCCACAGTGAAAGCGGAACCCTTTTGTCCGAGGGGCAGTACAGTTACGGTCGCATGTCGGGCCTGTGGATGGAGTATGAGGAAAGCGGCCGGTTGCTGAGCAAGGGTTCATATCACCTCGATCGCCAAACCGGAGATTGGCAGTTTTGGTTTCCCGGTGGAAGCAAAGCCTCTTGCGGTCGCTATGAGCAGGGACAGACAGTTGGTTCGTGGGAGTACTACCATGAATCCGGGGAACTGCAGCGAATCTGCGAGCACGACGCCGATGGGAGAGAGAAAATACTGAACAGCTGGGCTCCGGAGGGCAGCGTGGAGGTAGAGGACGGCCACGGTCACTATCGTTTGTATGGCGACGGGCACGACGTCGTCTTGCTCGAAGGACCGGTGAGCGACGGGTATAGGGTTGGAACTTGGTTTTCCAGGTATCCCGGAGGCTCTCTCAAGGAGCAGTTCCTCTATCGAGGCGAACAGATGCTGCTGGTATCGGCCTGGGACCCGAAGGGCAACCAGATGGTCGCGAACGGATTCGGAGACTATGTCGAGTACGATACCCTGGGCGAGAAAGCCTTTGAGGCTCATTACGATAACGGCAGGATATCGGGGGCGGTCACAACGTACTATCCCAGCGGCAACGTCTATCAAACCACCGAGTATGCAGAGGGAAAACCTGATGGCATGATAACCACCTACCATATTTCCGGCCAGAAAGAGATGGAAGGATTGATGGATGAGGGCACACCGGTGGGAGAGTGGAAATGGTGGCACGAAGATGGAACTCCCTCATCCTCTGTGAACTTCGAAGATGGAAAAAAACAGGGAGATCAGTTGTTCTGGGAGTATGAAGAGCTGATCAAAGTCGAAAGATACGAGAACGGGGAGCTGGTCGAGACGGAACTGATGTAGTGCAGAGAACATGATTGGAGCGATCGCCGGAGATATCATCGGCTCGGTATATGAAGCCCGGCCCATGAAGAGCAAAGATTTTCCCCTCTTCGATCCCCACTGTACATTTACCGATGATTCGGCGCTCACAATTGCCGTGGCCTTGGCCATTCTTACGGGAAAGTCCTACCGGGATACGATACTGGAGATCGGCAGGCGCTATCCCCATGCCGGATACGGCGGTTCTTTCATCCGCTGGCTCATGTCCGACAATCCCCGGCCGTACAACAGCTGGGGAAACGGGGCGGCCATGAGGGTCAGCCCGGTCGGCTTTGCCTTCGACACGGTTGAAGAGGTCCTGGAGCAGGCCAGAGCGACCGCTGTCATCTCCCACGACCATCCCGAGGGGATCAAAGGCGCCCAAGCCACGGCTCTGGCCGTGTTTCTGGCTCGGAAGGGCCATGATAAAGAAGAGATCCGTGAGAATATCGGCGAGCGCTTCGGCTACGATCTGAGGCGAAGCGTGGATGAGATCCGTCCCGGTTACAGCTTCAGGATTTCCTGCCAGGAAACCGTGCCTGAGGCGATCGTAGCTTTTCTGGATTCCGCCTCCTATGAAGACGCGGTGCGGAACGCCATCTCCCTGGGAGGGGACAGCGATACCCTGGCCTGCATCACCGGCGGTGTTGCCGAGGCCTACTACGGCCCGGTACCGGAGAGGATCCGTTCGAAAGTCCGGGAGTACCTGCCCTCACCTCTGTGGAAGATCACCGAGGCGTTCTGCAGGGTATACAGCAGATCCGGATGGAATCGAAATGAGAAACGTATCTGAGGAACCGAACTCGCCTATTTAAAAACCAGTGAATAGTCCAGAGGCTCGTCCAGCAGAAGGACCCGGATCAGGGGGACGGTGAAGGTCACGCCGCCCGGGGTGATCGTTCCGCCGGATTGGGAAACCAGGGTTCCCCGCACGTTTACCTTGGTCTCGATATAGGCGTTTCGCACGCTGTCCGCGCCTCCCTCTCCAAGGGCCAGTTCCATCAGCTCGTAGTACTCCTCCTCGGTGGTGTCGTCGTTCTCCTGCGGTCCCAGTCCTTCGAACAGGGGATTCTGGAGGGCCGGGATAAAGGTCATCACCGCGGGGAAGTTCTGACGATCCAGGTGGAAGCGAACCGAGTATCCCTGGCTGACTTTGTCAAAGCGAATAATGCCGGACTCCTGCAGTTGCTGCTCGCTGGAGAACACCTCCTCGATGCTCCCGTACTCGAGCTTCATGTCCAGAGTATCCGGTGTCGGTGTATCCACAGACAGCAGAGTCACGTCCTCCCTTTCGGCAAATCCCTTCTCGATATCCTCCACGTTGAAGATACCGTTTTCCAGGGATTCCCCGGTAAGAGCGGACAGATCCTCGATGTACTGCACGAAAACAGGCTCCAGGCGAATCTGCATGGAAACAGTTCCGGAAGCGTCGGCGGCCAGTTCAACCTGTTGTTTGATCGTACAGCCGAGAAAGGTAGTGACGGCGAGCAGAGTAAGCACTGCTATCGACGATAGCGAGATTGTTTTTGTAGATATATTGCGCCGTTTCATGCCCTGAAAGATAGACCCTTCTCGGTCAGAAGTCAACGAAAGCCCTGTGTTCGGCCGGGGGTTTGCTCCGATTAGTCTGATTGACCTGACCGATTGATCGCAATGCCTTGCCGGGGGGGTGCTTTTCTCCTATAATCCCACACCATGCAACAGGTGACAGTCTATCCGGGCGGAATGATCATTCATGTGGAGAAGGGTACGGCGATCCGGGACCTCCTGATACGAGAGGGTTTGCTGGTTGATTTTCCCTGCGGCGGCAGAGGTCTGTGCAACCAGTGCAAGGTAACGATCGACCCGCCAACCGAGAGCGGTAAAGCGGGGAAGAAACGGCTGCCCGACGCCGAGATCGAAAAAGGGGTGCGCCTGGCTTGTCAGGCGGTGGTGGAGGGGGATTGTTCGATATTCATTCCCGAAGAGAAAGAGGTGGAGATCCTCTGGCGGGACCCGGCAAAGGCCGAGGGTACGCAACTGCTGTACGGGGATCCGATTGTCCTGCGCAGGCAGCTGCGGCTGTCCGAACCCGGGCTGGAGGATCAGCGGGCCGATTGGGAAAGGCTGCACGAAGCTCTTGACCGCGGCAGCACCACCATGCCGGAGGTTACCCCGCAAGCAGCCGAAGGATTTTCCCGGGTGCTGCGGGAGAACAACTGGGAAGTCGATGCCTTCCTGGAAGATTCCCATCTGATCTGCATCACCGGCAGATCGGATGAGCCGGTATTCGGATTCGCCGTGGATCTGGGTACGACAACCGTGGATGTGTCTCTGCACAACCTCGAGACCGGGCGGCGTATCGGGCGCAAGACCATGTTGAACCGGCAGTCCGCCTTCGGTGCCGATGTCATCTCCCGCACCCAGGCATTTCAAGACGATCCGGTGGCTGTACGCAAGGCCGCCCTGGATACGATAGCCGACTGTGCCGAGCTGCTGTTGAAGGAAACCGGCGTGGACAGGCGGCGGGTGGTGCGCAGCACGGTGGTGGGCAACTCGATTATGATCCACATCCTTCACGGAATCGATCCCCGCCAGCTGACCCTGGCTCCCTACATCCCGCTGGTAGCGGATCTGGTGCGGCGCCGGCCCGAGGAGTTCGGCTGGAGCTTCCAGAGCTGCGGCCACGTAGAGACCCTCCCCCTGATATCGGCATTCGTCGGCGCCGATACCATGGGCGTCATTCTGGCCCTGGACCTTGAACACGAGCAGGAGGTCTCGCTGTCCATCGACATTGGTACCAACGGCGAAATCGTCTTGGCCAAGGCCGGAGAGTTGATTACCACCTCCACCGCGGCGGGACCGGCCTTTGAAGGCGCTCAGATCGCCTGCGGAATGAGGGCCCTGGATGGAGCAATAACCGGCGTCTCGATCGCGGAGAACGGCCGGATCGATCTCGATGTGGTCGGCGGTGGGAAAGCGAAGGGGATCTGCGGCAGCGGTTTGATCTCCGCGGTGGCCGAGCT
>CAZFMD010000158.1:0-7212 GCA_964520025.1 uncultured Spirochaetaceae bacterium
CAGATCTGCAGCGGCCTGAACCTGGTCAATATCCACCAGCTGGCCGCGGAGAGCTACCAGGAGGACAAGGAGATAACCCTCGAGTACCTGCGCCAGAAGAAGAAGCAGATGATCGAGACAGAGGCCAGCGGCCTGCTGGAGTTCATCGAGGCGGAGTTCGATCTGACCATGGTCTCCGGGCACGATTACGTGAAGAAACGCTTCAAGAGCGCGGCCAAGGCCATCAAGATGGGACGCCTGGACATCCTGCCCATGGGCTACCTGGTGGCAGGGCCGGTGGGCACGGGCAAGAGCTTCATGGTCACCGCCTTTGCCGGGGAGATCGGAATCCCAATAGTCAAATTCCGCAACTTTCGCTCCAAGTGGCAGGGGGTGACCGAGAGCAACCTGGAGAAGGTGCTCAACATCCTCACGGCCATGGCCCCGGTGGGGGTGATGATCGACGAGGCGGACGCCTTCCTGGGGGACCGCAACCAGGAGGGGGACTCCGGGACCTCCAACCGCATCTTCGCTCAGATCGCCTCGTTTATGGGCAACACCGAGTATCGGGGCAAGATCATCTGGTTTCTCATTACCTGCCGTCCGGATCTGCTGCCCATCGACCTCAAGCGTCAGGGCAGGGCGGAGGAGCACCTGGCCTTGTTCTATCCGGAGACCATCGAGGAGAAGGAGGCCCTGTTCCAGACCCTGATCCGCAAGCTCAAGCTCAAGGTGCAGAAGGTCAACATCAGTGACCAGTTCCGCAAGTACAAGTTCGACTTCTCCGGGGCGGACCTGGAATCGATTCTGATTCGAGCCAAGCTGCTGGCGGCCATGAACAACCACGTGATCATCACCTCCGACGATCTGGAGGAGACGATCCGGGATTTCAATCCCCCCAGCTATCCCCACGAGATCGAGCTGCAGAACCTGGTGGCCGTTTTGGAGTGCACCAGCCGGGAGATGCTTCCCAAGCGTTTCCAGAACCTCGAGCGGGGTACCCTGGTCTCGGATATCAGGCAGCTGAAGATCCTCACCGGCGAGCGGGAGTGAGATTCGTCACTGCTTTTGTACAACTCTTCTAGTGACCACAACCATATCTATTCGGGTGATCCGTGGAAGACATTGAAGCGAATTCAAAGCAAACTGAATAGCGGGTATGGTTGTTGAAGTCCGAGATAAGATAGTATGTACTAACCCGCAATCGAACAACTAGGGAGAACACAGTGGGAATGTTGAATGCAACCGGTCTTTGGACAGGAGCGGCCTTGAGTTCCACGTCGAACTGAACCGCCCCGTATTTACCGGAGACACGGAATCATGAGAGGATTGTGTCAGGGTGAAGCGAAACAGGTACTCACCAGGGGGCACCCATGCCCAGAGACCGGTGATGCGGTATAATTCCGCCAATTATTGCCTATTATTCCATGAATCGATACCCGAGATGCTGCGGTAATTGGGTTCACAGATCCCGAATATCTCCAAATGGACGTGCCGGCTGTTTCTCAATCCCGATTAGTTGGATGAATTGGTGGTTCTTGACAAATGCAGGCTAACCACTTCGGATTCAGCCAGGGTGTTTTTTATTCGGAATGGTTTTTTCACCCAGAAGGAACCCAGGAAGAGGCTAAATGCAGCCGCAAATGAGAGGAAGGCAGCGGCTGAATATCTTCCGCCTACCTTGAAGGAAAGACTGAATAGATACGGGCCTGCCGCACTTCCTGCTACTTGAAAGGCCATCACATACCCGCTGATCGCTCCCAGATGCTTAACGCCGTAGTAATTGGGCCATGAAATCGTGCTTATGATACCGAACATCCCGGAAATCATTCCGTAGCCAGCGATTATTGCCCACACAGGAGCACCGCGATGCAAAAAACCAAGCGTACCTGTGACAAGAAGCAAGCCAAGGAGTTGAATGTGGAGAAACCACTTGAGCTCTATGTAGTCGCTCAATGTGCTCCCCGTTACCTGTAAAACACCGGCAACTACGGCGCTGGGGAGGAAAATCTTAACTGCCGTCTCCCGGCCTATCCCCGCCGTTTGGAAGATCGATACTACGTGGAAGGTAAGGGCGGTTATAACGAGGGAGGCAAGTGTAAGGGAGAGGCAAATCAGCCAAAACGTATAGGTTCGCCTTGCTTCCCGCAGGGTATAATCTTCATCAGCCTCCTCTGGGGGCTGGCCTGTTGCTGGGTTGGGGCTCTTTGTCCGTATTTTCGCCAGCGGACCATCGGGTTCCAAGCCGCAATCCTGTGGATTGTCTCGAAAAAACACCAAAACCATGAGTAAAAAGCCCACCCCTACGACGAGTCCCATGACTTGCCAAGCTCCCCGCCAACCAAAAAGACGGATCAGGTGCTCAAGCAATCGGGGCGAAGAGGAGAATCCGAAGGACATGGACAGGCCCAGCACCACATTGGCCAAACCCCGCTTGCTTTTGAACCACTTCATGACCATGTTCCTGCTGCTCATGGTCATGATCCCTTGCCCGAAGAATCGAATCCCGAAAAAACCGAATATGATCGTAACGAAGGCGACGAAACTATAGGGGAGGAAAGGGATAAAGCCGGCAAGCCGCTGGGCAAAGTTGTCTGCCGTCTGTAGGAAGATCAGCATTGCTCCAAGGCCGAGGGCTGCAGCGGAGGTGACTACTCTTGCTCCCCAGCGATCGTAGAGCTTGCCAGCCTGTGAAAGAAGCATCGCGCTCGTTACGGTCCCAAAGAGGTAGGCCAGACTCGTGTTAACCCGACTGATTGCCATGGCTTCTATTAGGTAATCGGTAAATACCGAAACCCCGATGGTCTGCCCCGGGATACTCATCACTATCCCGAGAGACCCGAACACGACGACGATGAAGCCATAAAAAAAAGGCCATCTGGCAGGGGAGAACGGTAGCAGGCAGGGCTTATTCATGTTTATAGTTCAGTAGTCTATTTGAAGGATTAATGCAAGTCTGTCGACTGGATGTCGAAAGGCTTTCCCAAGTTCACGATTCTTGTCAGCCAATTTCATCTCTAATATACTGACAGCACGAGGAGTTGTCGTGATGATCGATCGGATTATCGTGGATCTGCGAATATATCGTGGACAGGCCTGTATCAAGGACCCTAGATATTTCTATGAAACCGAGCAAAACACATCAGTGAGAGCCGCCCAATGGTTGACAAGAAATCTTTGACTCTGTACTGGACCAAAAACGGGAACACGGAGAAGGTTGCCCGGCGCATCCACGAAACCTTGACCAAGGCCGGGCTCGATGATGCGATCTTCCGCATGACCAAGGATCTGCAGGTGGAATACCTGGACTACAACCTGGTCTTCCTCGGCGCTCCTGTGTATCACAATCTGCCGCCCAAACCGGTGATCGCCTTTCTGGAGAGGCACAGGAAACGGGGCGTGGAGATCGTGGCATCAGCCCCGGAGATACCGGGGATCGCCGCTATTCCCTACTGCACCTACGGCGGGGGACACACCGGCTACAACGAAGCGGTTCCCATGCTCAAGTACATCGGCCAGTTCTTCGAGCACGAGGGCATCCGGGTGGTGGAGGAGATCGCCGTGCCCGGCGTCTTCCCCGAGGCCGAGGAGGCCTACAACACCAAGGGCCGTTTCGGTATCATCACCGACCGCCCCAGCGCCCAGGATCTGCGGGAGGTGGAGGGACGGATCCTGGGAATCCTGCGCAGGCTACACCGAATACTGCCCCTGGGGGATGCGTTTCTGTAGAACCTGATTGATCGCCGCCCTCCATGCCCGCCGGGTGGAGTCCCGTCTGCGAATCCGGGTATTGTATCAACTGTTTTAGTGACCCCAGAGACAATCCGCGCACCAGGTATTTTTGAAGAAGAATTTCCAGGGCGATAATCGGCAGCGTGCCCAGGGCCGCGGTAGCCGAAATCTCTCCCCACATCAGGCCGCGGGGATCGCGCATCCCGGCGATGGCCGGTATCCTGGAACGCGGTCTAAGACCCACGGCTGTTCTGGCCCACAACGACGCGCGCGGTCGGCGCGATGGATGCATTGAAGCAAGCCGGGCTGCGGATCCCCGCCGATATCGCCCTGTCCCATGAGGTCGTACCCGCCCTGACCACGGTTCACGTGCCGAGAAAGACCATGGGGATCACCGCGGTGAAGCGACTATTGAAAACGATTCAGGGGAAAGAGGATCCCTTCATTAAGGTCATCGTTCCGACCAATCTCGTGGCCCGAAGCCCCACGGCGGCGCTGAAAGTTTGAGCCAAGTCGCCTCTATCGCTCCAGTGGGTACTTCAGGCCCCATTGAGCCCGGATCTTGTCCATGGTGCGGAGAATTTCTACACTTTCATCCAATGTCATGACGGGGCTCTCGGTCTTGCCGCTGCGCAGGCAGCGCATCACCTCGGCCGCCTCGTAGTTGTAGCCGTTGCCGTCGTAGGGTAGATCGATGATCCGGTCCTCCTCTCCGCTGATCCTCAGTGTGAGCTTGAAGGGCCTGAACAGCCCGACCTGCGCGTGAAGCCGGATCATGCCCCGGCTTCCAATAATCGTGGCTTCCGTATAACTGCCGCAGCGGATCGTGGCGTAACCCACGGCCATAGCGCCGTTTTTATACCCGAAGATCATCGCGGATTGCTCGTCGACCCCGGTGGTGCCGATTTGGCCCATGCTGACGATGCGCTCCGGCGGCCCGAGGATCAGAAAAGCCAGGGAGACCGGGTAGATGCCGACGTCCAGGAGAGAGCCTCCTCCCAGTTCGGGATCGTACAACCTGCTCTTCGGATCGAAGGGTGCGGTAAAGCCGAAATCCGAGGCCACGATCTGGATATCTCCGATTAACCCCTCATCGATCATCTGTTTGGCTTTGACCATGGCGGGGATGAAACGCGACCACATCCCCTCCATTAGGAACAGCTTGCTCTCTCTGGCTGCACGCACCACGGCTTCTGCATCTGTTGCGTTCAGGGTGAGTGGTTTTTCGCAGAGCACGGCTTTTCCCGCGGACAGGGCGAGCAGGGTGTTGTCTTTATGGTAGCGGTGGGGAGTGGCAATGTAGAGCACATCCACTTCCGGATCCTGAACCAATTCCTGATAGCTGCCGTAGCTGCGGGAAATCCCGAAGTGCTCGGCGAACTCAGACGCGCTCTCCGGCTTCCTCGATCCCACCGCCGCAATCTGTGCATCCGCAAGCGCGCTCAACCCTTCGGCAAATTGATGGGCGATGTAGCCGGTGCCGAGGATGCCCCAGCGGATCGCCTCGCCGACTGTGTTTTCCATCAATTCCTATCGCCATTCAATCCAGGCAGCCGATGACCTTTTGGTCAAAGTCGATCAAAGCACCGGTCATCATCTCCGACCGGTCGCTCAGCAGGTAGGCGGCCAGGTAGGCCACGTCGCGGGGACGCAGTAGGCGTTTGAAGGGTTTGTCCTTTTCCACGAGCTCCAGCCAGTTTTCCGGCTGGCCATCCTCTAGTTGGATCTGGTGTTCGTGGGGCGTGTACATCCAACCGATGCAGATGCCGTTCACCCGGATCCGGTCGTTGCGAAGGGCATGGGCAGTGTTTTTCGTTAGGGTGGCCAGCGCCGCTTTGGAAACCGAATAGGGCAACAGGAAGGAATACCCGCCGTGGGCGCAGTCGCTGATGACGTTCACGATGCTGCCGTGGATCTTTTGCTCTTTCATCGATCGGACAACGTCCTGGATCAGAATGAAGGGAGCCCGTGTATTGACGTTCAACAGCAGATCCCAAAGCTCCACGGTGGTGTCTTCGATCGTGCCCCGGTTGGTCAGCCCCGCGGCATTCACCAGCCCGTCGATTCCACCGAAGCTCTTGATCGCCTGGGCAACCACGTTGCGGCAATCCTTCTCGTAGAAAAGATCCGCCGGGACGTACTCGCAGCTGCAGCCGGTCCCGGACACTTCCGCCGCGGCTTCCCGGCCGTTATCCTGATTGCGGCCGCAGATCGTCACGGCGGCGGCTCCCTCCCCGGCCAGGTGCAGGGCGATCTCTCTTCCCAGTCCTTGAGTTCCCCCGGTCACGATATAGCGGCGCCCCTCCAAGAGTTTTTTCTCCATTCAACTGCCTCCTATCCTGCTAATCGATTCGCACGACTTTCCGATCCCGAACCGCCTCTGTGGCGGCACATGCCCACTGCACGGCCCGATATCCGTCCTCCAGACCTATAAGCGGTTCTTTGCCTTGGATGACACAGTCGACGAAGTGCTGCATCTCGGCGCAGAAGGTGGGTTCCCAGTATTCGAAAAACCACTCCACACATTCATTGTACACACCGGTGGTGTTCATATAGGTAACCCGGTCCTTGGCAGGTGCGGTGCCGATGCGGATACAGCCGTCACTTCCGTAGATTTCGGTTTCCACATGATAACCGTAGGAGCAGTTGCGGCTGGTTTCGAACTGGCCGATGGCCCCGTTTTCGAAGGCAACCAGGATGTTGCAGTTGTCGATGTCGTTGACCTCCCGTAGGCCGTCGTAGACGAACACGTCCCCCAGGCCGTACACGCTCTTGGCTTCCGAGCCTACAAACCAGCGGGCACAGTCATAGTCGTGAGTCAGCATATCCATAACCAGACCGCCGCTGGTCGGGCTGAACTTGATGATGAACTCAGCCATGGCCGCGGGATCCCGGTTGATCATCCGCACCTGGATCGGTTTTCCGATGAATCCCTCATCGAGTTTCTTCTTCGCCGCCTGCACCGACTGATCGAAGCGGCGGTTGTAGCCGACCTGCAGCAGCATGCCCCGGTTGGCCTGAACCGCGGCTTTGATCCTGTCGATCTCCTCGATCGTCATGCCCAGAGGTTTCTCGATGTACACTCGCTTTCGCCCCGCCTCGGTGGCCTTGCACAGCATGCGACAGTGCTCCTGTGAGGTGGAGGCGATTACGATCGCATCCAGATCTTCGTTTTCAATGAGCTCCTTGAAGTCCGAAGTTCGGTATTTCGGGTTCATCTCCTTGCCCACCGAGTCGAGCTCCTCCTGGACTACGCTGCAGATGGCGGTCAGCTCGGCGTTTTGGATCTTGTAGTGGATATTTTCGGCGTGTTTCCGGCCCAATCTCCCCAGGCCCACAATGCCCAGTTTGACTTTATCCAATTCGATATCCTCCTCTGCTTCTGTCGTGATTGTAACCAGATTAAATCCATTGCCATCTTCTGTCAATATTTTAGTTAAGTGCTATTGACAATAAAAATATACAAATATTAAACTTGGTTAATATTTTATCCGAGAGGGT
>CAZFMD010000159.1:0-7205 GCA_964520025.1 uncultured Spirochaetaceae bacterium
GGTCACCCCCACCGCCTCGGGTAAGACCCTGGCCTACAATCTGCCCGTTCTGCAGGCTCTGATCGAGCAGCCCCAGGCCAAGGCCATGTACATGTTTCCCACCAAGGCTCTATCCCAGGATCAGCAGTCCGAGTTGAACGAGATCCTGCTGGGCGGGGATATTCCGGTACGCATCTTCACCTACGACGGTGACACCCCCCGCTCGATCCGCATCTCGGTGCGGGAGCAGGGGCGGGTGGTCATCACCAACCCCGACATGCTGCATACAGGGGTGTTGCCCAACCACACCAAGTGGATCAAGTTCTTCCAGTCCCTGCGATTCATCGTGATCGATGAGATCCATACCTACCGGGGGGTGTTCGGCTCCCACATGACCAACCTGATCCGCCGCCTGAAGAGGATCTGCGCCTTCTACGGGGCCAAACCCCAGTTCATCTGCTGCTCCGCCACCATCGGCAATCCGAAGGCTTTGGCCGAGAAGATCGTCGAGGAGGAGGTGACCCTGATAGACGAGAACGGCGCTCCGGCCGGGCAGCGGCACTTCGTGTTTTACAATCCTCCTCTGGTGGATCCGATCCAGGGGATTCGCCGCGGGGTGGTCAAGGAGTCCCAGCGTCTGGCCGCAAATCTACTCAAGGCCAAAGTCAAGACGATCGTCTTTGCCCGTTCCCGGCTGCGAACCGAGCTGATCGCCGGCTACATCCGCGGATCCCTAAAGAACCTCTACACCGATGACAGCCGCATCACCGTGGCTTCCTACCGCGGCGGCTACCTGCCCAACGAGAGGCGCGACATAGAGCGGGGCCTGCGAAGCGGAGAGATCCAGGGAGTGGTTTCAACAAACGCTCTGGAGTTGGGAATCGACATCGGAGGATTGGATGCCTCGATCCTGGCCGGTTTTCCCGGAACCATCGCCTCCACCTGGCAGCAGGCCGGCCGAGCCGGACGGAGGGCCAGTGTTTCACTGTCGATCCTGGTGGCCTCGGCTTCGCCCATCGATCAGTACATCCTCCGCCATCCCGAGTACTTCTTCGCCGGCTCTCCGGAGTCCGGCTGGGTGGATGCGGATAACATCTACATCCTGAGCGATCAGCTGAAGTGTGCGGTATTCGAGCTTCCCTTCGAGGAGAGCGAGCCGCTGGCCGAGAACTATCGGGAGGTACTGGATTACCTGGAGGAACACGGGGTGATCCGTTTCACCGAGGGCAAGTGGTTCTGGTCGGATCGCTCCTACCCGGCGGAGAAGGTGTCTTTACGCAGCTCGGCCCCGGGAAACATCGTGATTGTGGATACCACCCAGGGACGGCAGACGGTGATCGGGGAGATGGACAAGCCCTCAGCCAAGTTGCTGCTCTACGACGAGGCGATCTATATCCACCAGGGCAACCAGTATATCGTCAAGCAGCTGGATCTGGAGAACCAGCGCTGCTACGTGGAAGACACGGATGTGAACTACTACACCGACTCCATCGTCAAGACCGATATCAAGGTGCTGGAGCAGGACAGCCGGCAGAGCACGGCGGGCATGGAAACGGTGATCGGGGATATCCTGGTGCGAACCCAGGCCACCAAGTTCAAGAAACTGAAGTTTGGTACCCACGAGAACATCGGTTATGGGGAGATCGATCTACCCGCTGAGGAGATGCATACCCGCTCGGTGGTGCTGCTGTTCGCCGACGGAAGCAATGCCGGGAGGTCCTTTGCCCAAGCCGCGGAGATAGAGCAACCGATCATCATGCAGCGGCTGGGCACCCTGATCCGCAACATCGCCCCGGTGTTCCTGCTCTGCGATCCCCGGGACCTGGGCGTGGCCGAACGGCTCAAGGACACGGTGTTTCACTGTCCGGCCCTCTACGTCTACGACAGCTACCCCGGCGGCACGGGGCTTTCCGAGGGTTTCCTGGAAAACGCCGACGCGATCCTGAAGGGTGCTCTGGAGCTGGTTAGCGAGTGTTCCTGCGCCCATGGCTGTCCCTCCTGCATCGGTCCGGTGGGCCCCGAACCGATGGGAGCCGAGGCGGCCGCTGCGGGGCAGGCTGACGGCAATCGCCCGGACAACCCCAAGGAGGCGATCCGGGAGTTTCTCAGCACCTGGCTGGGAACAGACACGGCAAAGAGCAGGTGAAGGGATTATGTCTTTAGGCAAACGCCTGCGCTATCTGGAGAGGGCCTGGCAGCAGAGGGCGGCTGAGCAGCAGGCGGCTGAGCAGCAGGCGGACCAGCCGCCTCAGGAGCGGGGCAGGGAGCAACCGCACACATCGCTGACCGCGGAGCAGCTGTTCGCCCCGAAGCAGGGGTGGGAGCAGGCGGGCCGCCACACCCTGCGCCGGCAGCTGCACTTCCCCAGCCCTCTGGCTGCGAGCGGAGTATCCGAGTACCTGCTGCCGAGAGGGTATGGCCGGTCCGATCTGCTGTTCTTCGACACCGAGACCACGGGACTGTCCGGAGGAGCCGGAAACTCGATTTTCCTCATGGGCATGGCCTGGATCGAGGGCGAGCGCCTGAGAGTGGAGCAGGTGTTCATGAAGGACTTCCCCGGGGAGGCGGAGTTTCTCTCCCTTCTGGCTGAAAGGCTCAACCGGCATCGGGTGTTCGTCTCCTACAATGGAAGAGCCTTCGATGCTCACCTGCTTCGCACCCGCTTCCTCCTCAACCGCATGAGTATCCAGTTGGAGCAGCAGACCGACCTGCTGTACTGGTCCCGCAGATTGTGGCGCCGAACCCTTCCCGACTGTTCCCTGGGCACGGTTGAACGGGAAATCCTGGGTATCCGCCGTGAGTTGGATGTGCCCGGTTTCGAGGTGCCGGGAATATACCTGGAGTACCTGCGCAGCGGCCATCCGGGCCGCCTGGATGCGGTGCTGGCGCATAACCTCCAGGATGTGCGCAGCCTGGTGGAACTGCTGGTGGTTGTCAATTCGATCCTCTGCTCCCGGGACGGAACGGCGGCCGCAGGGCCGCCTGAGGCCGGCGCGAGCGGAAGCACCACTACCGCCCCGGCCCGGCGGGCGGACCGGACGGCTCTGGGCAGCTTCTTTTTGAGCCGGGAAGAACAGTGGGGAGTCGAGCTGCTGAAACAATCCTTCTCCGCCGGGGATGAGGGGGCCGGAAGGGCGCTGAGCCTGTACTACAAGCGGGCCGGTGCCTGGCCGCAGGCCGTTGATCTGTGGAAGCAGATGGCCGGCAAACGCAGAAGCCTGTTCGCCGCTGTCGAGCTGGCCAAGTACTTCGAGCACCGGGAGAGGGATCTGGAGCTTGCCCTGGAATGGGTCCAGACGATCCTGACGTGGCGGCTTCCACTGCAGCGGCGCACTCGCGGTGAGCTGAGCCACAGGCGGCGACGCCTGCTGCAAAAGATCCGACGTAGAGCCTCTACATCTTGAAATAGCAGATCTGGTACCCGTCGGCGACCCTGAAGCCGAGCTTTCGGTACAGGGAAAGGGCCGGGCGGTTGTCCTTCTTGACGAACAGGCAGGCGGTGCGTTTTTCCGCAAAGATCCGCCGTAGAAGCTCCTCCATCACGCGATAGGCGATTCCACTGTTACGCTCGTTTTCCGCCGTGAATACTCCGCCGATCTGATCCGTTGCGAATCCCCTGGCATTGGTACCCGCCTTGGCCACCACCTGCCCGTTCTGTTCGGCCATCAGCACCAGCTGTTGGCGCAGTGAACGCTTGAGATTCTGCCTGCATATCTGTTCGCTGTACCGCTGTCTGTTGATCACCACCTCCTCCAGCTCGTAGCGGATCTGCAGCGGCAGCAGTGCATTGACATCCCGGGGATAGGCGGTTCTGATGATCAAGCCGGGTGGGTTGGGGATGGACTCTCGGGTTGCGCTGGCAAAGACCTCGCGACTTTGCACCATCAGGTGGTAGTCCACCGTGGCCGCCGGAGACAGGGACAGTTGCTGCTTGAGCCAGCTCACCTCTCCACTCGGGCCCATTATCGAATACAGACGAAACTTCAGATCGTTCCAGCCGGGAAAGGGAGCCGGGGGAAGCATGCGGGAATCCCCGACAGAGGGCGAGAACGCGGGTAAGAGCAGGCCCGCGGAGGTGAGCATCATGGTTCCCAGCACTTCCGAGCCCTGCCGACACACCAGAACCGAGGCCTCCAACGACGACGGGAAGGTTTTTCTGTCCTGTTTGCGCAGACGGGAGGTGAAGGGAACGGCCCGCCACTCGCTGGGGAGGAGAAAGGCCAGAAGCTGAGACAGATCCCGCTTGCCGGCACGTCGCCATTTCATGGAGAGTCCACGGAAAAACCGTCTATGAAATCGACGGGGATTTGGCCCTCCGGCTCGAAATCCCCGGCCAGGGCGGCAAAGCCCGCCCGGAACGATTCTTTTCCCGTGCCGTAGACCGCCAGGGCGGTCTGAATCCAGGGAGTTTCCCGCAGGTAAACTGGGGACAGGGCGGAGAGCACAACCAGGGTGCCGGAGAGGCCGTGTAGGGTCTCAAGGACCTCCAAGCTGTTGTAGTTGGCCAGGCAGAACACCACGACATCATAGCGGGAGGCGATGCGCGGCACCCGTTCCAGGTCCGCCTCACGCGCGAAGTAGAAGGGACTGTAGGGGAAGATCAGCGTATCGGCCTCGGGATAGCGCAGCCTGCCCTCCTGGAGAAACTCTTCGAACTGACCCACCAGCAGCATCCGCTGTTTCCCGGAGTGCGCCAGGGGAATTGCTCCGTCGCGGATCAGGGTCACGCTTCGCAGAGCGCTCTGCTGAAAAAAATTCGACGCACCGGCACTAGGGATCGGCTCTCCGGGTTCTTGTTCCGGGTTCGAGACAGCCGACGCGCTTGACTTGAAATAGGTCAGCTTCACCCTGAGAATGCGGCGAGCAGAGCGTTCGAGCCGTTGCCTGAATTCCGGCTGCTCGGCCATCCGGTCCAGGAGTTTCCGCCAGGTACGCTCCTGGGCACTCGGGGTGTGAGAAACCAGGATCATGTCGTTACCCGCCTCCAGGGCTTCCAGACTTGCCTGGGCCGTGTCCAGTCCGCCGCTGATGGCCCCGTTCATCTCCATGTCATCGGTGATCAGAACACCTTCAAAGGAGAGTTTATCCCTCAGAACTTCTTCGATGAGACGTTCGGAGCGGGAGGCGGGCCGCAGGTTTCCCAGGATTTCCGGGTAGGCGATGTGAGCGCTCATGATGGCGGGTATGCCCTCCGGAATGAGGATCCTGTAGGGAACCAGCTCCCGCTGCCACATCTGCTCGAAGGAGATCCGTACCACCGGCAGGGTTCCGTGGGAGTCTTTGTCCGCATGGCCGTGGCCGGGAAAGTGCTTGGCCGTGCAGATAATCCCGCTCTTGTCCATACCCCGGTAGTAGGCCAGGGCCAGGGTGGCGGTGGCCACCGGATCGGAGGAGAAGGCCCGGGGGCCGATCACGGTGGCGGAAGGATTGGAGTAGACATCCGTGGTCGGGGCGAAGTTCATGTTGATGCCCAGACTCCTGAGCTCCCTGCCGATGTAGTAGCCGGTCAGCAGAGCATCCTGGGGAAGTCCCGAAGCGCCCAGGGCGATGTTGCCCGGGGTTTGGGATGTTTCCAGCTTGATGTGGCGAACCCAGCCCCCCTCCTGATCCGTGGATACGAACAGGGGGATCCGGAATCGTCCCCTCCCCGCGACTTCCTGCATCTCCGCGATGCTTCCCGAAAGACCGGCAAGCGTATCCACGTTTCGGGTGAAGATTTTTACACCCCCCAGATTGCGGGTGCGGATCCATCGGAGTATATCCTCCGACGGCCGTGTGCCGATGTAGCCGAGCATGAACAGCTGTCCCAGCAGTTCCTCCCCGGTCATTTCCGATAGGATCGCTTCGATCAATTCCTCGTCGGGTCGATCATCCCAGAAAGAGGGGAGGCCCGCCGCCCTCTCGCCGTACAGCATTCCGGTGACGACGAACAGGCAGAGCAGACAGAGCAGAATCCCCGGCAGCAGTCGTTTCAATACAGAAGATTCCATTCATCCCCCGAGTACTTCTGCTGCAGAAGCTCTTCGGCCTTCCGGGTTTCCCAGTCCGTCAGTACACCGGTCTGCATCTTCACGTCCCGTCGCCGCAGGGCGCCGTCGAACCCCTCGGCAAAGGCTTTCACCGCCTGGGCGAAGCTGACAGGTTCTCCCAGCTCCGCCGAGAGGCAGCTTGGCTCCTCGAGCTGCGATTCAGGGCCCAGGTCCAGGTACCTGTCGATTCGCCTATACGACATGTCCAAAGGAATGGCGCCGTGCTGCAGGGAAGAGGTCCTATTCACGACCTGGGCGCTGCCGATCAGCTTCCGTGCCGAGGAGGAGGCAATCTCGTACTCTCCTGTTGAGCGGAAGCAGTCGGGGTTGTGCAGATCTCCGTTGCGCTTGCGGTTTGACAGTCCATGAACGCCCAGTCGGATCAGCCCCTCCAGCAGCAATTCGGCGATGAATCTGTAGATCTCCCGCTTGCCGAAAGGCTGCAGGTGATCCTTGTGCAGGACGAGCGAGTAGGTCAGCTCCCGGTCGTGAAGAACGGCCTGGCCTCCGGTCGGCCTGCGTACCAGCGTGATTCCCTCCGCGCGGACCGTTTCCCAGCGTATCAAATCCTTGATCCTCTGGAATCGTCCGAAACTCAAGGTCGGCGGGGCGAATCCGTACAATCGAACCGTAGCCGGGCTTTCTCCACTGCCAACCGATGCCATCAGGGCCTCATCCACAGCCATGTTCAGCCGTCCGTTCCCTGGTTCATCCAGAATCAGCCGGAAGCGGACTCCGGGGGCCACCGTCAAACGTAGGCCTCGCCCTTGAGCTCGTCTATGTGCTGGCTGGCTGCGTGCGCGGCGATCGCTCCTTCCCCGGCGGCAACCACCAGCTGGCGGAAGGGGGTGGCCCGCACATCTCCCACCGCATAGAGTCCGGGCACGCTGGTCTCCATGCGCTGGTTGGTCACGATGTAACCGGCCTCGTCCAACTCGACCTCCAAATCTTTGACAACCTGGGTCTGGGGTATCGAGCCAATAAAAACGAAGACCGCCTCCACCTTCTCTTCGTAGGTTTCATTTTTGTCGTTGCGCAACAGCACCACTTCCTGGACCTTGCCATTGCCCTTGATCGCCTTGGCCTCGGTGTTCCAGCGTACATCGATGTTGGGATTCTTGAGGGTACGTTCGGCCAGGGCAGGCTGAGCCCGAAATCGGTCGCGCCGGTGGACCATGATCACCTGGTCTGTCAGTT
>CAZFMD010000160.1:0-7150 GCA_964520025.1 uncultured Spirochaetaceae bacterium
ACCAAGATCGCCATCGGCCCGGCGATCGAGGAGGGCTTTTACTACGATTTCGATCTTCCTCAGCCCCTCAAGGCCGAAGATCTGGAAAAAATCGAGAAGCGGATGCGGCAGATCATGGCTGAAAAACACTCCTTCTCCCGCCGGGTCGTCTCCCGGCAGGAGGCGGTGAAGATGTTTTCGGATCAGCCCTACAAACTCGAGCTGATCCGTGAGCTGCCCGAGGACGAGGAGATTTCCCTGTACAGCCAGGACACCTTCACCGACCTGTGCCGCGGTCCCCACGTGGAGGACACAGGTGAGCTTCGCCCCGATGCCTTCAGGCTGCTGTCCATTGCCGGTGCTTATTGGCGCGGACATGAACGAAACCCCATGTTGACCCGCATCTACGGCACCGCCTGGGGCAGCCGCAAAGACCTGCAGGCCTACCTCAAACGGCAGGAGGAGATCGAGAAGCGGGACCATCGGCGGCTCGGAAAAGACCTGGACCTGTACTCGACCCACGAGGAAGCCGGAGCGGGCCTGATCTACTGGCACCCCAAGGGAGCTCTGATACGCCACCTGGTCGAGGAGTACTGGAAGAAGGAGCACTTCAGGCACGGCTACGATCTGATCAACACGCCCCACATCGGCAAGTCCTGGCTCTGGGAGACCTCGGGGCACCTGGATTTCTACAAGGAGAATATGTACGCTCCGCTGTCCATCGACGAGACGGACTACTACTTGAAGCCGATGAACTGCCCCTTCCACATCATGATCTACAAATCCTCCCTCCGTTCCTACCGGGAGCTGCCCCTGCGCTGGGCGGAACTGGGTACCGTATACCGTTACGAACGATCCGGGGTGCTGCACGGTTTGCTGCGGGTGCGGGGTTTTACTCAGGACGATGCCCACATCATCTGCACCCCGGAGCAGATCGAGGAGGAGATCCATTCCACCTTGCGTTTTTCCCTGGACATCTGGGAGGCCTTCGGCTTCGAAGAGATCAAGGCCTACCTGGCCACCCGTCCGGGGGAGAAAAGCGTAGGGGAACCGGAGCGCTGGGAACAGGCCACGCAGAGCCTCAAGAAGGCCATAGACCGGGAGGCCCTGGATTTCGAGCTGGATGAGGGCGGCGGGGCTTTCTACGGGCCGAAGATCGATCTGAAGGTCAAGGATTCTCTTGGCCGGGAGTGGCAGATGACCACGATCCAATTCGACTTCAATCTGCCCGAACGTTTCGACATGACCTATGCGGCCGATGACGGCACCCTGCAGCGGCCCTACATGGTGCACCGGGCCCTGCTCGGATCTCTGGAACGTTTCTTCGGAGTTCTGATCGAACACTACGGAGGTGCTTTCCCCGCGTGGCTAGCCCCGGTGCAGGCCGTGGTGATTCCCGTGGCCCCCGCCTTCAATGAATACGCTGAAGCGTTGGCCGGACAGCTGCAGGACAGGGACGTGCGGATTGATACGGATCTGAGCGATCAACGCATGAACGCCAAGATCCGCAGCGCCCAGAACCAGAAGATCCCCTACATGATCATAGTCGGGGAGAAAGAACAGAGCAGTGGGCAGCTCTCTGTTCGGACTCGGGGAGGTGAGCAGATCCCGGAGCTTTCTATTGAAAAGTTCCTCTCCATGCTCCATGATGGTTAGAGCATGATCGAGCAAATTCTCAAACGGGACGGGCGGATCGTTCCCTTCAACCGGGAAAAGATCACCTTCGCCGTGCTGCAGGCCGCGGTGGCGGTGGGCGGTCGGGACCGGGTCAAGGCGGAGAAGGTCACCGACGATGTTGTTCAGATGCTCGAGAGCCGCCAACAGGGCGACAGTATCCCCACGGTGGAAGAGGTCCAGGACCTGGTGGAGAAAGCGCTTATCGAGCGGGGCCACGCCAAAACGGCCAAGGCCTATATCGTCTACAGGTACGAGCACGCCCTGAAACGCTCCGGCCGCAAGAGCCTGACCTATTCGGCGGACAACATCCCGTACGAAAAACTCTGGGAGGCGCTCTCCTGGGCCGTGGACCATCACTGCGTGCGCCTGGACCAGATTGCCGAGAGCATCCGTCAGAAACGATACGGAAAGTTGATTCAGGACTGTGAGGAGTTCTACGCCCAGGAGTTGAAGCGGGCGGTGGAGAAGCTGACCGAACGGTTGGGCACGGTGAAGATGGTGATCATCGCCGGCCCCTCCTCCTCCGGAAAAACCACCACCACGATCAAGGTGGAGCAGCAGCTGAAGCCCAAAGGCTACAGGTTCATTCCGATCAATGTTGACAATTTTTTTCTGGATCTGAAGGATCATCCCAAGGATCTTCGTGGGGATTATGATTTCGAAACGCCTCAGGCCCTGGATATCCCGCTGATCAATAGAACGTTTTCGGCTTTGCTCCAGGGCGAAGAGGTGGAGATTCCCTTCTACAACTTCAAGACCGGAAAACGGGAGGGCAGCTCAGGGCAGCTCCAGCTGGCGGAAGGGGAGATCCTGCTGGTCGACTCGCTGCACGGATTGTTTCCCGAGATGACCGAGGGAATCCCGGAGGAGCGGAAATTTCCTCTCTACATCGAAACCCTCTCGCAGGTCAAAGACCAGAACCACCAATTCGTGCGCTGGGCGGACATCCGGCTGCTGAGACGGATGGTGAGGGATATGCAGTTCCGAAACTACAGCCCGGCGCAGACGATCCGGCATTGGCACTTCGTGCGGCGATCCGAGCTTCGCTACATCGTACCCCGGCTTCGTGAAGCCGAGGTGATCGTCAACAGTTTTCTACCCTATGAGATCCCAATCATGAAGCAGCGAGTAGGGAAGCTTTTTCCGCAATTCTTAAGGGAATTCCAGGAGGATACGGACAGCGCCGATGCCTACGACAGGGCGCTGCGGATCCACCAGGTTTTCGAGCAGGTACCGGCCTGGACCCAGGAGCAGGTGGTACCGGAGGACTCGCTGCTGAGGGAGTTCATCGGCGGAAGCCTCTACAAGTACTGAGAACGGAATACCGGTGCCCGCGTAACGGCCCACCCTTCGAAAGGAAATCGTCTTGTGAGTGAAAACAGCAAAAGCAAAGCAGCCCTGCGGCGGCTGAAGGAGATCGACAGGGAGTATCATCTGTTGGGTCATACTGCAGCGATCCTCGGATGGGACCAGCAGACCTACATGCCCGAGGCGGCGGTCCATGAGCGGGCCGACCAGCTGTCCCTGGTGAGCGGATTGATGCACGAGCGCATCACCCACCCGGAGATCGGCGAGAAACTCGGCGCCCTGGGTGTGGTTTTTGATGTGGATCCGGTCCCGCAGGTTCCGGAGGCTTTTACGGGGATCGACAGGGCTTTTCTGCGGGAGCTGGCCCGGCAGTACCGCCGCAGCTCCAAGATCCCTAAACGGGTGGTGGCGGAGCTGGCCAAACAGACGGCGATCGGCCACCAGGTCTGGGCCCAGGCCCGAAAAGGTTCCGATTTCTTCAAATTTTCCGGCCATCTCGCCGTGATTCTGGATCTGGTCAGGGAGGTCAGCTCCTGCCTGGGATTCGGGGACCATCCCTACGACCCCCTGCTGGACGAGTTCGAACCCTATATGAGCAGCGCCGAGGTGACGGAGGTGTTTACCTCCTTAAGGCGTGGTTTGACCAAGCTGCTCGACAAAATCAAGGGATCCGGGAAAACCGTGGACACGGAATTCCTGAACCGCGACTATGACATTGAGAAACAGAGATCCTTCGGACTCCAGGTGCTCGAAACTCTGGGCTTCGAGTTCAAGCGGGGACGCCTGGACAAATCGGCGCATCCCTTTACTACGGCCCTGGGAGCTTCGGACGTACGCATCACCACCCGCTACGACAGCAGGTTCTTTCCCACCGCCATCTTCGGAACGATCCACGAGTGCGGTCACGGGCTCTACGAATTGGGATTCGATCCCACGATCCGGGGAACACTCCTGGCCGAAGGCGCGTCCCTGGGCCTGCACGAATCTCAGTCGCGGATGATGGAAAACATGATCGGGCGCAGCCGCGCCTTTTGGACCCACTTCTACCCGGAGTTGAAGCGGCTGTTTGCCGATTCTCTTGCCGATGTGCAGCTGCGCCGCTTCTATGAGGGGATCAACCGTGTTGCTCCGTCCTACATCCGCGTGGAAGCGGACGAAGTGACCTACAACCTGCACATCCTGCTGCGCTTCGAACTGGAGAAGCAGCTGGTCAGCGGTGATTTGGCCGTGAATGACCTTCCGGAAGCCTGGAATGCGAAGATGGAGGAACTGCTTGGGCTGACGCCTCCGGATGATGCCAGGGGAGTGCTGCAAGATGTCCACTGGTCCGGGGGAATGCTCGGATACTTCCCCACCTACACCCTGGGCAATCTCTACGCCGCTCAGTTCTTCAATGTTCTGAAGGCGGATGTCCCTGATTGGAGCAAGCAGGTGGAGGAGGGGCATTTTCAAACCATTCTCGCCTGGTTGAGGGAAAAGATCCACAATCATGCCAGGGTGTACCCCGCCGGAGAACTTTGCACCCGGGTTACCGGGCAATCCCTGAATCCACGCTACCTGCTCGACTACCTGGAGGAGAAGTTCGGCGACATATATGGATTTTAGTACCCTGGTGTTGCAGAGTCCTCACATCTGGCTGGTTGTTTCCGGTCTTTTCTGCGGCGCGGCCTTGAACCGGGCTTCCCGCTCCGCGGCGTACCCCCGCTGGCGGGCAACGGATCCGGACAGGGCCAGGACCGCCAAGTGGATGTTCTTTACCCTCTATCTGTGCCTGGCCGTTGTAGCCGCTTTAGGGGCGGTATTCGTGCCCGGTCCGGAACAGATCCTGGATCCGGGTCTGCTCTATCTGTTTGCCGGCAGCACCGTATTCTTCTTTCTCGTGTTTCGCTTCAAGCGAACCATCGGGTTGTTGGCCGTAATCCTGGCCATCGCCCTGGCCGGAACCCTGATGCTGTTCCTGCAGAGCCTGAACGCCTTCACCGGGGAAACGGAGATAGCCCAGGTGCGGGTGTTGGATGCCCGGGGAGGGCGTATGCAGCTGGAGATTGTTCCGGCTCAAGGGGAAAGCGTGATTACCGAGCTGAGTGGCTCCTACTTCGCTCCAGTTGTCAGGGTGGTGATTTTCGATGACTATGTGGTTTTTCTAGGAGCCAAGAGCTGGTACCGTTTCGAGGGCGTAACCTCCTTCGAGATGGAGAGGACCGATACAGGTGTGGAGTACCGCCAGCAGGATACCGATTATTACTTTCCCTCTCCCTCCGGAATTACGGCAAAGCTCTGGAATTTCTATGAGCGTTACGAGACCCGGATTCCCGGAGTGCGATCCGTGCAGGTTGAGATGGACCTCAAGCGAGTACAGGATAGGCGGCGGGTTCGAGAGCTGTCCGTATATTCCCTGCGCATCCAGAATGATGGGGGACTGCAGATCATCGAAATCTAGGGATTTCCGGAGTTCTCTTTCCCAAGCTCTCTGAGCGCATTTGTGAAAGATCTACGCAGGGAGATCGCTTTTTCTAAAAGAGATATCCCGACAATAGCGGATGCCAAGATTTCGAGAACCCTGACTACGGTGGGGTGACTCAGACCGGGCACCCCGAGGTACTCGAGCAGCTCGATCCCATAGATCGTAAAAACCGTGAAGACCGAGGCTTTTCCCAGAAAGGAGAGTTTGAGATACGAATAGCCGCGGAGAAAGTACAGTGTGACAATTCCGATGGCCTGAACCAGGAGCCGAACCAGAACCACGATGAACAGCCAGATAGGGATGAACTCAATGAGGAAAAATACCCAGGAGATGGCCAGGATCAACAGATAATCCCCCACCGGATCTAGTATCCGTCCGATACGCGTGGTTTGCTGCAGGGAGCGGGCAAGAAGTCCGTCAAGCAGGTCCGTCAAGAAGAGGAAGCCGAGCAGTGGCACAACCGCCACAGATGCGTTGATCTGTTCGATGCTCGCAAAGAGAAAGATCATAGTGGGAACCGAGCAGATACGGAGGAAGGAGAGAAACAGGGGCAGATTGATCCGGTTCAGAGTCTTGCCGGTGGTTTCCAGCCTGAACTCTTTGGCCACAATCAGAGAGCCGAGGATCAGCAGCCCGTGGTAGAGGAAGTTGAAAAGCACGTAGGTGCCGTAGATTTGCATCTGTATACCATAAACAGATGCCGTAATGTAGGAGTACAGGCAATAAACAATCAGTAGAGGAAGCACTGTGTAGACAACGATCACGAGCAGTTGTTTCCTCGTTTTTTTGGATTGACGGTTTTCTCCCTCCTGGCCGATCAGGGGCTTCACGTACCAGTACATCGAGCCCAGGGAAGCGGCCACCATCAGGGAAAGCATCGGCACGGCCACGGCGCGTAGCGTGGCAAAGGACAGGAGCTCCAGGTGATGGAGGATTGCCAGGGCTGTGATGATCGAGACCCCGGTGTTTTGGAATACGGTTTTCAATTTCCCCGGTATCTTGGCCGCCGGATCCATCTGTCTCTTGATATACAGGGGGCGTACCACCGTATACATGGAGATTTCTCGCAGAAGAAAAAGAACAAGAAGGATCAGGGGCATGAGAGAGACCGTATAGAAGGTCAGATATACGCACAAGAAGAAGCTGAAATCCGATAGCGGGTCGATCCATTTGCCCGCCATCGTGACCAGGTTATTTCGCCTTGCCAGGGCCCCATCCAGGTAGTCGGTAATCATACCCAGAAAGATGATTCCCAGGCAGATCGCGGCGTTTACCGGCGTGCCGCGGCGAAACAGAATAAAGAACAGTGCGCCCAATAAGATACGGGAGAGGGATAACAGGTTGGGGATTTGTTTGCGAGGTTTGATGAAGCGGAACTTGGCTGCAATACTCATGAGCTGGCCTCAAATTGTAAGTTTGCATATTCTCTTGGTCAAGGCCGTAATTTGTGTCTAAAGCCCTTGATCTTTTTTCCAGATATTATTACTATTGGTTCAGTGACTCCGGCGGGCAGGAGTACGTGTGACAGGCTCGCCAGAGTGGTCTTTTGTTAGTACCGTAAAAACTCATTTTATTTTTTACATTAGTACTTGACAGATAATATTTGAGTGAAGTAAATTCGCTCTTGCGTCTCAGGGGTTTCACAAGAGTGGACCAATCGGCTGAGACGAATAGATCTTTGATAGCAGTGAAAGGCGCCGGTGTTGGAACGCGGGGTGCTGG
>CAZFMD010000161.1:0-7012 GCA_964520025.1 uncultured Spirochaetaceae bacterium
CGGTGGCCCCGCACGATGGTTCGCAGCAGCCGCAGGATGGCCAGCTGGTTCTTCAAGTCCAGGGAGGCGGTGGGCTCGTCCAGGAGCATCACCGTGGGCGCCTGGACCACGGCTCTGGCGATGCAGACCTTCTGGTATTCTCCTCCGCTCATCCGATCGGTATACCGCATGGAGAGGTACTCCAATTCCAGGCGCTTCAGCGTCGCTTGGGTCATTTCCATGTCGTGATGGGACACGTTCCAGCCGATATGTGGTTTTCTACCGAGGAGAACCGCATCGAAGGCTGAAATTCGCCGGGGCTCGTTCCTCTGGGCAACATAGGCCACCCGGCGGGCGATCTCCCGGGAGGAACAGTGGGCCAGGTCCTGCTCTTCGATCCGTACCGTCCCGGACTCAGGTCTGAGGATCCGATTGATGCAGCGAAGCAGGGTGGTTTTTCCCGCCCCGTTGGGTCCGAGGATGGCTGTGATCTGATGGGTATGGACCTCGAAAGTGATGTTTTTCAAAACGGGGTTGCTGTTGTAGCGGAAAGTGACGCCATCGACTCCGAGCATCATCGGCGGTAGCCCTTGACCAGAAGGTAGATAAACACCGGTGCGCCCATGAAAGCGGTCAGGATGGCGACGGGTAGCACATTGGGGGCAAGAACAATCCGCGCCACGGTGTCCGCGGCCAGAAGCAACAGCCCCCCGGCGATCAGGGTAGCTGGAATGAGGAAGCGGTGATCGTCCCCCACGATACGCCGGACCATGTGTGGGCAGACCAGGCCTACAAAACCGATGACCCCTACGAAGGCGATGATAGTAGCGGTAACCAGGGCGGCTACGACCATCCCTACCAGGCGGATCTGTTCGACCGGCACGCCCAACCCCCTGGCTGTCTCATCCCCCGCATCGATGGCGTTGTAATTCCAGCGGTTGAAGACGAAGTACACCGATGCGCCTACTGTGATGATGGAGATGGTGATCAGCTCCCGCCAGCTGGCCCGGCCCACGTCCCCGAAGGTCCAGAACACCATTGCGGCCAGCTGAACGTCGTCGGCGAAGTACTGCAGGAACATCGTCCCGGCGGTGAACAGGGAACCCAGGGCGACCCCCGCCAGGATCATCACCTCCGGAGAAGCCCGTTTGATTCTGGAGATGGCCAGGATCACGCCGGTGGCGACCAGGCAGGCCAGGAAGGCCGCCAGGGTGGTCAGGTAGGGGTTGGATATCGACAGAGCGTCGGCACCGGAGCTGCTCATGGCTCCCGATCCCAGGATCATCACAGAAAAGGCGGCGCCGAAAGCCGCGGCGTTGGCGATGCCGAGAGTGAAGGGGGAACCCAGAGGATTTCTCAGGATCGACTGCATGGACACCCCGGATACCGCCAGGCCGGCTCCCGCTGCCACGGCTGCCAGAGCCTGGGGCAGGCGGATGTTGAAGATGATGATCTCCCATTGCCGCGTGCCGCCGCTGCTGAACAGGGTGCGGAGAACCGCCCCGAGGGGTATGGGTACGGCTCCCACGGAGATGGATAAGACCAGCAGGATCAGCAGCAAAACGAGGCCCGCGGCATTGGCCGCGGCCTTTCTGCCGATGTAGCGGTTGTACTCCTGCGGGATTTTCCCGTCTTCCAGGTGCATGATTGATCGTTGCCTTCGATCTCAGAGGGGGATCTTGCGGAACACCATTTGCTGAAACGCCTTGTTCAGCTGTTGAAACACGGGCTTGCCCACGAGGAAGCTGTAGATCTCATCAGCGGCGGCGGCAGGATCGATGTCCTGAAAGCGCTCCGGATACAGTATTTTGCCCACGAAGTAGGCATCGGCCAGGATGGAGCCGTAGTTCCCCGTGTACCAGTTGTAAGGCAGCACTCCGTACACCTCCCCTTCCCGTACGGCTTTCAGCCCGGTGTAGGCCCGATCGTTCTGCAGCTCGTACACGGCGCTGGCCCGGGGATCCGACTGGAGGGTGGAGACGTCCACGAACAGCACGTCCGGGTCCCAGGCCACGATCTGCTCCTTGGCCACGTCCGCGTGCTCCATCTCCGCCAGGCTGCCGCCCGGAGTGTAGGCCACGTTGGCTGCGTTGACGAACATGAAGGGAGGGTAGGTGGGCTCGGTGGACTGAAAACCGTGGGGTCCCCGGTAGGCGATGCCGCCGATGTAGCAGGACTTCTTCATATACTCCGGGATGTCTGCGGTCCGCCTGTCCAGATCGTCGATGGCCGCCTCGAAGAAGGCAATCACTTGCTTCGCCCTCTGCTCCCTGTTCATGACAGCAGCCATGGTTTGCAGGGCCGTGTAGAACTCTTCCCGGTAGCCCAACAGGTCGCCGTAGTTGAGAACCACCACGGGGATTCCCGTCTTCCTCTCAAGCTCCAGCGGATCGGTTCCCATTGAGGAGAAGGTCTTGAAGATCACCTGGGGCTGCGGATCCAGGGCGGCGATGAGCTCCGGGTTGTCGTGTCCCCGGAACTCCCCGAACAGGGGCAGAGAGGCGAACTGCGGATTGGCCAGGGCATAGGGCCTGGCGTCGAAGCGGGGGCGCCGTCCCTCCATGTCATCCACGGCCACTGCCCGATCCTGAGCCTGGAGGTAGGTAAGCAGACGCAGGCTTCCCGGACCGGAGCAGATTACGGCTTGAGGATTGATGGGTACGGTAATCTCCCGTCCCAATCCGTCCATCACGGTGATCCGGGATCCCGATTCGATAGCCCGTTTGACGTTTTTCCCCGCGACTGATCCTCCGGCGTAGCAGGAGAGCGTGCCCAGGAGAATTAAAGCCACCGGCAAGATGATTCGAAGTTTCAAGACGAGCTCCAACAATTCGTGTTACGAATAATAAAAACGTAACACCTAAGATAACTCTTGTCAAGTACGAGGCCAGCCTTTTGAAATCATGGGACGTCGGATCGTATTTCGGATGAACAGCTGGCAGAGACGCTACCTGTGGAGCGCCATCCTCTTTGTAGCCCTCGCCTATATCGAGAGCGCCGCGGTTGTGTACCTGCGCGCCCTGTACTATCCGCGGGGCTTAGGCTTTTCCTTGAAAGAAATGTCCCTGTCGATCTATCTGACGGAGGTGGGTCGGGAAGCTGCCACGATCGTGGTTCTACTAGCCGCCTCGTACTTGGCGGAGAAAACGCGCACGGGACGCCTGTTCCTGTTTCTATACGGCTTCGGGATCTGGGATATCCTTTACTACCTATGGCTCAAGGCGCTTCTGAACTGTTCGGCCACGTTGCTTGACTGGGACGTGCTGTTTCTCATTCCCCTTCACTGGGTCGCTCCGGTCCTGATATCCATGCTCTTCATTGCCGCGGCAGTGACGGCGAACCACCTGGCTGCCCGGGGGCGATCCATTAACTTCGGTCTAGTTGACCGGGTGCTCTTGTGTTCTGCGGCAATCGTAATTGTCGCTTCCTTCCTTTGGAAAACAAAATCGGCGATGAAACACGAAGTACCCCGGGGCTATCCCTGGTGGCTGTGGGGCATCGGGGTTGCGCTGGGGCTGGGTGTGATTCTAACCAGGATCATCCGGAGCAAGAAAATCGTTCGGAGTCGAATCTATCCCTCTGGATCCTCTTGACCGTTTGGTTTTCCCGGGTCAGCGGGTTGAAGAAGCGCCGAGTGTGATTCTGCCTTCGCAATGTGCAAGTGATTATAGTAGAATTTGATGTAGGGGCCTGAAGGCAGGTGTGGTGCGGATTCGCACACTCGGAGAAAAGCGAGGAAATAACCATGAACGATAAAGCCGATTCAACGGGCGGCAGCGATCCTTTTCAGCTGTCTCGTTTTTTAGAAGCGCAGGAAAAAATCTATGATCGCGCCTTGGCCGAATTGAACAGCGGCCGAAAGAGAAGCCACTGGATGTGGTTCGTGTTTCCCCAGATCGAGGGGCTCGGGTTCAGCTCGACCACACGGTACTATTCGATCGAGAGTCTGCAAGAGGCCCGACAGTATCTGGATCATCCGGTTCTGGGAAAGAGGTTGAGGGAGTGTGCCGAGACGCTTCTGGCTCTTGCAGGTCTGTCCGCTTCGAGTATTTTCGGATATCCGGATGATCTGAAACTCAAATCCTCCATGACCCTCTTTGCGAGCGCTGCCGGAGCAGGATCGGTATTTACCCGGGTGCTGGAGAAGTATTACCAGGGAACTCGGGATGAACGCACCCTCGCCCTGCTGGAACGACTGAAGCGTTAGTCGCCGCTCATGCAATCCACTCAGGCACTGCGTGCCAAGCTCGAAAGGATCGATGGGAGAGACTACGGGGCCTGCCAGTCCCTCAAGGGGGAATACGCCTGGCCGGAGTTCGAGCTGCTGATCACCCAGATCCCTAAGGATCCGTATGCTCCGCCTCACACGGGAATCTACCGAATAAGGGTTGATCACGCCTATCTGGGGATTACCCCGGAAGTGTTCGGCTCTCCAACGGCCGGGGTCGCCTATCGGGATTTGCTGGCCCGTCGTTTTTCGGCCAAGGCCGGGGAGATCTCCACGAGGGGCCGCGGCACCGGATACTCGGGAATCATCACCCTGGACACACCGGCCCAGGCCATATTGGACAGAAGCGCCGTGGTGTTCACCGGCCGGGGTGTGGAAGTACGCTTTTTCATCGGCCTGCCTGCCAAGGGGAGGCGGATCAACGGCCCTCTGGCGCGGATCATGCTCTTCGAGGAACTCCCGGCGATCGTACATCAGGCCTTGCACGCTCTGGATCAGGCTGCGGTTGAAACGCAGGTCCATGCTGCGGAGGATGCCGAGCAGCTGCGGGACAAGCTCGAGAGTCTGGGGCTGGTCGCCTTCATCGCCGATGGTTCTATTCTCCCCAGAGAAAGCGGAACAAGCGATAAACCGCTGCAGGCCGAGGACGCGGTTGTCTTTCGCTCTCCGGAGAGTCTGCGTGTTTCTGTAGATTTGCCCCACGCCGGCATGGTGAGCGGACTGGGTATACCCCGGGGTGTGACCCTCATCGTGGGCGGAGGGTATCACGGCAAATCCACCCTTCTCCATGCGATCGAATCCGGCATTTACAATCACATCCCCGGCGACGGCCGGGAGCTGTGTGCGGCCGATCTCGGGACGGTGAAGGTCCGCGCCTACAGCGGCCGGTGGGTCGCATCCGTGGACATCTCGAGTTTCATCGACAACCTGCCGTTCAAGCGGGACACGTGTCGTTTCTCCACGGCGAATGCCAGCGGCAGCACCTCCCAGGCGGCCGGCATCATGGAAGCCCTGGAGATGGACGCCTGTGTGCTGTTGATGGATGAAGACACCTGCGCCTCGAACTTCATGATCCGGGATCGCAAGATGCAGCAGCTGGTCGGCAAGGAGGATGAGCCGATCACCCCCTACATCGAAAGGGTCCGGCAGCTTTTCGAACAGAGGGGAGTATCCTCGGTCCTGGTGCTGGGCGGGGTCGGAGATTACTTCGAGGTTGCCGACACGGTAATCCAGATGCTCCGCTACGAGCCCTTCGAGGTGACAGGAAAGGCCAAACAAATCGCGCTGGATTCCCCGGAAAAACGACGGCGGGAGCATGCGGACAATCCAGAGCCGGCGGGAACGCGGTTTCTGGATAGCGACACGGTCGATCCTTTGAACAACTACGGGAAACGGAGCGTGTTCGCCACCGAAGTGTATCGGATCCACTTCGGGGCAAGCACGATCGATCTCACCGATGTGGAGCAGATCGTCGAGCTTTCCCAGACCAAGGCGATCGCCCAGGCCATTGAGTATCTGGGCAAAACGAATGACGGCTTGATACCGATCAAAGCAGCGATCGCTCAGTGCCTGCGGGTCGTGAAAGAAAAAGGGTTGGACGGCCTGTCCCCCAGGATCTCGGGCAACTTCGCCCGGTTCCGGGATATCGAGCTCGCCTCGGCCCTGAATCGCCTGCGCAGCGCGCGGATCACCCAGGGGCCGAAGTAACCGATATCCCGTTCCTAAGAAAGATGCTTTATGAAGCTGTTTTTTAGCGTGACAACGTTGATCGCTGACGCATTCGAACATTCGATACAACGACCCAGTCTTATGGTTTCAAAAGACAACCATGCGATCAACTTGTACAAACAACAAGGCTTCGTGCCGTTTGCCGAAAAGGGGAATTCGTTGTTGATGGTGCGTACGCCGCGTTCACACCCGGCTCGGGGAGGGGCTTGCATACTATCGACAATTTCTGTATTTTCTATTTAGTTGCACGTGCAACTAAATATGCTTTTATGGAGTTGCCTGAGGATGACAAGCCCTCGTGAAGAGAGATCGCTCGGTAGGCAAATAAGTCATATCTCCAGGAATATTCGCTGGATGGTTCAGCGGGAGCTGGAAGCCATAGGTGTCGGCAGCGGCCAGCACTTTTTCCTCCATTTGATACAACGGCACCCGGGAATCACTCAGAAAGAGGTGAGTCGGATCACCGATATCGACAAGGCCACCGCCGCAAAAGGAGTAGCAAAACTCGAACGGCGCGGTTATCTGCGGCGTATTCCCGATCAGGACGATCGGCGGATTCGCCGGCTGTATTTAAGCGAGGCGGGGGAGGCTGTGATACCGCAGATAGAAGCAGTGCTGCGCCGCGTGACCGAGGTTTGTTCGACCGATTTGTCGTCGGAGGAGCTTGAACAGCTGTTTGGCTTTCTCGATAAGGTTGAAGCTTCACTCGGACGCTACATAGAGAAAAATCATGAAAAACACCCAGACTAATCGAGCCAGGCTGCTGCAGGATCCCGTCGGCAGTACGCTGATGCGTCTGGCCCTTCCGATGATTTTCGGAGTTCTCAGCATGGTGGTGTTCAATCTTGCCGACACCTTCTTCGTCGGCCGCCTTGGACACGAGCAGCTGGCCGCGCTTTCATTTACCTTTCCGGTAGTACTGACCATAGGCAGTCTGGCACTGGGGATCGGGATGGGGGCTTCGGCGGTGGTATCACGGGCCATCGGCAGTGAAAACTATCACCGGGTACGTCGACTGGCCTCCGACAGCCTGATTCTTGGTATTCTCGTGGTTGGTATCGGAGCGGCGATCGGGCT
>CAZFMD010000162.1:0-3807 GCA_964520025.1 uncultured Spirochaetaceae bacterium
ACTTCCGGCTGATTTCCTCCTTGCCGCTCCGCGCCTATCTCACATCCAAATGAATCACAATCCCCAATAGTTTCTATTTCAATCAAGAATCCGGTCTTGTGGCTTCCTCCAAAGCCCGCAAATATGCCAGAGCTTGCTCCCGGTTGGTTCCGCACATCTGCACGGAGGGTTCGAAATTTTTGCACACCGCGGGCCGTTCTGGTTTACCGTAAAGCATACAGAGATTCTCCTCACTCAGCTGAACGCAGCGTACTCCCGCAGGTTTTCCTCCGGGCATCCCGGGGATCGGGGAGGAGATGGACAGGGCAATACAACAGGCACCGCAGTCAAGCCTGCATTTCATCTCGAACAGACCATCCCTTAAGGCGCGCCTTGCTTCTGCAAAAAGGCCTTGGCAGCCTTCCTGGTTTTCGGGCTGCTGCAATTCAACTGGGCTTCCACGAATCGAAGCACCTCGGAACGGTTTTCCACCCTATCGTACAGTTGGGCCAGAGCCAGGATAATGTCGGCCTTGATCAGATCCTTTCGCTCCGTTTTGTGATGGGTGGCATCAATTGACAACAGCTCTGTTACGATTCGCGGGAGAAGATCCGGACGGTGGGAAACGATGATGGGACAGTTTCTGGCCACATAACAGGGCGGGATCACACTCTCATCGTCCAGTCGCCTGAAGAGTTTGTCTAAAACCCCGTCGAACCTGGACTCCCGATCCGCGGGGATCAGGTGGGGCAGGACGTTGATTGCAGAGCAGCGATGGTAGGTGTTGGAGCTCTCCAGAAGCTCCACCAGACGGTCCCAGTACGGGTACACATCCTGCGGGTCCCGCTCGGCCGCCTTGACGATCACCCTGTTGCAGTTGTACCTGTAGGTTTCCACCGGAAAGGTCAGACCATCGATCAGCAGCTTCAAAGCTTCGCTCTTACCGGTAGCCATCTCTGTCAGGGCGTCGAGCTCCGATTGCTCCTTGTGCAGAGCCCGGGTCAAAGCCTCCAACGCATCACTCATCGATCTCTCCGGTTTGCCTATACATCCTGCACGCTTTCGTCCCGTTCCGGCTCCCCTAGAAGTAGAAGCGCATGCCCGTCTTTATTCCAAAACCGCTGCCCAGCCAGCTGCTGGCCAAGGCGTACATATTGGATTTGTCACAGAACAGGTTCTTGTATCCGCCTCCGCTGTCTACGAAGTAGGCGATCTTGTCGGCGGTGAACAGCTCCAGTCCGTAGTATCCCCAGAGAGCGTAGGTCAGATTCTTGCCCACCAGATTATCGGTCTTGTAGATGGCGCTGTCGTAGGGAGTAAAGGTATAGCCCAGAAGGATGTCCATTCCCCCGTACATCCTGTAAACATCCTCGATCATGGGGCTGGCTCCGCCGACGGAAACGACTCCTGCGGCAACCACGGGATGAAAAGAAACCGATTCTCCGTTTTGATGGATGAATGTGGCCCAGGTCAGGCTGCTCATCATCCTGGCCTTGAGTCCGACAAAAACACTGTCCCCGAGAGAGGGGAAAACGACTCCGGCTTCGAAGAAAGAAAGACTGCCCTGGATTCCCATGCTGAACTGAAAGGCCACCGCTCCACCCTGGGCTCCCAGAGGAAACGCCCCGATCAGAAATACAATCACCGCAGAGAATAGAAGGATTTTTTTCATCTCTGCTCCTCCTTTGCATAGTACCCGAAAAGCGCCGCCTCCGCCAGGATATGGCTTTCCATCAGCGGTAGCAAAGCGGCGGGGAGATGTCTCTGCCCCGGCAGGTGTACAGATCCGGTATCGCTCCTTCATGCGCAAAAGCATCACGCGCAAGTTGGAATTCGTTCATCCGGTTCAATCCTCTCTGGCTGGACCTTCAATCTCCCGGGAAAATGGAAATCCCAAGCTGCGCAGAAATCAGCTGCCACTCCTTCTCCTGTACCTGTTCGGTGAGGTACGGCAGAAAGCCGAAATCCAGATAGATCTTTATCGCCACCAAGCTGCTCCGCTGGGTTGTCAGATAGGCTCGCTGGTGCCGGGCGGCCAGCAACTCCATGGCCCGGCTTACCAGGGGTTTGCCGAGTCCCCGCCCCTGATACTCCTTGCGAATACCGATCCAGTGCAGCCTTCCCGCCGCACCGCCGGGGGCCAGCGTGCCGTACCAGGCCATGGCCGTACCGACAGGCTCACCGTTTTCGGTTTCGACAAACAGGCAGCGATCGCACATTTCCCGTTGATGCTCACCAAACTCCCTTTGGAAATGCTGAATCGCCTTCTGGACAGAAGCGAACTCCCCGGCGGATGTTTCTATCCGGGCCCAGATCTCCCCGTCCCCCTCTCTGAACCCGCGGAACGAGTAGCCGCAGGGCAGGGAAAAACGGGGGATTCCCGACAGATCCTCCAGCACCATAACCAGACCCACGGAATCCATCCTGCGCTTTTCTTCCATCACGAGCCCTCATCCCTGCCCTTTCACATCAGCAGAGCCGGGATATTCAGGATGGCATCGGCCACCAGGTTCAGCGCATCCCCGATCGTGGAATACACGAGTACGACCCAGCCGAGCGAGGCGATGCTCAACAGGATCAACTACCATCATTTCACCCTGGCCGTGAATCGAATCATTTTGACAATGGATGCTTTTCCTGTCTGTCTCTTGCCCATGAACAGGATGATCCCGAGCTCCGCCAGGATCAGAACAGGCAGGGTGAGCTGAACGACCAGGAAGGGGGGAAATCGAGCCGGGGCCAGCAGTACGCTAAGAAGCACGAACAGCCCAACGGCCAGCAAACCCGGTGCCAGATGCAGCATAATCTGTTTGAAAATCGGTAATTGCTCGGCACTTCGGTCGATCTGGTCGTTCATGGCCTCGCCTCCCATTCTACTTGAATACGCCCTCCGCTACTCCCCCCGCCTCGTCCAGGTACTTCTTACAGGCTCTGTACCTCCCCGGATGATATCCGGAATTTTGGTAAAAACCGAGGTCCTCCCTACGGGCTCCATATCCTCACGCCCCTGGTGAATCCGCTCGGGACAGCAGATCCCGCACGACCACACAGAGATGCAACCCCAGTTTGATGTGCTCCTCGGCATCGATGTGAACGCCGTCGTGCCTGCTCGCGGAGATCACCTGACCCGGATCCAGGAAACGAAATCTCATCCGGCCGGACACACTCTCGAATGCGGCGATCAGTTCGAAGGATTTCTCGATCTGCTCGTGGTAGTAGCCGTGGTACTCCCGACCGACATTTACCGGCAGAGGCGCTAGAACCAGCACGGGCAGAGAGGGCTGGACCTCGCGGATGCTGTCCACAACCTCCTCCAGCTCCTGCACCATCACCGCCACCGATATGTGAGGATCGACAAACAGATCGTTTATTCCGAGGTAGAGGATCAGCAGATCCACGGGCTTGTGGGCTTGCAGGAGGGTGGGCAGGTGCTCCGAGCCGTTCAGAGGATCCCCTTGCATTCCGAACGAACAGAGGGTCCTGCCGTTCAGTCCATCTTCGATGACCGTGAAATCCTCCCCCAGACACCGGCGTAATACACCGGGCCAACGGGTATCTTCGGGGAAGCGGGAGCCGTCGACGGGGCTGAATCCCCAGGTGTTGGAATCCCCGTAACAGAGGACCTTCACCTGTCGGTCCGGCCGACGCATCTGATCCTTGCTCCCGGATTCCCCCCCACCGCTTTTCATTTCCATAGGATCTGAGTCCTTTCCGCCTCCGCCTCCTGCCGCAACAAAGACCGCTGCCTTCCCTGATACCTACAGCAGATCTCGGTGTAAACAGGACTTATCATACCGCAGCGCAGAGGAGGCTACAAGAAATTGTAAT
>CAZFMD010000162.1:3907-6988 GCA_964520025.1 uncultured Spirochaetaceae bacterium
GTGTAAACAGGACTTATCATACCGCAGCGCAGAGGAGGCTACAAGAAATTGTAATCTTGGGAGAGCGAACTATAATGAATCAATCAAGTCTTGCTGAGGAGGAGTGTTCATATGAAGCGAATCTCCTTGTGGATTGTTTGTTTTGCTCTCCTGGCTGGGTTGGCCTCAGCCCAGGAAATCAAGCGGCCCGTGTTTTTTCTGCGCTACGAGGGAGGAACGAAAAGCGAGGAATCGGAGGATGAGGAAGAATCGTTGCTCGAATATCAGCGCCACAAGATCACCTTGAGGATCAAAGAACAGTTCAGCGATGAGCTTACGATAAATCTCTACACCACCGCCTTCCTGAAGCTCTACGATGACCCGGGCGACACTGACTATTGGTACTTCTACCTGAAGCCAAACTGCATCTGGGACATCACCGACCGTGTCCGCTGGACCACAGAGTTCCGCTCGAAGTGGAAGTATGATTTTGACTCCGGCAGTGATTACCATATAGACATCACCAGCCTACTGGCAAAAACAGAGCTCTCCGTCAAGCTCCTTGAGCAGCTGAAGATCATCCCCTCCTTCAAGAGCGTCATCGATCTGTACGAGAATCCGCAGACGGTCGAGCAGACCTACACGGCGGGATTGCGCTTCGAGTCACGCATCAATCCCCAGGTGCGCCTCAACGGACGTTATCGGGTCATTCTGCCGGTCCCGCCGGACCCGGAAAAACACGAGTTCGGCATCAACCTCTCCTGGGATCCGAACAAGTAATAACGGCTCGTGACAGTGACGGCTGAGAGCTGCTACACTGAAGGGCGTGAGTCTCTCGGCGACGGAGCTTGTCTGGTGATACCGCAGGAAACAATAGATTGGCTTCTCGGCGGGGATGTGTCCATACAGTATCAGACGCGCCGGGATCTCTTGAGCTCGGATCAGAGGTCGCTCAGGAAGCGTATCGCCACCGAAGGCTGGGGAGCCGGATTCCTCTCGTTACGCCGCAGTGATGGACATTGGGGACGAGCCTACTACCAACCGAAGTGGACCTCCACCCACTACACCCTGCTGGACCTGAAGAACCTGGCTATTTCACCGGCTACTGAGCCGATACGGCGCACAGTCGAGATGGTGCTGGAAAGCGAGAGGGGAGGCGACGGCGGTATCAATCCCTCGGTCACGATCGAACAGAGTGACGTCTGCCTGACCGGCATGTTTCTGAACGTGGCCGCCTATTTCCGCGCGCGGGAGCGGGCCCTTCGTCCGCTCGTTGATTTCATCCTATCCCAGCAGTTGAGCGACGGGGGATTCAACTGCCGATTCAACAGATCCGGAGCGGTTCACAGCTCTCTGCACTCGACTCTCTCGGTGATCGAAGGCATCAGTGAGTATGACCGAAACGCCTACACCTACCGCCTCGGGGCGCTGCAGAGGGCCGAGCGGGAGAGCCGGGAGTTCATCCTTCGACACAGGCTGTTTCGCTCCGACCACAGCGGTGAGGTTATAGACAAGAAGATGCTGATGCTCTCCTACCCCTCTCGCTGGCGCTACGACATCCTGCGAGCCCTTGAGTACTTCCGGGTCGCCGGGGTCGCCTGCGATCCGCGGATGGAGGATGCCATTGCCGTGCTGTTGAAAAAACGTCGATCCGACGGTACCTGGCCGTTACAGGCCCGACATCCGGGCCGCACACATTTCGAAATGGAGCAAACCGGTGCTGCCAGCCGCTGGAACACCCTGCGGGCTCTAAGAGTGCTCAAACACTTCGAAGCAGACCGGCTGCGGGATCGGCAGCCTTTGCATTGAAATAAATCCCCCCCATTATTAGCTTTTAGTCACTATGAACGAACAAACCCTTGCAAAGGCCACCGGACGCTCCAAGTCCGAGTGGTTTGAAATCATCCGAGGGGCGGGAAAGGGGGACGCTTCCCACAGGGAGATAGCAGATTATCTTCATAAAGCCCAGGATGTCTCCTCGTGGTGGGCTCAGGAAATCACGGTTGAGTACGAAAAGCACATCGGCAGGCGGGTACTGGGCCAGACCCAGGACGGGCTTTTCCAAATCGGTGTGAGCAAAACCATCATGGCTCCTGCCGACACTGTTTGGAATCTTCTGCAATCCGCCCGGGGAATCAGCCTGATTACTGAGGATCCGGATACTGATTCGCCTCCCGGACAACCTGTATCTGACTCCCTGAAAACGCTAAATGCCCTGGATGGAACAGGCCTCACCGGGATCAGGGTCGCGACCACAACATTCGAGGCCGGATCTCACGTGCGCATGCGTTGGCAGCACCCCGAATGGCCGGCTCACTCGATCCTGCAGATCCGGTTAACGCCGAAATCAGAAACAAAAACTACCCTTTCATTTCACCAGGAAAAACTTCCCTCCAGAGATGCCCGGGACAGGATGCAGCTTCATTGGCGGCGGGTGGGACAGGTTATTTCAGAGATGTTGGCAAATCCCAACTCTACCGGGCGGTAAGGAAAACTCCGGCCTTGCTCAGACTTGCCTCCTGACAGCGGGAATCTGCGCCTCTCCGATCTTGCTCAGGATGTAGTCGAGCTTGTTTCCGTAATAAGCGGCCAAATAGGGATTGTGGATGAACACTTCGTTCTTGTCGTGCTCCAGGGTGAGATAGGATTTCAGGGGCACGACCGGTCTCTCACGAAAATTGAACAGACCCTCCACACGCTTCAACATGGTGTCGATAGACAGATAGCTGTCCGGGCCTTTTTGCAAGGGGGAACAGTCGATGCCCATCTCCTGCAGCTTACGAATGTTACGCACGGCGCTGAGCTTCAGGTCCCTCTTGGGGAGGTTGAAGCGATTTTCGATGGAGTGAAAGATCAGAGTGGTCTCGTAAACCCGGGTGAGCTTGGCGATTTCAGAGCGCACGGTTTCGGCGAACTCCCTGGCCCGCCCGCTGAAATCCGCGGGGATCCCCTCGCCAAACTTAATACACACCCTGGATTTTTCCTGTCGGAGCTCCTTGGAATAGGGAGCCTTGAAGAACGTGTAGTAGTGGTCATAGATGTACTTGGCCATGGCCGGCCTGTGGGTCGTGGCCCGGAACTCCCGAAACAACACGTCTTCGG
>CAZFMD010000163.1:0-2691 GCA_964520025.1 uncultured Spirochaetaceae bacterium
TGCGAACGTGGGCATCTACGCCTGCTGCACCGGCACCGGAGGCGATACGCTGCCGAGCAGCTCGATCAGCACGGTGGTGTTTCCCCATGATCCGCAGCATGTGTGCAAAGGTCCGGAGGATACGCTGAATCCCCATGTGTGCGACGTGCAGCTTGCCAAACGGATCCTGCAGTTGGCTCTGCTTCTGGAAGATGTACACGTCATCCACGGGCTGGGCTCCATCTGCACCGCCCACTCAGAGGCTGATATCGCCGTGGTGGAACAGGCCTACGGCCGGGTGGCGGAGCGTATCAAGGCTTCCCTGTAGAACGCAGGTCGAAGGCCACCAGCAGTGTGGCCAGGGCGGGATCCGCAGAGAATGAGCAAGCTTCCCTCAGACAGGTGTCCGCCTGCGCCGAGGGGCTGATGGATAGTACCCCGGTGATGCCCAATCCCTCTGCGATCGCCCCCAGTTCGGGAAAGCCCAGAGGCGGCACGAGGAAGTAGGAGGGGGTTTTGTTGCTGCCCCGGCGATCGGGAAAAATCACGAAGGAATCTCCCAGGGAGATGATCTTCTCCGAGTAGGGCAAACGGGAGGCAAGCACCTCCTCACCCACGATCCGATATCTTGCCCCCTCCACAATAATAGTGTGCCGGGGGGCAGCACCCTTTCCCCGATCCTCCTCCACAAGGTATACAGTGGGTTCCGGAGGTTCCCGGAAATGCCCGTCCTTTAATACCGCGAGAGCCACCTCCCGCTTCAGGGCGACGCGCACACCCAGATTCTTGAGGGGCACCAACGCGCCCTGTTCGTAGCGGCTCTCCAGCTCGACGACCTGCTCGACGATCCGGTGTGGGACCTGACGTACAGCGACGATTCCCGGCAAGCCGGACAGAACCCGCAGAGTTTCCTCAACTGCGGACCCTGCACTGCTGAGCTCAGACACCTAGGATCTCCAAACCCCGCTCCCGGATGAACTCCTGGATCTCCAGGCTCGTTGGCAGGGAGGGCTGGGCGCCCAGTCGCGTGACCGCCAGGGCTCCGGCGGCATTGGCGTAGGCCACCGCCTGGCTGATATCGCCGTAGCGCAGATAATGAACCGTCATGGCCGCGGTGAAGGCGTCACCCGCGGCGGTGCTGTCTACGGCCTGCACCGTGTAGCCCTTCAGGTACTTCGCGTAATCCTGCTCGGTATCGTAGAGCAACGCTCCCCGTTCGCCGAGCTTGATGACCGCGAACCGGCTGGGAGCGATCCGCACCAGCTTTTGCGCAGCCTGCACCGCATCGTCCACGCCCCGGCACTCGATTCCCGTGATCGCCCGGGTCTCGGTCTCGTTGGGGCTGATAATCTCCAGACCTTGAAGCAGGGAAAAATCCAGGTCCCGGACCGGTCCGGCATCCAGAATCACCGGCAGGCTCTGCTCCCGCGCCAACCGGCATACCTCCAACACGATCTCCTGGGGGATCTCCAGATTGATCATCACCGCTGCGTACTCAACGGCAAACGCCTCTGCCAAATCTTCTTTGCGAATCGCCATATTCGCACCGGGAAAAACCACGATGCGGTTCTGTCCGTCGGACTCCACGAAGATGGCGGCAAAGCCGGTCTGCTGCCCGGCATCACTCAACAGGAAACGGGTGCCGATTCCCTCCGCCTCGAGGCCATCGGCCAAAATGGGACCGTGGGCATCGGCGCCGACCTTTCCGGTAAAGATCACCTCCATGCCGAGCCGGGCGGCGGCAACCGCCTGATTGGCCCCTTTTCCACCAGGTACATAGCTGTACCTTTGGCCCAGGAGTGTCTCCCCGCCCTGGGGAGCTCGGTCCAGCTGCATCACCAGGTCCATGTTCACGCTTCCGACGACCAGTAGGGGAAGAGCTTTTTCTTGCACCGCACACCTCTCCAGCGATTTTCGAATAAGAGCCATTCTACAGGCAGGAACCCTGGGATTCAAGACGTTGCCGCCGACTGGCCATGGGGCACGGCCCGATCCCGCGAATCCCGGATGCACTGTTGATTTAATCGAGTACCCGCGTTACAAATAACCAGGTGAACAAACAAAAACTCAAGGACCTCCTCGCTATCTCTCATCACTACGGCCGCGATCCCGAGTTTCTCCTGGCCGGGGGCGGGAACAGCTCGTACAAGACAGAGAAACAGCTGTACATCAAGGCATCCGGGGTATCCCTGGCCCACATCGAGAAAGAGGGTTTTGTCAAGCTTAGCCGGGAGCGTCTGAGGGCCATGTGGGACAGGAAGTACTCTGAGGATCCCAAGCAGCGGGAGGCCCAGGTGCTGGAAGACCTTCTGGCGGCCCGGGAAGCCGGAGAGCAGACCAAGCGTCCCAGCGTGGAAACCTTGCTCCACGACCTGTTCGAAGCAACCTATGTCATGCACACCCATCCGCCCCTGGTCAATGCCCTGACCTGCAGCAAGCAGGGCGAGGGGGCCGCAAAACGAATCCTGGGGGGCGGATATCTGTGGATCCCCACGGTGAATCCCGGATACATCTTGGCCCGGACAACCCGGGAGGCGGTACAGACATACAGCAGGAAACACGGGTCAGAGCCCAAGGTCCTGCTGTTCCAAAACCACGGCCTGTGCGTGGGCGGGGAGAGTTATGAGGAGATCCGCTGCACCACAGAACGCCTCGTGCGAAAGATCCGGCAGCATTCGGGTCCTGTGCCCGAGTTTCCAGCCGGGGAAGCCG
>CAZFMD010000163.1:2791-6899 GCA_964520025.1 uncultured Spirochaetaceae bacterium
ATTCCTCGATTCTCACCTTCCGCGCCAGCAGCACCGTATCCCCTTTCTTGAACAGTAAGACAGCTTTCGCGAAACTGTCGACCTCCATCACGCCGGATCATATCGTGTACTGCAACCACGAAGCGTTGTTTGTACCAAAACGGGAATCCCTCGAGCAGCAGTACCGCTGCATCGAGGAGGCCGTTCAGCAGTACCGCCGGCGCAACGGCATCTCGCCGATCATCATCTGCGTGGAAAAACTTGGCGTGTTCGCCTGGGGAGGATCGAAGAACAACGCCGAGATCGCTCTTTCCGTATTCCTCGATGCGCTCAAGGTCGCTGTCCTGAGCCGCTCCTTCGGGGGCCTCAGTCCCCTGCCGGCCGATCAGGTCGAATTCATTCGGAACTGGGAAGTGGAGGCGTTCCGAAAACGGATCAGCACCGGCGCCTCTGCGGGCAACACCGCTGCGGGCGGGGCTTCCACGGACGTGAAAGGGAAAATCGCCCTGGTCACCGGAGCGGCCCAGGGATTCGGTGCGGGAATCGCCCAATCCCTTGTAGCCGAGGGCGCTCACGTGGTTATAGCCGATCTCAATGAGGGCCTGGCTCTCAAGAGAGCGGAGCAGTTGAACCGGCAATACGGCGCCGGTCACTGCCTGGCCGTGGCGGCGGACGTGACCCGGGAGAGCTCTGTGGCCGAGATGGTGAGAAAGACCGTATTGAGCTACGGCGGATTGGACCTGTTGGTCAGTAATGCCGGGGTTCTCAAGGCGGGCAGCCTGGCGGAGCTGGATCCGGAGAGCTTCGATTTCGTCACCCGGGTGAATTACCGGGGATATTACCTCTGCTGCAGGGTTGGCGCAGAGATCATGAAGATCCAACACCGCTTCCGCGCCGAGTACTTCATGGACATCGTGCAGATCAACTCCAAGTCCGGCCTGAGCGGCAGCAACAAGAACTACGCCTACGCGGGCAGCAAGTTCGGCGGAATCGGGCTGACCCAGAGTTTCGCCCTGGAGCTGGTGGAGTTCAATATCAAGGTAAACGCGATCTGCCCGGGCAACTTCTTCGACGGCCCTCTGTGGTCGGATCCCAGACGGGGCCTGTTCGTCCAGTATCTGAAGGCGGGAAAGGTGCCGGGGGCGCACAGCATAGAAGATGTGCGCCGCTTTTACGAGCAAAAGGTGCCGATGAAACGGGGCTGCCGCGTCCAGGACGTGATGCGGGCGCTGCTGTATATCCTGGATCAGACCTACGAAACCGGGCAGGCCGTACCGGTGACCGGCGGACAGATCATGCTCAAATAGAAATGGAGTAAACCCGAAATGAAGACACTGGCTGTTCGATTGTACGGAAAAGAGGACTTGCGTCTTGAGCAGTTCGACCTCCCGCCGCTCAAGGAGGACGAGATCCTGGCCCAGGTGATCTCCGACTCGATCTGCATGTCCAGCTACAAGGCGGCCGAACAGGGGGCGGAGCACAAGCGCGTTCCCGATGATATCGCCGAAAATCCGACCATCATCGGCCACGAGATGTCCGGAAGGCTCGTAGAGGTGGGTAAGAAGTGGCGAAAAGATTTTAAAGAGGAGATGAAGTTCTCCATCCAGCCCGCCCTGAACTACCGGGGAACCCTGGATGCACCGGGTTACTCGTTCCGCTACATAGGCGGAGATGCAACCTACGTCATCATCCCCAATGAGGTGATGGAGATGAACTGTCTGCTGCCCTACAGCGGCCGGGGTTACTTTCCCGCCTCCCTGTCGGAGCCGGTCTCCTGCATCGCCGGGGCTTTCCACGCCTCCTTTCACAACGAGCAGGGCTCCTACGTGCATCAGATGGGCATCCGGGAGGGAGGCTGCATGGCGCTCCTGGCCGGAGCCGGGCCGATGGGCCTGGGTTCCCTGGACTACGCCCTGCACGCAACCAAGCGTAAAGACGGACAGCAGCCTCGGCCGCGCCTCATCGTCGTGACCGACATCGATGAGGAACGCCTGGAGCGAGCCAGGAGCTTCTTTCCACCGGAGGAGGCCGCCAAGCTCGGGGTTGAGCTGATTTTCAGCAACACCCGCGACATCGAGGACGTGCCCGCATATCTGCTCGGGTTCACCGGAGGAGAGGGCTTTGACGATGTTCTTGTGTTCGCCCCCGTAGCACCGGTGGTGGAAACCGGGGATCGCATTTTGGCGAAAAACGGCTGCCTGAACTTCTTCGCCGGCCCCACCGACCCCGCCTTCACCGCCCGGGTCAACTTCTACAACGTCCACTACGGCGGCACCCACATCGTCGGCACCACTGGCGGAAATACCGATGACATGATCGAAGCCCTGGCCCTCATGTCGGAGGGGAAGGTCAATCCGGCCATGATGGTGACCCATGTCGGCGGGCTGAACGCCGTTGTGGAAACGACCCTGAATCTACCAAAGATCCCCGGGGGTAAGAAGCTGATCTATACGAATATCGAGATGGAGCTGACCGCAATCCAGGATTTCAAGGAAAGAGGGTGCGGAGATCCGCTTTTCGCCAAACTGGCCGAGCTGGTCGCATCCCACAACGGTCTTTGGTCCGTGGAAGCGGAGGAGTATCTGCTGGCGGGCGCTAAAGCCATTTCCGTGTAGTCTCGACGCAAGCACTTCCCACGATGTCTTGGATCATCGCCGCGACCACCCTGGCCGCCTCCTTTATATCGGGTTTGAGCGGCTTCGGTTTCGGATTGGTCGCCATGGCCCTCCTGCCCCTCCTAATGGGCATCAAGCTGGCCAATGCCTTCGTGAGTTTTTGCGGAGGCGCGATCTTCGCCAGCCTGACCATCCCCCTGCGGAAGCATATCGCCTGGAAAGCCCTGCTCCCCCTGCTGGTTGGAACCGCTCTGGGCGTGCCGATCGGTGTTTACGGCCTGGTCAACCTGCCCGAAGGCCTGCTGCTGAAGATCCTGGCCGGATTCATCCTTACCTACGTCGCTTTCACCCTGCTCACGCAGAACAGAGCACACTTCCAGATGGATCGCCGGTGGGGATATCTGGCCGGTTTCGTCGGCGGCATCATCAGCGGGGCCTTGAGCGCCGGCGGCCCACCGGTGATCATGTACTGCGACTCCCTGAACCTGGGGAAGAGGGGATTCAAGGCCACGCTTCAGGTGTACTTCGTGCTTCTCATCCTCTACAAGATTCCACTGTTCTACGTTACCGGCCTGCTCACGGCCGATCTCTGGCGTACGCTCCTGTACTACAGCCCCTTCGTGGCCGCGGGAACCGTCTGCGGGGTGCTGCTGTTTCACCGGCTCTCCGACCTCTGGTTTCGGAGGGTCGTGCTCATTCTCCTCACCGCATTCGCCGCGATCATGATCGTTAAATCCTGAAGGCCGAACACCGATAATCCTTATGAGAGCCTTGCAAACTTGTGCTTTAGAATTTATAGTTCAGCGATAGAATATGGCCAAAGATTCGCAGAGCGAGCTTCTGAAAACGATCTTCTCCTATGTCGGCCGTATCGCCGATGAGCGGGATATCGACCAGCTGTTGATCCTTCTGGCCGATATGGGCCGGGATCTGATCAGCGCCGACCGCTGCACCGTCTGGCTGCTCAACCGCAAGACCCAGGAGCTGTGGAGCAAGGTCGCTCACGGCCTGGACCGAATCGTCATTCCCTGCTCCGCCGGGATAGCAGGCTGCGTGGCCACCACAGGGGATCCTCTGATCATCAACGATCCCTATCACGACAAACGTTTCGACAAAGAGGTCGACAAGAAGACCGGCTACCACACCCGCAACATCCTGGGACTGCCCATCCAGGACGGAGAGGGAAAGATCATCGGCGTATTCCAGGCAATTAACAAGATACCGGAACCCCAATCATTCAGCGAGCAGGATTTGGAACACCTGCTGCTGGCCGCCACCTACACGGGCAGGACCCTGGACGCGGCCATGCTCCAGGAGGAGATCGAGGCCACCCAGCGGGAGATCATCTTCACCCTGGCCGAGACAGGGGAACTGCGTTCCAAGGAAACCGGCTACCATGTCAAGCGGGTAGCCGAGTTCTGCCGGCTCTTTGCCGAAAAGTACGGACTGAGCGAAGACGAAACCGAGCTGCTCAAGCTGTCCTCGCCCATGCACGATATCGGAAAGATCGCCAT
>CAZFMD010000164.1:0-6894 GCA_964520025.1 uncultured Spirochaetaceae bacterium
CGGCTCGATCGCCACCTCCTCCTCCGGAGTATTTTGATGTTCCCCGTAGGTGATTCCAATGGTGATAGCGGGTATCTGGTGGTTGATAAAGGCCGACAGCTCGGAGGTGCTGGGGGATTTACGGGGTTGAATATCCAGGGTACTCATGATGCGCCGGGCAGCCCGGGCCAGAGGATGCTGATAGCTGATACCGCCGGGGCGTCGGCGGGCGAACACGTCCAGAGAGATGTCGGCTCCGGTTTGGGAGGAGACCTCGGAAATGATGGCCTCCATTTGGTGGAATATCTCCTCCCCGACCTGCTCGCTCTCGGTGCGGATTTCGAATCGGAGCATCGCGTTGGTGGCGATGGTGTTGTAGGCCTGTCCGCCCATAATGGAGCCGAGCACAATCGAGCTGCGGGGACGGCGGGGCAGGCGAATCTCCTGGATGTGATTGATCACCTCGTTGATCGTCACGATTGCCCCGGTGGCGCCGAAGCGGGTCCAATCGTACTCCTCCGGTACCGAGCAGACGATCTCGCCGCGATACATCCCGATCGAGCTGTAACTGAGGCGTCCCAGGGGGAAACCCTCGATCCCGATTCCCACGGAGATGGGGATCTCCGAGTTTGAGAGAAAGAAACGCAATCCCTCCAGGTCACCCCTGCCTAAGCTGCGTGAAGCCCCCATGAGTACGAGGTTGGACTCCAGCTCGATGTTCAACAGCTCGAGCAAAATCGGCAGGGTCACCATCACCGCCACCCCGAGGGCGTTGTCTCCAACCCCCGGGCCGATGGCGGATTGAGGCTGCAGCATGATCGTATGATCCAAGGTGGCGGCATGCACCGTATCCACGTGAGCCACCACCAGGATATTCTGCTCTCCACCGTTTCCCGGGAGGATGCCCAGGGCGTTGCCCATCTCATCGGCGGAGGAGTTGTGCAGGCCCGCCTCCACGAAACGGTTCTGGATGAACTCCACCCGACGGGATTCTTCGAAGGTGGGGGAGGGGATCTCTCCGATCATCACCAGGTTTGCCAGAAGGATTTCCCGGGCGGATTGACTGGCTTCCCGAATAACCGGAAGTGCCGTGAGGATGTCCTCAAAACTGTCGGCGAGTGTGCTCTCCTGTTCCCTCGTTACGTCGGTCATGGTCGTCTACATTCTATTTCCGAACCTGCCTCAGGTTCAAGGGTGCAGGTAAGCGGTGCAGGTAAGCGATGCAGGTGAGCGGGTGTGCATCAGTAGTCGTACAGCAGTCGAAGGTTTTCGATCTTGAGGAAGGCTCTCTGCACCTTCTCCGCGATGCTGCCCGTTCGATTTTGGAGATGCTCATGGGGCTTCCCTGTGAGCGGGCCGGAACTTTCAAGGATTCTCCGGAATCCGGCGGCGTATGCGGCGGCACCGAAGCGCCTGTCCACCTCGTCTGCTTTCAAAGATCGGGCAGGGGTTGCGCTTTGGATCTGCCCCGCGAGCATTTCTTCGATTTTGGAGAGGGTAAGCCGGTTTTCTCTCCGGCAGATCCGGAGTGCCGGGCTCTCTGCGGCTGCGATCTCCCGCAGCAGTTTCTCCTGGGCCTCGACGGGCAGGAACGAGAAGTCCACCCGGTCGTCCCGCAGCAACTGTTCGACCTCCGCGGTCAGACGCTCCTGCTCCTCTGACGGGATCAATGCTGACAGCCCTCTGATCTTTCCGCGGTAGGCCTCGGCGACTTTGGGTGGATCCAGTACCGGCACACGGATCGTGTCGTAGAAATGAGCGGGATGACCGTGGAACAGATCCTTCAGACCCGCCAGAGTATCCAGATCTCTGGCAGCCAGCGGCAGAGACCAGAGCAGGGAGTTGACGAACAGGTAGCCGAAGCCCTCCTGGACCGATGTTGAAAGCACTAAATCGCTGGCAGCCACCAGATCCTCGAAACTCAAGGCCTGGTTCTGCGACTTCGAACCGATTCCCCACAAACCGGGGCAGAGCTGTTCGGCGAACAGGCCTTCCACCAGATCGGAGTAGGGCCGCTCGGAAACAGAGGTACCGGGAAGGGTTATCAGGATGTTCGCCTCCCGCTCCAGGAGTAGGCAGAGCAACAGCGCCTCCAGGGCGTTTTTCCGGCGGATGGTGCGGATCGGGTACAGAAGTAGCGGCGCCCGGGGGTCGAAGCGGGGGAACTCGTCTCCGAACAACCGCTGCAGCACGGGGCGTATCGCTTCGCCCCGCTCGGGATCCGGGCCTCGAAACACCGGATTTTCCAACAGGAATACGGATTGTTCCGGGATGCCCGCCGCGATCAGGATCTCTCTGTCCCTTGGATTGAGAACGGCGTAGCGCACCCAGGGGCTCACCGGGTAGGGATCCAGGCTCAGGGCTTGCCTGAGCGCTGCGAGATTGCCAAAACGGCCGCATTCCGGGAAGTCGTGGATCTGCAGGATTATACGTTGGGATCGGTCCGAGTGCATGATATTCAACAGGGCCTGGGTGAACACCACGTTCTTGCCCAGGTGATAGTTGTGAACCCACCAAACCGAGTTCTCCGAGCCGAAGGAGCGTAGCAGTATTTCGGCCAGTTTGTCGGCTTCCCGGGCTACGGTTTTCCTGTTTTGATGCGGTGGGTCTTCAGCGTTTTGGCGATAGCCGATCTGTGGCATCTCCGTACAGGTGCCGCCGTGATCTTCTATGTGGGAACGGAACTCCCGGGGGATCGCGCCCGCTACCAGTTCTACGGAGCGGATTTCGGGCAGATGGTCACGGAAAGCCCGGATGGCCTGGCGAACCACCGTGCTGACCCCGCCGGTATGGTAGTGGTAATGGAATATTTTCAATTCAAACTGATCGTTCACCCTGGGTGGATCCCCGGGCTCTATCTTAACGTGTATAGTGGGGCACGCCCAGTGGGGCACGCCCAGTGGGGCACGCCCAGTGGGGCACGCCCAGTCCGCAGGTGCCGGGCTGTAGGGATCTCACTCCCTGGCGATAAGCAGGGTTTTGGGATCCAGTTTCAGGAGCAGATCCTCTGACACCTCTGATCCGTGATCCTTGACCAGCTGTAGATGGATATGCTTTTCTTCGGGTTTCAGGCAGATCAGGATGCTGATAGGCTCGATCAGCTCCGTCAGAAGGCCGGGTACTCCCGCCGCATCGTAGTTGGGCTGATCGTAGCCCAGAGAGACGCTGAACCAGATTTCCAATCCCTGCTGCGCGGCAAACTCCCTCACCTGTTCGAGTTCGGCCGTGGTAACGGCGGAAAAATCGTAGGCATCGACCACAATCGCGTCAGCGGGGAAATGCCCGTCCCGGATCATGGAGCGCAGGCGTGCGATGACCTGGGGCAGCCGAATGCTGGCCTGATTGAAGTTCATGATGATCCGCCCCCGGATCATCTCATCGTGCACCGCCATAACCGATTCCAGATCGAATTTCTCTGCGATTTCCCGGAAGATATCTTCGTACCAGTCCACGATATGGCTGGGATTGGTGGCAAAGGAGACATGGATGACCTGTTTGCCCTGCAGCAGCTGGTCCGTGGCGATGTGTACCAGACAGGCGGTCTTGCCCACCCCCTGCCGTGCGGCGATGACGCCCAGGTTGCCTTTACCCAATCCGCCGTGGGTGGAGTTCTCCAGAATCCGCAGCGGGCTGCGGTCGTTCAATTCCTTCTTGATCATGAGTTGTCTCCCGATTTGACTTTCTGATATTCCTCTTTAAGGGTTTCCGCAATGCCTGTGGGAACTTTGGCGTATCTGGAAAACTCCATGGTGAACTGAGCCTTTCCCTGAGTGAGGGAGCGCAGAACCGTGGAGTAGCCGAACATTTCCCCGAGTGGAACCTCCGCATCGATCCGGGAGATGTTTTCATCTTCACTGGTGCTGACGATCATTCCCCTGCGCTGGTTGACGCTGGCGAATATGCCCCCCTGATACTCAGTAGGTCCCTCCACGGAGACCTTCATGATCGGTTCGAGGATTTTCGGGGAGGCCTTGGTGTATGCGTTGCGGAAGGCGCCGATCGAAGCCTGCTGGAAGGCCAGATCCGAGGAGTCGACGGAGTGGGCCGCTCCATCGTTGATGCGTACCGTGACGCCTACGATCGGAAAACCGATCAATGAGCCTTTGTCCATGCAGGCGGCAAATCCCTTGTCACAGGCGGGAATGTACTCCGTGGGAATCGATCCGCCTTTTACTTCGTTGATGAACTGGTAAGCGCCGTCGGCATTTGGTTCCAGCTGTCCCGCTACCCTGGCGAACTGTCCGGCCCCGCCGGTTTGCTTCTTGTGGGTATAGTCGAAGGCTGCAGGCCGGGAGATGGTCTCCCGATAGGCGACCTGGGGCATGCCCGTGTCCACCTCCGCCTGATACTCCCGGCGGATCCGCTCCAGGTATACCTCCAGGTGCAGCTCCCCCATGCCGCTGATGATCGTCTGCTTGGATTCCGGGTCGATGTGGGTTTTGAAGGTGGGATCCTCCTTGGCAAAACGGTTCAGCGCCTTGGACAGCAGATCCTCGGATTGTTTTTCCCGGGCCTTGACGGCCAGGGAGATCACCGGTTCCGGGACGTACATGCTGGTCATCGAGTAGTTCAAACTCCTATCGCTAAAGGTGTCTCCGGAAGCGCAGTCGATGCCGAACAGGGCGACGATGTCCCCGCAGCAGGCCTCGCTGATCTCCTCCATCTTCTCGGCGTGCATGCGTACCAACCGGCCGACCCGAAATCTCTGACGGCTGCGGCTGTTGTACAGCTCCTGTCCCTTCCTGATCGTTCCCTGATAGATACGAATGTAGGTGAGCTGGCCGTACTGGCCGTCCTCCAGCTTGAAAGCCAGAGCCACCATGGGCCGATCCGCCTGTGGCAGCAGCGTGACAGGCTCCTCCTCCCGTTCCAAATCCAGAGCGTGGTTTTCCACCTCTTCGGGCGCCGGAAGGTAACGCACCATACCGTCCAGCAGAGCCTGCACACCCATGTTGCGGTAGGCCGAACCGAGGAAAACCGGGGTGAGCTCCTGGGACAGCGCCCCCCGGCGAATCGCCGCGTAGAGCATCTCAGGGGTGGTTTCCCCTTCCAGGTAGGCTTCTGCAAGCTCGTCGGAAAACATGCTGGCCGCATCGATCAGCTGTTCTCTCAAGGCTTCGGCCTGTTCCACGAGCTCCGCGGGGATATCTGCGGATATGACCGTCTCGTTCATCGCCCCTTCGTAGTAGAGGGCTTTCATCTGCACCAAGTCTATGATGCCACTGAACTCCCCCTCCAGTCCGATCGGCATCTGCACGAGCACGGCATTGTGCCCAAGACGCTCCTGCAGCTGGTCTTTCACCCGCAGCGGATTGGCCCCCACCCGGTCGCATTTGTTGATAAAAGCCAGCCGCGGCACGTGGTAGCGCTTCAGCTGGCGATCCACGGTGAGGGTCTGGGACTGCACCCCGCCCACGGCGCAGAGCACGAGAATCGCCCCGTCCAAAACCCGGAGGGCCCGCTCGACCTCTATGGTGAAATCCACGTGCCCCGGCGTGTCGATGATGTTGATCTTATGCTCTTTCCAGTCAACCTGAGTCGCCGCCGAAGCGATGGTGATTCCCCTTTCCCGTTCCAGTTCCATTGAATCCATCGTCGCGCCACCGCCGTCCTTGGCGTGAACTTCCTGTACCCGGTGGATTTTGCGGCTATAGTAGAGGATCCTCTCGGTCAGAGTCGTTTTCCCTGCGTCAATATGGGCGCTGATGCCCAGATTCCGCATTTTTTCATTTCCGTCAGTCATTAGATTCGAGTTTTAATTTTCTCTTGCTGTTTCTTCAGATTTGCTCCGCTCGAAAGAGTATCGAGCACAGGCGGCGAAAAGGTAATAAGGACAGCAGTAAAAGTCAAGGTTCGTTCGCTCCCTCGCCCCCTTGACCGAGACGGTGTAATTGTGTACTTTTCATGCCGAATATAGCACTCACAGTGAGGTCAATGGCATGTACGCCCTGATTGAGATAAAAGGAAAACAGTATAAGGCTGCGGAAGGATCGGTTCTCAAGGTCGATCGCTTCGACGTGGAGCCTGGGAACCAGGTGGAGTTCGACTCGGTGCTTCTCGTATCTGATGACAAGAAGGTCAAGGTCGGCCAGCCCTACGTCAAAGGGGTCAAGGTCAAAGCCGTGGTAGAAGAGCACGGGAAGGACAAGAAGATCCTGGTGTTCAAGTACAAGAAAAGGAAGAATTACCGGCGGACTCGGGGACACCGGCAGCAGTTTTCCCTGCTGCGGGTCCAGGAAATCGCGGGTGTTTGATTCATAAACTACGGTGATCCAGGTCGAGATACGTTTGGATCACGCGGGAGCTCTTCGGGGCTTTTCCGTTACCGGGCATGCCGGAAGCGGATCCAGAGGAGAGGATCTGGTGTGCGCTGCGATTAGCGTTCTGTTCAGGACCGCAGCGCGGCTTCTGGAGTTGCAACCGGAAATTCGGATTCGGGGATGCGCCCCGAAAACCGGCAGGCTGGAACTCCAGGTGGAAGAACTGCCCGCCCGGCGGCAGGATTGGATGGTCGGTCTATCCGATTTTCTCGTTCGGGGCGCCGGGGATCTTCAGGAAGAGAATCCGAAGGCGATACGTTTGCAGGTGATTGAAGGAGAGGTTTGATAATGGCACATAAAAAGGGACAGGGCAGCTCGAGGAACGGCAGAGATTCGGCCGCCCAACGACTCGGTGTAAAAAGATTTGGCGGCCAGCAGGTCAAGGCCGGGGAAATCCTGGTTCGTCAACGGGGCACCAAGTTTCACCCCGGAAACAATGTGGGCCGGGGAAAGGATGATACCCTCTTCGCCCTGGAAGAGGGCAAAGTGTTGTTCCATAAAAAACAGGGGAGAAAGCTCGTCAGCATCGAAGCCTGAGCCGTCGTGGAGAGCAGATTCGTCGACGAGACGATCATAGAGGTTTGCTCCGGAAAGG
>CAZFMD010000165.1:0-6778 GCA_964520025.1 uncultured Spirochaetaceae bacterium
TGGTTGTGGATCCCCGCATGTCGGCAATCGCCCGCCAGGCGGATCTGCACGCCGCCCTGAAACCAGGCACCGACGGCGCCCTGGCCTTGGGCCTGATCCAGCAGCTTATCGAGACCGGAGGATACGACCGGGAATTCGTGGATAACTACACGGTCGGATTCGACGAGCTGGCCGAGTATGCAAAGGCCTTTACACCGGATGCGGTGCAAGAGCAGACCGGTGTACCCGCCGCAGTGGTCCGCGAGATCGCCCGGGCCATGGCCGTGGCCGCCCCCCGGGTCACGGTGTACGTGGGCAACGGTCCGGAGCATCACGAGAACGGTATCAACAACATCCGGGCGGTGGCCTGTCTGGACGCGATTCTCGGAGCCCTGGACCGGGAAGGGGGAAACCGCATGGTCGATGCCTTTCAGGGAAAGCACCTCACCCTGTACGAGGAGATTCCCCTGGAGCATCTCGGTCCGATCGGAGCGGATCGTTTTCCCGTCCTGTACGCCTTCCGCCAGGAATGCCACACCATGACCGGGATGAACACGATCCTGAGCGGCAAACCCTATCCGCTCAAAGCCATGATTCTCACGGCGGCCAACCCCGCCATGACCAACCCCAACACCCCGAAGGTGCAACAAGCTTTGGGAGCTCTGGAGCTGTTCGTGGTGCGGGATCTGTTCATGACCGAAACCGCCGAGCTGGCCGATTACGTTCTGCCCGCGGCTTCGTTCCTGGAGCGGGTGGAGCTGCACCCCCACGCCAAGTACCAGACCGTTACCATGACCCGCAAAATCCTGGAATACCCGGATGTTCAGGATGAGTACCAGTTCTTGCACGACATAGCCCACAGATTGGGATTCGGCGAGTACTTCCCCTGGAAGGACGAGACCGAGTTGACCGGCTGGATCCTGGAATCCGCCGGCCTCACCCTGGAGCAGGCGGCCTCTCACCCGGAGGGCATCCAGTACGCCCCGATTCACTACGAGAGGTGGAGGAGCGAGCCCTTCAGCACGCCTTCGGGGAAGGTGGAGTTTTATTCCCAGTACCTCGAGGATCTCGGCTACCCGGCACTGCCGGAGTATAGACCGCCGGCGTATTTGGACTCCCCGGCGCCCGATTATCCCTACGTGTTGATCACCGGCGCCCGCAAGCTGATCTACTACCACAGCCGTTTTCGCAACATCAAGCGCTTCCGCACCGCCATCCCGGGGCCTGAGGCGGAGCTGCATCCTCAGGACGCCTCCGCCCTGGGGGTATCAGACGGGGATAAGATCCGCATCACTTCCCGCATCGGCAGCGTCGAGGTTCCGGTCAAGATCATGTCCAAATCCGAGATCCTTCCCGGCACCCTCCAGTTGACCCACGGGTGGAAAGAGGCCAATGCGAATCTGCTGACCCACGACGACCGCTTCGATCCGATCAGCGGCTTCCCCCTGATGAAGGCCGTAGAGGTGCGGGTGGAGAAGGTCTAAGACCGCTTCCGAGCCGGCGCGACCCGGCGTCGACAGCAGCTGTACCGGAACCTAGTTTGCAAACATGGACCTGAAGCGCGTCGTTGTTATGACTTAAAAACCTCCGCCAGGCCGAAAGAGGCGGTGTAGAGCGAACCGACTCCGCTGATGAAATTGGCAACTTGGATAGCTTCCAGGATCTCCTCTTTTCCTGCACCGTGCTCGATCGCTTGACGGGCTAATGAGGTGACTCCTCCCACCGCTCCGTGGGTTGCATCCAGGACCATGGCAATCAAGTACTTGGTTTTCGCATTCAGGGCTCCATCGGCAAAGGTTCGTGCCCGGCTCTGTTCGACGAAACCCAAGAACTCGGGATTCAGTTTCTTGATTGGTTCGAGAGGATGTTTATCCATTTCTTCCTCCTTCAAATTGGTTTCTCATTCCCGTTTCCATCATCTGATTATATCCGATTTCCCTCGCCAGGTGATGTGCGGAAAATGCGCGAACCCTAATGTCGCAGCTTGAGAAGGAAGGGAAGAGCCGATCCGGCTACAAGCATCACTCCGTAAATGAGAAAACCCAGGGCGAAGGATGCGTTGTCTCCCAACCATCCGAGAAGCACGGGAAGGACACCTGCGCCGAAACCATAGGCGATCGGCAGGATGAAGCTGATTGTAAGGTTCTGCAGATTGCGGGGGGCGATGCGGGCGGCAGCCGTGAGAACGGCCGGGAAAATACCCGCTATCAACAACGGCTGTAAAAAAACCGCCACGATCAAGATCGACCGAGATCGTACACACATGGCCGCCGTGGCGATGCCTGCGGTAACCAGGACAGCACTGATGAGCTTCTTTACTCCGAATCGGTCTACCAGATAGCCCGCAAACAACAGGACGATCAGTCCGCTGATCCGTGACACCCCTACGATCGTGTTGACTATCTCCTGATCCAAGCCTCTCTCGAAAACAAGATACGTGGGGGTGATCGCGAACAGCCCCATGCTGGCACCGGTAACAAAAGCCAGCAAAACGGCTGTGATCCAGAAGGAAGACAGCGAAAAAATCTGGGTAAGGTTACGCAGCACCGGAGCTTGTCCCTTGAAGCCCCCGCCGCGGCTGAAGATGATGTACAGCGTCCCGATCAGAAGGCCCAGGGCCGAGATGAGCAGCAGGCAGCTACGCCACTCGAGTCGGGGCAGCAGCACGGCTACGATGAGAGGCGCTGCAATGAACCCGAGATTCGGCCCAAATTCGTGTATCGACAGAACCTTTCCCTCGTCCTTGGACTGCACAAGGGAACTGGCCGTTGCGATCCCGGATGGCGGGTAGAGGCCCGCTCCCAAGCCCACAAAAACCAGCCCTACTCGTATCATCGGTAGGGACGGAGTTACTGCGATGAACACCGTAGCCGAGCTCACCAGCATAATAGCCAGGAAGATCGTGGTTCGGTGGCCCAGCCAGGAGGCGATAAACCCGGAAAAGATGTTCATAACGACATATCCCAGGGTTATAAAGAGGAAAAAAGACGCGGCTTGAGTATGACTGAGGTGCAGATCACGTTCGATCGCGGGGAGCAAGGGGGAATAAATCACCCGGGCGAAAAAAATGAAAAATAGAACAGACACGAGGAGCAGGATCGTGGATATGTTGGCGCGGATTCCCTTTATCAGAGGTTGGTGGATTCTTCCTTGTCGTTGGCTCATTTGCTATTTCCGAGGTAGTGATTCCAGGATGATAGTTGGCACTGTACTGGTTTTTCGAGAAATGTCCAGATAGATTTTGGCCCAGGGTGGTAATACAGCTATCTTTAACGGTTCTCTATGTGGCCGCGATGAGTACGAGCCATAGCCAGAACAGAGACAATGATTCTTCGCTGGCCTAAAGGGCCATGGCTAAACTGTTCCCGCTCCGTCCCTTCCTTACCGCACCAGCTCGAAGCTCCACAGCTGATTACCGCTGAAGGTGGGAATGATCAGGAGGTTCTTCTCCGGGATATAGCAGAAGTCGGCGGTGTTGGCCTTCTTGCCCCGTACATCCATCAGAATCTGTTCCTTCTCTGCGGGCGACACCAGGCGGACAACGCCGCTCCAGTCGCTGATCAGGTAATCCCCGGCGCCCGTGGGCTGTAGGCCGTCGATCCCTCCGGTTGTCTCGACCACGACGGTGAGCTCCTCTTTATCCGGATTCCATCGCAGAATCCTGCCGCGAACACCGATCAGGAGCGCATCTGCTTCCCAGAACAGTCCGTTGGGACTTTTAAGAAACCTTCCGCCGCTCAGGGCTTCAGTGACCGTTCCGCCCTTCAGCGCGTAGATCGTATCCGCCCTGTAATCCGAGATGTACACCGTACCTTCCGGATCCACAGCGATGTCGTTCAGAAACCTGGCCCCTGGAACGGAATAAGAGGCGAGCAGAGTACCGCGATTCCTGTCGATGACAACGATCCGATCAATGTCTGTGACGTACAGTTTTTCGCCGCAAAGACCCATCCCCTTGGGGGCCTCCAGGCCCGTAACCCAATCCAGATCCAGTATCTCTCCGGTCAGATTCACTTTTGATAGAAAGCCTTGCCCGTTTTTCTGCCCAGGACCGCCGTTTATATTGGAAACGTACAGGCACCCGGCTTGCGGATCGTAGAGCACCGACTCGGGTACCTTAAAATCCAGGGCGGTGGACCATCGCTCCCGAAGCGTTGCTTCGGCTCCGATTCCATGGAGACGCAGCACGAGAAGAATAACTAACAGCACTGCTCTTTTCATAATCGACCCCCGTCTACAATGTTCAGACACCGGCAGAGGGAAGTCAACTCAAGGAAATTCGATCGTTGCCCCGACGGCGGGAATCATCCTGACAAGCCGGCGAATCTCTCCACGAAGTAGCTGGGATTCAACGGTTCCCCCGTGGCCTGCTCGATCAAGCTGCGCCAGTCCAGACTGGTGCCGGGGGAAAACACCCTGTCGATCAACCACCGTCCGGCCGCGGGCCGCCCCACGATTCCCCCGGCCTGTTCCTCCAGTCGTTTTCCTAACTGTGCGGCCATCAGTTGGCCGAGCTCGTAGTTGTGGTAGTACACCGGGACCAGGGCGACGTGGATCTTGGCCGCCCAGTCCGGAGCCTTGCGCCCGGCTGGCCTGCGCAACAGCTGATAGCGTTCCACACAGTCCCACCAGACTGAATCCAGATCCGCCTCCGGATCGCCGTAGAACAGGCGTTCGAAGTGAGTCATGGTCAGGCACCAGCGGGTGAAGATCAGCTTCTGGGCTTGATCCTGCCGGAGAGCCGAAGCAGCCAGGGACCGGGCTTCGTTCTCCGGTGTTCCGAGCACTTGGATATACCACTCGGGATCGAAGGTCAGGGAGCCCATCAGGATCGCCACGGCTTCGGTGGTAAAGGTGTGAGCCGGTGCCCGCAGCAACCAGGGAAGAGCGGCATCCACATACTGATCGTACACACCGTGACCCAGCTCGTGGAGCAGGGTTTCCGCCCAGCGATGGGTAGGCTGCATATTGTTGAGAGTGCGGATATCTCCTTCCCGATCAATATGGGTACAGAAGGCATGCTGATTCTTGCCGGGTCGCGGGTACAGATCGGAACGGGAGAGGATCGAAACGACATCCATTTCAAGACCGCTATAGGTCGCAACGCCGAGCTCCTCGATGTCCCGATCCTTGAAAAGAGAATCAAGATCCACCGCCCCCAGCTGCGGTCCCTCCTGGAAGAATCGGTCTCCGTAGTGCCAGGGCTGCAACTGAGCCCGGTCGACACCGAAACGAGAGCTCAGAGCCTGATCGATCTGCTGTTTGAGCCCGGTGAATGGTTCCCGGGATTGCTTCTCCAGATCGTCAAACAAGGCAAGCAACTCCTGCTCGTCGATCTCATCGAGAAGCAGGGAACGATGGAAGTGATCCCGGTAACCCTGGGCGCGGGCTGCGGCGTTGCGCAGCCGGGCCAGTTCTCGAACGCCGTCGGCCACTTGCTGCCCCACCTGTTTGCTCGCCTCCCATGCCTGTTGCACCTGATTGGAGTCGTGCGAATGCTTCAGGATCTCGTCGATGCGGTTGTCGCTGAGCTCCTCCCCGCCGACACGGGCGCGATAGTTGTAATAGCGCCGCCGCACCTGGCTCTCCAACTCGGTCAGCCGCTGGATGGTCGCTTCATCCTGCTGGTTCCGGGCTGAGGACAGATAGATCAATTTGAGTTGACGGCTCAGTAGAGGATCATCAGGCTGATCAACCTCGCAAAGCTGTTTGGCCGCCTGAAACAACTTGGGATCGGACCAGAAACGCATGAAAGCCGCCTGAGCCTCTCGTTCCCGGGCTAAAGACTCTTCACCACCTGTAACGGCGGCCTCCCACTCGGCCAGGTAGTAGGCCTTCTCCAGGGGCCGCGCCTGTTCGGTTGTTCGGTCGACGAATTTTTTTGGATCTTGGGTCATGACAGTTGGAGTGGCCGCTACTTCCGGTACTGCCAGTTGCCCGCCTTGGAGGGCAGAAAAATCCCGTGGCTTTCGGAACCTAAAAACTCCTCCCCGTCGACGATCAGCTGGCCTCGGGACAGCACCTTCTTGATCCTACCGAGCAATTCCCGGCCTTCGAACATCGTGTAGGAAGCGTTGCTGTGCTGGTTGGAATTGGTGATCGTCCAACTCTCCTTGGGATCGAAAACCACTACATCCGCGTCGGAGCCCGGCTCCAGCCTGCCCTTCCTGGGATACAGGCCCATGATCTTGGATACGTTCTCCGCCATCAGGGCGGCCACCTCGTTCGGCGTGATCAAACCCCGGTTTACTCCGAAGTGCCAGACCACCGGAAGCATGGTTTCCACCTCCGGCGATCCGTAGGCGGCCTCGAAAAAATCGTCTTTTTCCTTCTTGTCCTTGGGCGCGTGATCGCTGCCGATCGAATCGAAGATGCCCTCCTGCATGGCCGTCCACAGAGCCATGCGATCGCCTTCGGTCTTGATCGAGGGGCCGACCTTGCCCAGCGGCCCGCGGGCTTTAAGAGCGTCCCAGGTGAGACCCAGGTACTGGGGACAGGTTTCGGCAATCACCGCATAGCCCATACGCTTGAGGAAGCGGATCACCTGAATACCCTCGGCCGATGAGATATGGGGGATATATACGGGGCAGTTCATCAGCCGTCCGATGTACACCGCCCGGAAGATCCCCTCCGCCTCGGCGATGTCCGGGCTGGTTTCCAGGAAACGCTCGGCGAAGTCGGCCTTTTCGGCAAGCATCTTGTCCATGATGTAGTCGATGGCCAAGCCGGTCTCCGCGTGCACGCAGACCATGCCGCCGTGCTTACCCACGATATCCATGGTCTTGGCCATGGCGTAGTC
>CAZFMD010000166.1:0-6697 GCA_964520025.1 uncultured Spirochaetaceae bacterium
GAAGATCAGGGAGGGTAAAGGCTTGCAGGATATCACCACCCGTTCCCACGCCGTGCTGTGCGGCTGGAACGTAAACGCCGAGCGTATTTTGGACGGTTTGAGTCACCTGCCCGGCAGCCGCGCCGTTGTGCTGGTCAATGAGATGGATCCCGAGGAATTTCAGGCGTTGAACGCCAGGCATGAGGACATGGACCTGCGTTTCGTACGGGCGGACTTCAGCAGTGAGAAGGCGTTGCGCAGGGGGGCGATCGCTTCGGCCCGGGCCGCGATCATCCTCTCCGATACTTCGGGGCGAAATACCCTGGGCAATGCGGATGAGCGTACCATCCTGACGGCCCTGGCCATCAAGGCCCTGAATCCGGATATCGTGATCACCGCGGAGCTGGTGAATCCGGAAAACGAGGGGCACCTGCACAGAGCTAATGTAGACGATATCCTGGTATACGGGGAGTTCAACGGCTTTCTGCTGTCCAGCGCCACCGTGGCCCCGGCCATTCCGCGGGTGACCAAGCAGCTGCTGTCCTTCACCAGCCGCAGCCATCTCAAGCAGGTGGGGGTTCCGGCCGGCTTTGTGGGCAGGACCTTCGCCGAGCTCTCCGAGCACTTCCTCAACTCCGGGGCGGGGGTGCTGATCGGATTTCTTTCGGAGGAGAAAACGATGTCTCTGGATGATATCCTCTCCGAAGGGTCCTCGGCCATCGATGCCTTCATCAAGGCGAAGTTCGCCGAGGCCGAGCTGGATGTGTTCGAGGGGGAGAAAGAGCAGCTGCAGATCAAGCTCAATCCCGGTGCCGACTACGTGATCAAAGAGAATGAGGCCGCCTTCGTGGTCGGCGATGCCGCGGGGTAGGGGGGATGCGCAGAGCTATGGGGAAGAGACGGGAGAAATCGAGCCTGGCCCGTTTGAAGAAGATCCAGATGCTGGCCGGTTTCTCAGAGATCGAGGTGGCGGCTCTGAGTCGCATTGCCAGGGAGGTGAAGGTCCCCGCCGGCCAGGTGATCATGCGGGAGGGAGAGGTCGGAGATTCGATGTACCTGTTCGGTGAAGGCCAGGTCATGGTCACCAAGAATCTGACCCTGAAGACAGGCAAGCAGGGCTTCAGTCAGGCGGAGAAATCCATGGTCCGCCTGGATGCCCGCTACGTGTCCTTCTTCGGTGACATGGCCATGTTCGAAAACGACGTTCGTAGCGCTACCCTGACCGCCTCCACCGACTGTCTGCTGTACGAGATCAAGAGGGATGATTTCGAGCGGCTCACCCAGCAGAACAGCGCCTTGGGATACAAGCTGGTGCGCAGGATCGCCGAGGTGCTCTGCCACCGCGTCCGCCAGGGCAATCAGGACATCCTCAAGCTGACAACCGCCCTGAGCATCGCCCTGTCGAAATAGGAGGAGATCGCAGATGCCAATCAACCGCCGCCGGGTTTTTCCGATACTTCAGCCCCTGCTCGTGCTTCTTGTCGGGTTCCTGCTGGCCGCCTCGCTGTGCGGCGCCCAGGAGGAGGGCACCTCTCAGCCGGAGAGCTCCCAGCCGGGCGCGCCTGAGCCGGGCGCGCCTGCCTCACCGGTTGAGCAACCCGAGACCGACTCGATCCGGCCGCCCCGCGGGTTCCGTTCGATCCGCCTGGGCATGGAGCTGGAGCAGGTCAAACAGCTGCTGATTGAGGATCCCCTGTTCGACTACCGTGGAGATCCGGACATCAGCTTCCTGCCTCTTCCTCCTCAAACCCTGATCGAGACCTCGGGAAGCTCCTTCATCCGGAGAGCCTACTTCCAGTTCGATCAGGATCTGCTGTACATCATCATCCTGTCCATGGATCCGGATCGCCTGGATTACTACACCCTCTATTCCACCCTGTCCGGCAAGTACGGGCAGCCCACCAGCCTGGATCCCACCGAGGCGGTCTGGCAATTCGACGGTCTGCGCCTGTCTCTTGAACGTCCCCTGAGCGTCAAGTATATTGACAGCACGGTTTTCGAGGCCCTGAAAGAGGAGGGGCAGGTCCAGGAGGACCTGTGGGAGATTTCCAAGGACAACTTCCTCCAGCAGTTCTAGACCGGAAATCACCGAACAGCTGCTCGATGCCGGCGCCAATCGCTGATTGTTAGGGGGGGGATTTTTGTCAATTAGAGCGAATATGAAGCTGCTCATCGCTACTGCCGGGATAATGCTGGGTGTGAGCGCCCTGCTGTCCTGCAGCAGCGGTTTGGAGGAGCGGATCGAGGTCGTGATCGGGGGTGAGCGCTTCCGCGTGGAAGTGGCCCGTACCGAGGAGCAGAAGCGGCAGGGCCTGATGAACCGCAAGTCCCTGGGGGACCGGGAGGGGATGATCTTCGTCTACGGCACGGATCGGCACCTGGCCTTCTGGATGAAGAACACCACCATCCCCCTGACCCTGGCCTATCTGTCCAAAGAGGGCCGGATCATGCAGATCGAGCAGTTGAAACCCCTATCCCTGAAGAGCGTCGTATCCGAGCGGGCCGTGCGCTACGGGCTGGAGCTTCCCGCAGGGGTCCTGGATGAGCTGGGAGTCAGGGTCGGGGATGCGGTGCAGCTGCCCGCGGATTTTCCCTGATCCTTCGATCCGCCGCTCCCCGGCTCACCGTCTGTCCTCGGTATCCTCCTCCTCCGGAAACAACTCCAGCACCGGTTCGCTCTCAGAACCGGCTCCCCCTCGTTTCTCCGGCTCGTTCACCAGGATCTCCACCTTGCGCTCGATTTTCGAAAGCTCCTTCTCCAGGTCCTTGGCCAGCTTCATGCCCTCTTCGAATATGGATACCGCCTCTTCCAGTGGGATCTTTCCCTCCCGCAGCTTCTCGCTCAGACTCTCCAAACGGCTGAGGCGTTCTTCAAAACTCTTCATTCTTCTTTCTCCTTGACTTCGGCCCGGAGTCTCCCCTGGTGCAGCCGGATCTTCACGGTCTCATCCGTTTTGATCTGCCGGCTGGACAGCAGCACCTGTCCGGTACGCTCGTTGCTGACAACGGAGTAGCCCCGCTCCAGAACGGCCAGGGGGGAGTTGGTTATCACGGCCTGACTGAGAAGGTCCAGGCGATGGCGGCAGGGCACCAGCAGACGCTCCATGGAGAGGATCAGCTGATCCCTGGCTTCCTCCACCTGCAGTGCGTAGGGCTGCACGTAGATCTGGAAGTTGCGAACCAGGTTCTCCGGCGTGAACTGGGACAGCAGCAGGCGGATCCGCTCGATCCTGGACTGCAGAGCCTCGGTCATGCCGTGTTGCAGGGTAGCGAGCCTGTCGGACAGTTCCAGCCTGGAGGCGGAAACCATCTCCGCGGCCGCCGAAGGGGTAGGGGCCCGTACATCCGCGGCCAGGTCGCTCAGGGTGGTGTCGATCTCATGACCCACCGCGGAGATCACCGGTATCCGGGAATCCGCAATGGCTTTCACAACCGACTCCTCGTAGAAGGCAAGCAGGTCCTCCAGGGAGCCCCCTCCCCGGGTGACGATCAGCACGTCCCCCATGGAGAACTCATTGGCCCGCCTGATCTGGCGGGCGATGATCTCCGCCGCCGCCTCGCCCTGGACCGGGGAGGGAAGGATCACCAGGTTGAGCCCCGCGTTTCTGCGCTTCAGTACACGCAGGATGTCCCGGATGGCCGCTCCGGTGGGGGAGGTCACCACCGCCACCCTGCCTGGAAAGAGGGGCAGGGATTTCTTACGCTCCGCGTCGAACAGCCCCGCGGCGGCCAGCTTGGCTTTGCGCTTTTCGAGCAAGGCGAGCAGCTCTCCCTCGCCCGCCTTCTGCAGGGATTCGCAGATCAGCTGGTAGGTGCCCCGCTTGGCGTAGACGGAGATGTTGCCCTTGGCCCGGACCACCATCCCGTCGGCGGGTTTGAAGTTCAGCCCGAAGATGCGGTTCTTGAACATCACCGCGGAGAGCACCGACTGCTCGTCCTTGAGGCTGAAGTACAGATGCCCGGTGCTGGAGGGACGGAAGTTGGAGATCTCCCCCTCGACGGTGATGCCGAAAAACTTCCCCTCCAGCAGGTCCCTGATCAGGGAGGTGATCTGGCTAACCGAGTAGAATTGTTCCTGTTGCTTCTCTTCTGTCTGCACGACGCTTCACTTGCTCTCTGGCCCCGGTGCGGTCCCGGGGATTTTCTACAGCCCAGAATGTGTACAGAACGTACGACCCGTGCGCCCGGGCCAATCCACGCTCAGCTGTGAGGGTACCGTTTTCCGCCGGGATTGGCAATTGAAAAAGTTTTTGAAATGTCGATAATTTCCATAAGACATGAATAACCTCGCCGTGGCCAACGCTCTGGCCCTGAATGACTACATCCTGCAGTCCGTCGTGGACGGCCAGAACAGTCTCGAGCGGATCCGGCATTACGCCTCTCAGTTACCCGGGGTCAAGCGCTGTCTCCTGCTGCTGCCAGAAGGCGCCGATGTAGAGGTTGCCGGTTTGGATTTCGAGATCCGTCACCTCAAGACGGAGGGAGTTGTCGAGCTGCTCCGGTCCCTCCAGGACGCACTGGCAGAGGGGGAGTACGACAACCTGTTCTACTTCTTTGCCGACTGCCCGCTTCTGGATCCCGCCTTGAGCGCGAGGATGCTCGAGAACCACGGGAAGTACTATGCCGACTACACCTTCGCCGACGGCTACCCCTACGGGTTGAGCCCGGAGATCCTCAAGCCCGCCGTTCTGGCGCCCCTGCTGGAGCTGGCCGAGAAGTCCCAGCCGGCGGCCGGGGAGGAGCCGATTCGCGCCCGGGACCGGGGCGCCCTGTTCGAGCTGATCAAGAAGGACATCAACGCCTTCGACATCGAGACAGAGCTCTCCCCGGTGGACCTGCGCATGCTGCGGGCCGAGCTGTGCGCGGATTGCAGGCGCAATCTGACGCTGGTGCAGCGGGTCGTGCAGGCCGGGGCCCAGGATGCCGAGGCGGTTTGCCGGATCCTCGAGAAACAACCGGAGATCCTGCGAACCCTGCCCTCTTTCTTTTCCGTGCAAATCGTGGAGGGCTGTCCTCAGCTGTGCTCCTACTGTCCCTATCCGCTTTTCGGCATCAACAAGCCCGGCAAGCAGGGGCAGATGGCGCCGAAGGATTTCAACCGTATTCTGGAGCAGATACAGCTGTTCTGCGCGGAGGCGACTCTGAGCGTCTCGCTGTGGGGCGAAGCGGCCTATCACGACGGGTTCGCCGATTTGGCTCTGGCCGCGCTGGAGCGGGGCTTCCGCCTGGTGGTGGAGACTTCCGGGATCGGTTGGCCACAGGGGGTATTCGCCCGTATTGCCGAGCAGAAGCACTCGGGACTGGACTGGGTCGTGTCCCTGGACAGCCGGGACCCCAAGGAGTACACGGCTCTGCGGGGGCAGGGCTTTGAGGAGGCCCACAGGACCGTGGAGGCTCTGCAGTCCCTGTTTCCCGGACATGTCTATCCTCAGGCGGTACGGATGAATGAAAACGAGGAAGGGCTGGAGGACTTCTACAGGTATTGGAAGAACACCACAGGCAGGGTGATCGTGCAGAAGTACGATTCCTTCTGCGGTTTTCTTCCCGACCGCCGGGTCACCGATCTTTCTCCGCTCAAGCGTTTTCCCTGCTGGCATCTGAAACGGGATGTCACCGTGTTGCTCGACGGCAGGGTGAGCCTGTGCCGGGAGGACCTGCAGTGCCGTCACTGCCTGGGTAATCTTCTGGAGCAGAGTCTGGAGGAGATCTGGAAAGCCGGAGAACCCTTCTACCGGGATCATCTGCAGGAACGCTATCCCGATCTCTGCAAGAACTGCGATGAGTACTACAGCTTCAATTTTTAAAAAGCGGAAGGTGCCCTACACCGTTGTAGGCGGTCCTAAGGTCGACAGGATCCGAAAAACCAAAGCGCCCCTGGCCGTGCTTCTGCTCAATCGGGGCAGCCGTTTCTACAGGCTGGAAAAGCTGCAGCAGCTTCTGGCGGCGGGGCTCGGCGAGATCTTCTGCGTGGAGGGTCCCCGCATATCCCACGATATCGAATCACTATCGCGGGAGCTTCCGGATATCCATTTCCTTCTGCTGCAGGAGCCCGCCAGCGCAGGTGAACGAATCAACATCGGCATCGAGGAAGCCCGAGCCCGGATGGTGTTTGTGCTCTGGAGCGATATGGAGCTTGCACAGGGGCTGACGGGGCAGTGGGGCTCGTTTCTGCATCAGATCGAGGAGAAGCAGATCCTCTGCACCGTGCCCGCCCTGATGAGCTCGGCGGATCAGCCGCTTCCCTGTATCCAGGTCCCGGCACTGATCAAGGGAAAGCTCAAGGTGATGCCCTGGAAACCGGTGCAGGAGGGCATGCCCAGCCTGTTCCCCTTCGACTACTGCGGTATCTACAACCGCAATCGCTTCTCCTTGAGCGGAGGCTACGATCCGTGGATGAGCAATCCGTACTGGCAGAAAATGGACTTCGGGCTGCGCGCGTTTCTCTGGGGGGAGCGTATTCTGTGCCGGCGGGCTATGGTGGTTCGCTACGAAGGGGAAATCGATACCGAGGACAGCAGCGCCGATGTGAGCTATAAACTGTTTTTCCTGAAGAACAGGGCTGTCCGCTTCAACGGCGAGATGGGGGTGCTGCCCTCATCCAGGCGTTTCGCCTACTGCCTGCGCTCCGATTCCAGCTGGCTGGAGGCGAGGAACGAATTCCGTGAGGTGCAAACGTGGGTTCATCAGAACCGTTACCGATTCAAAAGCGACGTGCAAA
>CAZFMD010000167.1:0-6680 GCA_964520025.1 uncultured Spirochaetaceae bacterium
TTCAGGCTCAGTACACCTCTTCCAGCACGTAGAAGAAGTTGCGGTCCGTGCCGAAGACCATCCACCTGCCGGCGATCACCGGAGCGCTCAGCAGCGCTCCCTCCAGCTCCATCTCCCAGAGCAGGCGGCCGTTCTTGGCGGCCAGACACACGAGTCGGGGCGGTTTCCCTTCGGGGATGCCGGCCTGATAGGCCTCGTCTCCCTCGACTCCGAAGTACACCCGGTTCCCCGCGACCGTCGGAGCGCTGGTGGTGGGTCTGTCGAAGGCCCGGGTCCAGGCCAGGGTTCCGTTTCCGGCCCTGAAGGTCCGTACCACCGTGTCCCCGCTGGTGTAGATCACGAGGTTCCGCCAGACGGCGGGGGCCAGGTAATCCAGGAGCTTCATGTTTTCGCCGAACATCCTCTGAGACTCGACCCGGAACATCTCGCCCCAATCGGAAAGATCCGAGTACTTCCACACCATCTGCCCCGTTTCCCGCCCGAAGGCGTAGTAGTTGAAGTCCCAGTACTCACCCCGGTAGGTGGCGGTGGAGAAGTACAACAGATCCCCCTTGAGGGCGGGGAAGGAGTACCAGATAGCCTGGAACATGGAGGTGTCCAGGATCCACAGGTAGGCACGCTCGTTCAGGTCGAAGGCGCCGAAGGCGTGGGGACGGGTCGGAGGACCGGGGGCGAAGTACAGGACATCCTCGTACACCTGGAAGGTGTTGTAGTGCCACACCGGGTTGGGCAGGGTGAACAGCTGTTCCCCTCTTGGGGTGACGAAGTAGGCGGTGCCTCCGTCGCTGGTGAAGATGATGAAGTCCTCGTAGCCCACGATCGAGGATTGCACCGTGGAATCGGTTTGGACCGACCAAACTTCCCTGCCGTCATCCTGGGAAACGGCGTAGAGTTTGCCCACGTTGTTGCCGAAATAGACATTTTGGGAATCCGCGAAGGGGATCGAGTTGATCGCCCCCCGGGTTTTGAATACCCAGTTCATGTACCCGCTCTCGATATCCAGGGCGTAGAAGTTGCCGTCGGTGGAGCCGAAGTAGATCGTGCCGTCCAGAACCACGGGGTTGTTGAAGGCGTAGGTCGGTTCGGTCTCCAGCTGCAGTTGGAGCGTCCACTTGGCGGCCAGGGGAGCGCGCAGGGCGTTGCCGGTGTAGCCGCGGCCCTGCTGACCCCGAAACATCACCCAGTCGCTGCGGTGCCGGCAGGAGGCCAGCATCAGCAGGGCGGAGAGGGCGAGCAGGAACAGGCTGCCGCGGTGCCACCGGCGCCGATATCGCCCGGGCGTTGAGGTGGATTTCACGAGTAGTACAGCCCCTTCAAACTAAAAATCCGTCGCAGCGCTGCGAGCAAGCCGGGGCGTCGGCTCGCCTCCAGGATCTCCCGGTACCTGGTTCTCAATGTATCCCAGGCCTCGGCGCGCGCGTCCGGCTCGAAATTCTCCCGAAAGCGCAGCATTGTGTAGATTTCGGCGAATCCCCCGAGCTCGGGGTGATCCTCGGCGTACTCCACGGGCGTGAGGAAAGGCCGCTTCACCTCCCATCCCCGCTCGGCCAGCTGGATGAGCAGCAGGGTGTAGAGGGCCTTGAGGGAGCGAAGATCTTCCCGGCGGCTCACAGCTCTCAGGACCATCTTGCGGGCGAAACGGAAGAGGTAAATACCCACCAGGATCAATACCGCCAGAGCAGCCAGCAACTGCAGGGCCAGGAGCCAGGGAAAGCGGAAGCCCGGGCGCAGTTGCTCGCCTTGGATCAGGGGGATGACCACGTTCATCGAGTTGGGGTTGCGCCCGGGGGGAGGGGGAAGCGCGTAGGCTGTGGATTCAAAATCAACCCAGCCGAAGGAGGGGATGAACGCCTGAACCCAGGAGTGGCGCTGCGCCGTGGTTACCAGGTACAGATCACCGAAGGGGTGTTCCTGAAGCTCCGGAATCGCCTCCCGCAGCATGAACAGGCCCCGCAGGTGGGCGAAGCTCTGCAGATCCCGGGAGGCGAGGTAGCCGGTCACCACCCGGGCCGGGATGCCGGCCAGGCGCAGCAGGATGGCCGAGGTGTTGGAGAACTCGGTGCAGTCCCCCTGTTTGTTTTCCACGAGAAACCGTTCCATCTTGGCCACGGAGGTATTGTCGTCGAAGCCGATATCGTACTGGAAGACGGAGAAGCTCTTGAAGATCGCCTCAATACGACCGTAGTAGCCGGTGGTATCGCCCACCGCCTCCTCGAGATAGGAGAGGAAGCTCCGACGATGCTCTTCGGACAGGGGGATGCGCAGGTAGGGTTCCATGCCTCTGCGCTCCTCCGGAGCCAACCCGGGGATTCCCGCCCAATCCCGGGGCCCCGAAAGGCTCAGGCCGGAGGTCGCGGTGTAGGAGTACTGGAAGGGATTGTACTCCCGCCGAAGCACCGTGGGCTCGATGCTCTGCGGCCGGTAGGGCAGGTACCGTTCCGGCAGGGTCGAGAAATAGGTGATTTCGGTACTCCGGCGCAGCCGCTCCTGCGCCACGGCGAGGTTTTTCCACGTTTCCAAGAAGCGCAGGTAGGTCAGCTCGTTCAGCGGCTCTTCCCGGGAGAACAGGAATCCCCCTTCCGGATCGAAATCGCCGAAGTAGGCATCCGCCGCGTACACGGGCTGCACCGGGCTGGCCAGGACCATGACGGCGTACTGCTTGCTCTCCGATCCCTGGGCCAACCCCGCCTCGTTCCACTGGTCCGAGGGGATTCCCTCCAGGGCGTTCTTGCCGTCTTCACCGGGGGTGCCTCCCGTATCTCCCTCTCCAAACTGCTCCCCGAACATCTCCCACCACTGCTCATCGGAGCGCAGATTCCCCCCCGGCCAGCCCTCTCCCTGTTCATCCAGGGGTACCGGTTCGGGTTTGATATCCCGCTCGATCCGGTTTAGGGCAATGGAGTGACTGACGAAGTCCGGCGGCAGGATGAAGCTCACCACCAGAAACAGCGGAAGGGCGATCAGCAGAAACAGGACCACCTCCCGGACACCCCGTCTGCTGCCCCTGGAATGAAAAACACTCAGATACAGCACGATGCCGTGCAACAGGAAGGCCAGGGGAATGAGGATGAGGATGACCTGGGTGATGCCGCTGGCCTGGCGGGCCAGCTGCTCGGATGCTCTGGAGAAGCTCAAGATCCGGTAGGCGATCACGCCCAGAACGAAGGGTTCCAGGACGGCCAGCGAACGGCCCAGTCCTTGAGTCTTGAAGATCAGTGTGGTGATAACGAAAGCAGCCAACGCCACCAGGGCGTACACCAGGGTGGATAGCTCGAATCCTGCCAAGAAGAGAACGAACAGACCGATCGGAACCACGGAGGCCAGAAGCCAGGTGCGTATGCGAAAGCGGGGCGGAGAGAGGTAGAAGGCGATCAGCATTTCCACGGGAAGCAGGGCAAACGCAAAGATCAGGCCCACCCGATCGTAGGGCACCACGATAGCCGGGTGCAGGATCGGCAGGGCAAGGGTGATCAGGTACAGGGCCAGGCGGGTGAAAAACAGAAAGTGTTTCATCTACAGCACCCTCACCGATAGAGCTTCCTCCTCCAGTTTGCCCGAGGCGGGGGAAGACACCCGGGGCGCTTTGATGCGAGGCTCCCGGCGCAGAACCCAGGATCCGGGCAGACAGGCACAGCCTTCCTGAAACAGAACTACGGTTGTGCCCTTTCTCTGTCCTTCCTCCTCGGCTACGGCCGTGCGGAAGACGTACTGCCGGGCCCCTGCCTGGGCCGAGAGAAAGGCGGGCAATCCCCGGTCAAATGCCGTGGAGAAGACGAACAGCTCCTCTTCGGGGGGGCTCTGAAAGATCGAACCGGTATCCCGCTGAAAGAATAGACCCGGCAGCTCCCAGCCGAAGCGCTCGATATCCTCATCGTTTTGCAGCAGCCAGCTGCCGGTTGCCGAGTTGAGGCGGAACTGCATCTCCGGGTGCTCCTGCTTCATGATCCTCAAGAAGGCCATCAGCCAGCTCTTGATGATATTCAGATGAACGATGGATTCGACGCTCTCCTCTTCCCTGTCCCGGAAATTCCGCAGTACCACGGGCAGGATCGTTGTTTTTTCCTGGGTAACCGGAGAGATACGGGTAATGAGCTCATCCAGGCGGCTGGAGACCTTCCAGTTGATATCCCGGAAACGGTCTCCGGGAAGGTACTCCCGCATGTAGTACTTCTCCTCATCGGAGCTGCGCTTGCGGCTTGTTTCCTCGAAGCCCACGGAGGGCTCCGGTATCGGGATGCTTCTCTGGGTGAAGGAGGCCGGCTGAACCGGGAGGTTCCGTACCATTTCCTCCCCGAAGCGGGCACGGCTCAAACCGAAGATGTCGTGGACCGAGAAACGGGCCCTGCAGGCGAACATCCCGCAGAGGGGGAAGTAGAGATCGATCGGGTGGCGCTGCCCTTCAGCGAAGGAGGTCTCCCGTTTGATCCTCAATGAGGCCTTTCGGCCAACCCTGAGCCTGCCCCTGAGGGCGAAATGAATCCGAAAGAAGGGCAGGGTTCGAAGCGTTTCGGTCATTAGGGCCTGGGAAAGCGCGGGCCGGCGGGCGTAGAGCGCTGTGGAGGAATCCCAGTGCCAGTGGACCTGTCGGCGCCGGTAGCGGTTGGCCTGAATCCGGGAGGTCACGGCCAGGGCGGCCAGAACCAACAGCGCGGCCAGGGCCAGCAGCACTCCGTAGGGATTGTCCTGGGCCAGGCTCCGTCCCAGCAGGTACAGGGCGACGGCCAGCAGCAGGGAGCCGGCCAGGGTGAAAGGGAAGTAGAACAGGAAACTCCGCAGCCGGCCCCGGAGGGTCGCCTTCGTTGATTTCCTCAACCGGATCGAAGGGCTGGAGCTCGTCGCCAGGGGGTCGTTCATGCGCCGACGGGAACGGTTTTGAGGATCTCCTCGAGAAGGGCAGCGGATGATTGGGAAGCATCCTGCATCACCAGACGATGGGAAACCGCGGGCAGAAAGATCTCCTTTACCAGGTCGATGGTCACGTAGTCCTGTCCGCGCAGCAGGGCCAGAGCCCGGGCCAGGCGGGATACCTTGACACCGGTACGGGGGCTTGCTCCCATCAGCACATCCGGGTGATGACGGGTCTGTCGCAGGCAGGCCACGATGTACTCTACGATGTCGCTGTGGATGCTCACGCCGTCCACCAGCTGCTGCCACTGCCGCATCTGGGAGGAGGTGATCACAGGGGAGAAACGGCTCCAGGCGTCGTCCCGGCCGTGCTGCTTGATGATGGAAGCCTCATCCTGGGAATTGGGGTAACCCATGGACAGCTGCACCATGAAGCGATCCAGCTGCGGGGCCGGCAGGGGAAACAGATGCACCCCTTTCAGGTTCATCGTGGAGATAATGAAGAACGGATCCGGCAGCTCGTAGGTTTTGCTCTCCACGGTCACGGTCTGCTCCTCCATGGCCTGGAAGAAAGACCCTTGAGTCTTGGGGGTGAGCAGGTTTATCTCGTCGCAAAGCACGTAATGGGCGAAGATCGGACCGGGGATGAAGGTCAGCTTGCTTGAGCTGCCGAGAAAACGGCTGAAACCGAGTATATCCTGGGGCAGCAGGTCCACGGTGCACTGGATGCGGCTGAAGTGCTTGATCCCGTGGCTGTCGCCGGGTTGGCGGGAAGCCTCATCCTTCACCCACTTTATCGATCCGGCCAGAGCCCGGGCCAGGGAGGTCTTGCCGACTCCGTGGGCATCGGCCAGCATCACGTGACCGCCGGCTATCTGGGCGGCGACGATGTGCTCCAGCTTCTGAGTGTCGATATAGATGACGGATTTGATGTTCTCAATCAGGCGGGTCACACCCTGGCGAACCCCCTGATCGACTTTCGAAGTATCCAAAACCGATGCCGTATCGGTGCTCGCCTTCATGTAGCATTGAACATAGGAAAATTGACGGTTAAAGTCAACATATGAGCCAATCCCTGCGCCAGGCAATGTTGCCCTTTGATTGCAGCGATGCCCGCCTGGATCACCCCTACCTCACCAAACAGCTGATCGCCTATATTGGAAACAAGCGCAGCCTCCAGCCTCTGCTGTACCGGGTGTTCACCCGGCTTGCAGGTGAGGACGGCAGCGGAGGGTATCACGGCAGGGCAGGGCGCCCCGGTACTGACAGCAAGCACGCCCCGGTATTCCTCGACCCTTTCGCCGGATCGGGAAGCGTGTCGCGATTGGCCCGCTATCTGGGCTATCGAGTTCTGGCCAACGATTGGGAGTACTACGCCTACGTGCTCAACTTCGCCCACCTATGCGTTGGTGAAAGGCAGGCCCGGGGGCTGTTCCGCTCCCATGGCGGTCCGGCCGGTATCTTGGCCGAGCTCAACGCCCTGGGCGAGCCGGCCGAAGCGGATCGCTATGTCTCCCGCTACTACGCGCCGGCGCGTACCGAAAACGCCGACTACCGCCGGGAGCGCCTATTCTACACCCGGGAGAACGCCCTGATCATCGATGCGGTACGCAGTCGCATCGAAGCGCTCTATCCGGGCGCGATCGGGACGGAAAACCCGGATCACCGAACCGATCCTGGGTCTACCGGGGATGCGGCGGGTGCGGCCGCGCTCAAGGAGAAGATGATTCTCCTGGCCTCCCTTCTGTACCAGTGCGCCACCCACACCAACACCTCCGGAGTGTTCAAGGCCTGCCACAAGGGCTTCGGCGGGCACAGCCGGGATGCCCTGGGAC
>CAZFMD010000168.1:0-2124 GCA_964520025.1 uncultured Spirochaetaceae bacterium
CGGCCAAGGTGGTGGAGCTTCTGTCCAAGGAGCAGCTGACCCACGAGCCGATCGTAGCCTTTGCGGATGAGGAGATCTGCTCGGGCTGCGGACAGTGTGAGCAGCAGTGCACCTTCGATGCCATCGAGCTGGTCCAGCGCAGGGGTAATCCCGCCACGGGAATCCCGGATCGGAGCGTGGCCAAGGTCAACGAGATCCTCTGCCAGGGCTGCGGGGCCTGCATCGTCACCTGCCCCTCCGGAGCGATGAGCCAGAAGAATTTTCGTCTAGAGCAGGTCTACTCCATGATCGAGAGCTTTATATGAGCAAAGCCGCCAGCCCACGGCCGAAAGCTCCAGTGGAAACACATCCGGAAGCAGCGCCGCAGAAGAAGGTAGGAGCGGTAGCCGTGCTGGGCGCCGGCATCGCCGGGATGCAAGCCTCCCTGGACCTGGGGGAGATGGGATTCAAAGTTCACTTGATCGACAACAAGCCCGCCATCGGCGGGATCATGGCCCAGCTGGACAAGACCTTTCCCACCAATGACTGCGCCATGTGCATCATGTCCCCGAAGCTGGTGGACACCGGTCGTCATCCCAACATCCAGCTGCACACCAACACCGAGCTCGCCGGTATCGACGGCCAGGCCGGGGCCTTTCATCTGAAGCTCAAGAAGAAGCCCCGCTTCGTGGACGAGCTTCAGTGCAACGGCTGCGGCGACTGTGCCGAAGTCTGTCCGGTGAGCGTGTTCAGCGAGTACGACGAAGGCCTCGTAGAACGCAAGGCGATCTATCGTCGCTATCCCCAGGCCATCCCGAACCTCTTCTCCATAGAGAAGTCGGGTATTCCCCCCTGCCGGGAGGCCTGCCCGGCCCATGTAAACATCCAGGGCTACATCGCCCTGATCTCGGCCGGGGAGTATCGAAAGGCCTACGAGCTGATCCGGGAGCGCCATCCCCTGCCTTCGGTGTGCGGGCGTATCTGCCACCACCCCTGCGAGAGTGCCTGCAATCGGGCCGAGGTGGATGAGCCGGTGGCCATCAACTACCTGAAGCGTTTTGTCGCAGACGACGCGCTGCGCGAGACGGCGGACCGCATCCTGCGTAATGTCGCAGACGACGCGCTGCGCGAAGGCGAGGACGCCGACTCGGAGCTCGGTCCGCCCGCAGAGAGGGGGGAATCGGGCAATAGCGAGGGAAAAGAGGGCCAGACCGCCGCCGGGCCTCCCAAGAACAGAGAGCGGGTGGCCGTGGTGGGAGCCGGACCGGCCGGCCTGACCGCGGCCCTGGATCTGGCCGCAGCCGGTTACGGGGTAACGATCTTTGAACGGGAGGCGAAACCCGGAGGCGCCCTGTACAGCGCCGTTCCCGGCTACCGCCTCGATAAGGAGGTGCTGTTCAAAGAGGCACAGCTGATCCTGGATCATCCCAACATCGAGATCCGCTACGGCCAAAGCATCGGGGACAGGAAGCGGCTCCGGCAGCTCAAGAAGAATGGCTTCGCCGCGGTATTCGTCGCCACCGGGGCGGCGGTATCCAGACAGCTGGATATTCCCGGAATCGACAGCCAGGGGGTGCTCAACGGAGTGGAGTTCCTGCATCGGGTCAATACAGCCGGCTACACCGGCCAGCAGGGAGGCGCGGATGTCGAGCCCCTCCGGTTGGACGGAATGGTGACGGTGATCGGTGGGGGAAACGTGGCCACCGATGCAGCCCGGACGGCCAGGCGCCTGGGAGCTCGCAAGGTCCGTATCGTGTACAGGCGCACCCGCAGGGAGATGCCCGCCTATCCGTGGGAGATCGAGGAATCCCTGGAAGAAGGAATCGAGATCCTGACCGGCTGGAGCCCTCAGGCGGTGAAAACTCTAGACGGTCGGGTAACAGCTCTGCGCTGTGCCGCTTCCAGGACGGTGTTCGAGCAGGAAGGCAAGACAGGTCTGTCTGTGAATCCCGAGCAGACCAAGGAGCTGAAAACGGATTTCCTGATCGTGGCCGTGGGCCAAAACGCCGATCCCACCGTCCTGTCCGGGCTGAATGGCTCGGCAGGCTCGAAGGGCCCCAAGCAAGCGCAGGGCTCGCCGGGGTCGAAGAGCCCGAAGGGGTCAAAGGATCAGCAAGGGTCGAAGGCTCCGCAGGTGTCGAAGCC
>CAZFMD010000168.1:2224-4670 GCA_964520025.1 uncultured Spirochaetaceae bacterium
CGAAGCCAGTGGCAACCGGCCGGGGCAACACGATCGGCGTGGATCCCATCACCCTGCAGACCGGTGTGGAGTGGCTGTTCGCCGGTGGGGACGTGGTCAGCGGCCCGGCTTCAGCCGTGGAGGCTGTGGCCGCCGGTCATGCCGCCGCCGAGTCGATCGTCCGCTACCTGGAAGGCAAAGACCTGCGGGAAAACCGGGAGTGGATTCTGAGGCCCTCTGCGGAGGCTGAGACTCTACGCATAGTGGGCAGACCCATTCGGCCCGTCGAAAAGAAAGCCCGCGCCGTGATGCCGACTCTGGAGCCCAAGGAGCGTATCCGGAGCTTCGAGAGCTTCGAGCTCGGTTTTGACGAACAGACGGCCCGGGAGGAGGCGAAGCGCTGTCTGAACTGCGGGACGTGCTCGGAGTGCATGCTCTGCGTGTCCGCCTGCGGACGGGAAGCGGTGAACCACCGGATGGCCGAGCAAGTCGTGGAGCTGGATGCCGGGGCCCTGATCCTGGCCACCGGTGCGGACAAGTTCGACCCTTCCGGCCTGGATGAGTACGGCTACCGCAGATTTCCCAATGTGATCACCGCTCCTGAGTTCGAACGCGTGCTGTCCGCCTCCGGCCCCTTCGAAGGCCACGTGCTCCGTCCCTCGGATCACGCAGAACCCGGGAAGGTGGCCTGGGTGCTCTGTGCCGGCTCCAGGCAGATGAAGCAGGAGGGCAGATCCTACTGCTCCGCGGTGTGCTGCATGTACTCGATCAAGGAGGCGATCATCGCCCGTGAACACGCCCCAGGGGTCGTGTGCCACCTCTACTTCATGGACATCCGAGCCTATGGCAAGGACTTCGAAGCCTACTACGAACGGGCTCAAGGACTGGAGGGAATCGAGTTCCGGCGGGCCCGTCTTTCCGGGATCGAGGAGGTGCCGGGCAGCCACGACCTGCGGGTGATGTACGTGGACGAGCAGGACCGGGTGCGGGAGGAGGTCTACCAGCTGGTGGTGCTGTCCACCGGCCTGGTCGCGGGTGCGGGCACTCCCGGGCTGTCCCGGATCTCCGGGATCCGCCTGAATCCCTACGGCTTCCTGGCCGGGGACAGCCTGGTGACCGAGCGGACCGGCGTGCCGGGTATCTTCCTCTGCGGTTCCGCAGCGGCGCCCCGGAACATCCCCGAATCCGTGACCACCGCCTCGGCCTGCGCCGCCTACGCTTCGGCCCTGCTCAAGGAGGCCCGGGGTTCCCAGGTAACCGCCAAGAGCTACCCGCCGGAGCTGTCTTTGGATGATGGAGAGAGCCGGGTGGGGGTGTTCGTCTGCCACTGCGGTATCAACATTGGCGCGGTGGTGGATGTGCCCGCCGTGGCCCAGTACGCCTCCGGGCTGCCGGGGGTGGTGTACGCGGAGGCCAATCTCTACACCTGCTCGCAGGACACCCAGGAGCGGATCAAGGCGGCCGTCCAGGAGAGGGGAATCAACCGGGTGGTGGTGGCTTCCTGCACGCCCCGCACCCACGAAATGCTGTTCCAGGACACCCTGAGGGAGGTGGGGCTGAATCCCTTCATGTTCGAGTTCGTCGGCATCCGGGAGCAGTGCTCCTGGGTTCATACAGAGCAGAAGGAACGGGCCACGGAGAAGGCCAAGCAGCTGGTGGCCATGGGCGTTTCCCGGGCCAGGGTATTGAGTCCCTTTCATCGTTCCAGCTTTCCTGTTTTGAAAAAGGCGCTGGTGATCGGCGGCGGGGTGGCCGGAATCACAGCCGCCCTGGCCGTGGCGGACCAGGGCTTCGAGACCTTTCTGGTGGAGCGGGAAATCGAGCTGGGCGGAAATCTGCGGGATCTTCACTACACGTTGGAGGGCCGGGACGTGCAGGCTTTCCTGGCCGGGTTGATCGAGCGGCTGGACAAGCATCCCCTGATCACCGTGTTCACCGACTGTCAGGTTCAGGATGTGTCCGGGTACGTGGGCAACTACACCACGACGATCGCCCCTCGCTGTGCAAACGGATCGGGCAAGGGATCGAAGAGCGGCGCTCCGGCGCAGCTGCAGGAGGTCGAGCACGGGGCAATTATCGTGGCCACCGGAGCTCGGGAGATACGGACCACGGAGTACCTGCGGGGTCAGTCCGAGGCCGTGATCACCCAGCGGGAGTTGGAGGGAAGGCTAGCGGCCGGGTCCCTCGGGATCGGGAGCGGCCAAGAGCATGCCTCTGCTTCCCCGGCCCCGGACCGAAAGCCGGACCGAAAGCCGGTGCGGAAGCCGGTGCGGATCGCCATGATCCAGTGCGTGGGTTCCCGGGATGAGCAGAGGCCCTACTGCAGCCGGGTCTGCTGCCAGACCGCCGTGAAAAACGCCCTCAAGATCAAGCAGCTCGATCCGGAGGCTGAGGTCACCGTGTTCTACAGGGACGTGCGCACCTACGGTTTCTCGGAGGAGTACTACCAGAAGGCCCGGGAGGAGGG
>CAZFMD010000168.1:4770-6625 GCA_964520025.1 uncultured Spirochaetaceae bacterium
ACGTGCGCACCTACGGTTTCTCGGAGGAGTACTACCAGAAGGCCCGGGAGGAGGGAGTGCTCTTTCTTCGATACGAGCCGGAGCTCAAACCCGAGGTGCATCAGGGAGCTCAGGGCAGACTGCTGATCCGCTACCGTAACCTGCTGCTGGACCGGCCGGAGCAGATGGAGGCGGACCTGCTGGTGCTGAGCACGGGTATGGAACCTCATGAGGATCGCAGTATCGCTTCGATCCTCAAACTTCCCCTGAACCGGGACGGATTCCTGCTGGAGGCTCATGCCAAGCTCCGTCCCCTGGATTTCCCCACCGAGGGGATCTACCTGTGCGGCGCAGCCCATTCGCCCATGGCCATCCAGGAGGTGATCTCCCAGGCCGCCGGGGCCGCGGCCCGGGCCGTAACCCTGCTCGCCAAGGATCAGATCCAGTCCTCCGGCCTCACAGTTCGGATCAACGAGCGCATCTGCTCCGGTTGCGGCCTCTGCGTGGAGGTCTGTCCATACGAGGCCAGAGTGATCAATGAGCAAAGCGGCAAGGCCGAGATCATCGAGGTGCTCTGCCAGGGCTGCGGCGCCTGCGCCACCGCCTGTCCGAACGGAGCCACCCTTCAGATCGGATTCACCAAGACTCAGGTCTATCACATGCTGGAAGAGGTTGTGTAAATGGAACATTCCACCTTCGAGCCCAGGATCATCGGATTTCTCTGTAACTGGTGCACCTACGCCGGGGCCGACCTGGCCGGGACCTCGAGAATCCAGTATCCCCCGAACATCCGCATCATCCGCATGATGTGCTCCGGCTCCCTCGACCCCACTTACGTGCTCAAAGTGCTGCTGGAGGGGGCCGACGGCGTGCTGATAGGCGGTTGCCATCCCGGGGAATGCCACTACATCAGCGGCAACCTCAAGGCCCGCAGACGGGTGGCCATCCTCAAGTCGGTGCTTCAGGATGCCGGCCTGGAACCGGAACGGGTCTGGCTGCGCTGGATCAGCGCCAGTGAAGGGGCCTACTTCGCCGAAACGGTGCGGGAGATGGTGGATCATATTCGAGCCCTGGGGCCCAATCCCCTGAAGTTGGAGTGGGCCGTATGAGAGGTATCTGTAGCGTTGCCGAGCTGAAGGGTTTGGACACCTCCGAAGCCATCCGCAGGTTCCTGGGCGTGCTCCTGGAAAGCGGCGCTGTAAATGCCGTGCTGGTGCCAAAGCGTAGCCCGGATAACAACATGGTGGCGCAGGCCCTGGTGGCGGACCTGGAGCGGCTCGCCGGGGCCGATCCTCTGGCTCCGGTCCAGATGATCAACGCCGCCCATGCTGTGCGGGAGCTGGCCAAAGAACCGCTTGAGCGCAGCGGGGGCAGGATCGCCGCGGTGCTGCGCCCCTGCGAAGTTCGGGCCGTGATCGAACTGGTCAAGCTCAAGCAGATACTTCTGGATTCCCTGTATCTGATCGGCTACGATTGTCCCGGGGTCTACGACGTAAAACGGTACCGTGATCGGGCCCAGGCGACCGGGGATGCGAAGGAGGTGCGCGCCGAGGTCTTGGAGCGTTTTGCCGGGGCGGAGCGCGCGGCGGATGCGGAAGCCGAGTTGCGTGGCGCCTGTGAAGTTTGCACCCGTTTCACAGCGGACAGCGCCGACCTGAACCTGTCGTGGATCGGCGCCGGCGATCATTCTCTGCTGTTGCAGGTGTTGAGCGAGAAGGGCGAGCATCTGCTTCAGGCGCTGAAGGGCGCAGATTTCAAGGAGGTCGGCGAAGCTCCGGAGCGCGTCGAGCGGATCGAGGCGGTGCGGGCCTCCCGCCTCGTAGCCCAGGATGAGCAGCAGATGGACCTGCTTTCGCAGCTGCAACCATGCATCCGC
>CAZFMD010000169.1:0-1272 GCA_964520025.1 uncultured Spirochaetaceae bacterium
GTGATGTAGTTGGGATTGTTCCACACCAGCTTGCGCCAGCCGTCGAACTGCAGATGATCCATGTAGATGGTCATCTCCTTCTCATCCTGGTCCTTGAGAATGACCCCGAATCCGTTGGGAAAGTTCGAACCATAGACAGTGGCTTCAACGGACTTCAGCACACCCACGTTCTTCACCACACCGTAGCCATCGAATTTGGTCCCTTCATCCCCCTCGACTTCCACCAGGGTGTCCCCCTGCAGTTGGGTGGCCACCTGATAGGCGGGAATCTCAAAGGGCGGTGTAATCAGGGCATAGGAGTTGAAATTGGGCAGCGGGAAATGCACCCGTACGCCCATGACGGTCTTACCCGCCATCTCCTCACCATCAAAAGGCTTGGCTGTATCTTTCAGCGTGGCTTCCTTGGTATAGGACAGAGCCTGGTTGGCAACCGTCCGGGCCGAGGAAGCGAGCTGAACGTACCAGTTCTCGACGGCCAGAGAGGTCTTCATCCTCTTCTTGATCTCTTCATCGTAACTGGCACCGGCGACCTCCGCGAAATCGATCATGGTCGCTTCATGTTCGTTGTCCTCTGTCGCAACTCCGACTGTCACATCCGGCAGTAAATCAGAGAAATCGATAAGTACGGACCGGTCGGCGAATCCGACACCCGCCACAAGAAGGGCAATTCCTAAAATAATGCACAGCTTTTTCATGCAATGCTCCTTTCCTCTCCTTGTTAACCTAAAGTATACGGCACTCAAAACCGATGTCAATCGGTTTTCCCTTTTTATTATATCTGGTAGGAAGTTTATAAACTTAACCGATTATTTTTGCTTATTTCAATAATTTTTTTTCGAAGACGAAGCCGTCGGCGTGCTGCTCTCCCGGGATCTGTCCTTCCACCAGCAGATACAGGTCCCGAACCCTGGGGAAGTTGTACAAGACACCGTTGGCGATGGCCTGAAGGCTCTGATCGAAGCTCAGGGTAGCGTCGGGCTGAAGCTCGATGATTTCCCTGGACAGGCTCACGTAAACCTCTCCATCCCGGGCGATCACAGAGCGCAGGCGCACCTCTCTGGGTACGATGCGAGTCAGAAACGGTTTGGTGGGCCCCAGTATCAGCTCCTGGACGTACAGCTCGATTTGGGAAGTTAAGCCGCGGCGGGGCGGCAAAAAGCGTCTCTCCCCGACCAGCCTGCCCGTCCTGTCTTCGGGAAAGAAGAGCACCCGCGGGTACCAGGGTTTGGTGACGAAATAGAGCGTCAGGGAGAATACAAGGATGAAAACGAA
>CAZFMD010000169.1:1372-6611 GCA_964520025.1 uncultured Spirochaetaceae bacterium
ACGAAACTGCGGATGCCAGTATATATTCCCAGAACGAGTTTCTGCAAGTACGCCTGATCGGCCAGCCTGGTCGCTTCCTCTTTGTTGGTGACATACCCCAGCTCGATCAGGATCGAGGGCATCTTTGCCTTGCGCACCACGAACCAGGATTCCTCCCGGATGCCCCGGTTGTCCGTCACATCCCCTACCACGTTGTCGAAGCCCTTCAGCACGGCCTGTGCCAGAGTGATGCTCTCGATCGAGTACTCCTCCTCCAGCAGGACATTCAGGATGGGAGCGATAGGCCGGGTCTCCTCATCCAGATCCTCCGTATCGATGAGGGTGCGCCGGTAATCCCCGGGAAGCACCCACACCTCGTAGCCCTTGGCTTCCCTGTTGAAGGCCGCGTTGGCGTGGATGGAGACGAAGATGATCGCCTCGTTCTGGCCCACGCTCACGTTATTGGCGATCTCTGTGCGCTCTTCGAGCTTCAGATAGCGGTCATCATCCCGGGTGAGCATGATCTGCTTGTCCGGATACTCCTTGTTCAGAAGCAGATACAGCTTCTTGGAGACATCCAGCACCACGTCCTTCTCCAGCAGACGGAGCTCCCCCTGCTTGTCCTTGTGATAGCCGATCGCACCGGAATCCTTGCCTCCATGTCCCGGATCGATGAGGATGGCCGCCACCCTGGGCTGCAACCTGCGTAGAGCACGCAGCTCGAAGTATCGATTCACGGCTTCCAGGGTTTGCTCGGGAAACAGCAGGTTTCCCTGCAGGCGCTCCACGCCCTGGGTTCGGATCTTCTCGCGGTAGTTGACCACCATCCAGGGGGAGCCGACGGTAAAGATGATGCGATCCCCCCGCTCCCCCAGTCCTTCCCCGCTCAGATCCAGGTACCCGGTCTCGGTTTCCGGGTTCCACTGCAGGGTCGCTTTGAACTGCTTCAGAACGCCCTGAAGCGGCATGGCCTCCGCAGCCAGACCGGTTGCCAGCAGCAGAAGCAGGAACCTCAGCAGCGCTCTCCTCACCCTCATGCCAACCATTTCCTCACTATGTATTTCGGTTGACTCTCAGGGGCACATAAGGAGTCGATCACGTAGACCCCTGCCTGGACACCTCCCTTGATCAGGGCGTTCCAGAACAACCGGCCCAGGATAAAGGTTGTGCCCGTATCTGCCGGCACGGCCGCGGATGCGCTGCCGCAGATCTCCAGTACCCGGCGGAATGCCTGCAGTAATGTCCAGCCGTGCCAATCCCGCGCTCTCTCCTCCCCCGCCCCGGGCAGCTCCATTATCCGCAGATCTTCGGCTCTGCCGCTGAACCGCTGCGGCCGGCCGCTCCAAGGAGGCAGCTGCCCTAACCGCTTCCGGGTTACAGGTGCGAGGCCGGAGAACGCGGAAAAACCGCCCTGCTCCGTGCCCAGCAGAAAGGCGTCGGTCCTGGGATCCATGGGTTCCAGGCGGACAAGTACCGAGCGAATCGCCTTCTCCACGGCCTCCACCGCCTGGCCGCGGTCGGGCGCCTTGGAGATCAGGTTGCCGCACTTGCCCATGTTGTTGATCGGAAGCACGACCTGCTGGCCGGCAGAGACGCGGAGAAACAGCTGCTCGATACCCGGGACGCTGCGGGCCCTGTCCAGTCCTTCCAGGCTCTTCACCGTGCCGGGGATGGAGATGAAGGCCCGTTCCGCGGAAACCCAATTCCGTTGGGGCCGCAGATCTCCCGGTGGCAGACCCACGGCGATGTTCAGGGCCCCGGCGGTCACCTCTACCCCGGATGCAAATGGGTAGGTCCAACCCGACATGTAGCCTCCGGAAAGCCGGGCCGCGATCTCCCCGACCACCGCCCCTGCCGGGGTAACCTTGATATCCCCCTTGGCCGCTCCCCCACTGATGCCCAGAGCACGGATGCCCCGCCGAAAAACCTCCTCCGCCTGGTCGAGCCGCTCCGGTGCCAGGTCGCTCGGCATGGTGTGACCCATTTCGACGAAGTATGGCGGAAAGCAGATGTGCCGGTCCGCCACCCCGCAGATGGTGATCTCTCCTTCATGGATCAGCGCATCCAGACTCAGCTCCGGTCCCTCCAGATACTGCTCTATGATCGCCTGCCCGCTGGCAGATTGACCCAGGGCCGTCTCAACCGCCTCCTGCAACTGATTCCGGTCGTCCACCCGGCGCACGCCCCGTCCTCCCATGTTGTCCACTGGTTTCACCACCAGAGGAAAGGAGAAACCTTCGGGGAGATTGATGGCCGAAGCTTTGCCCCGGGAACCGGTGCCTTCAGCGTCAACCGTGAAAAATGAGGGACTGGGCACACCGTGGGCCTGGAAAGCGGCGCGCATACGCGCCTTGTCCGTGGCCGACAATGCGGCCTCATGGGGAATACCGGGAACTCCGGCCCGCTCCGCCGCCCAGGCCACCGTGGTGGAAAAATCGGTTCCCGCTGTGAACACCCCGTCCAGACCCTCCTCCTGCTTCAGGGACTGGGCCAACCGGGTGACCGCATCCCGGTCCCGCAGGTCCACCTGTTCACAGCGGTCGGCCAGCTGCTCGATCTCCCGGCTGATCCCGGCCGCAGCCACGATCACGGCCCAACCGTTTTGCTTGGCCAGGCGGACCGCGGGCAGCTGCATCACTCCCCCGCCCAGGATCAGGATCCTCATGACAGATCCCCCTGCTTCACGGCGTAGGCTTCGAAGGTATCTCCCAGCCGCAGCATCCGGCTGACTGCTGTGAATCCCGAAGCAAGCACCGATTCCGGTGACAGCCTGCCGGGCCGGAGAAAGCGCTCGCCGTGGTGGCCGGTAACCACGATCTTGCACAGCCGGAACCCGTACCGCTCGAGAATCCCGGCAGTGCTGCTGGGCGACCATACGGTGTGGTGATCCTGGGGGCTACACTCCAGAAACTTCCTTCGACTCCTGAGCCCGGATATCCCCTTTGCATTGGGGGTCGAGAAGGCAAAAACCCCTCCCCTGCGCAGAAGTGCGTTGACCCGGCGAAGCACCGTTCCGAGGTCCGGGAAGTGTTCGATCACGTACCACATGGTGATGACATCGAAGCCCGGCTCCGCTCCCTGGATCTGTCGCAGCGCGTTCTCTGTTCTGAAATCCCCCACCCCGCAGGGGATACCGAGCTGTTCCCGTACGTAGCGTACCGCCTCCCGAGCCACGTCCAGGCCGTGGGCCTGAAATCCCTGCTCGGCGGCGGCCTGGAGAAAAGGCCCATACGCGCAACCGATATCCAGCAGGCGGAGCCCGGAAGCGATCCGGTGGATCCGCTTCAAGCGGCCGGCAGCCGTTCTTTTGATGCTCTGAAAATCCTCCAGGTAGGTCTTGCCGTACTGCTTCTGATAACTTGCAAAGAAGTAGCCCTCATCGTAGGCGATATCCGACTGGTCGAAGCCGATCAGGTAGATCATGCCGCAGTCCCTGCAGGCGAAGTAGCTGCGTTTTTCAAAACGGACCAGGGCCGGATTGGCCGTCTGTCCGCAGACCGGGCAGGCAGCGGGCGCCGAGGAGCGAAGCCGGGTTGGAAGCTCGGACAATCGGGGGGATCGGGAAAACAGCTGCGGCGGGTAGCGCAGCAGCAGCTTTCGGAAAACCGGAGAATCGTTCAACAACCTCTTGAGCTTGCGCAGCCGGGGCCGGCGGACCCCGATCTGCGGGATGCCGGCGGCCCTGCTGAGCCGGCGGTGATACGCCGAAGGGTTGAGGTTGATCACCGGCACCCCCGCGGCCAGCGCCTCGTAGCTCGTCAGCCCGAAGGAGCAAAACAGCAGGTCGTAGTCTTCCAGCATGCTCTTCAGGTCCGCAGGATTTCGAAGCACTTCAATCCCCTCCGGCCACTGCCGCCTTCGGAAGTACGGCCCCTGGACCACGGTGATCTGCCTCGGTTCGAAGAACTTTCCACGGAGCAGCACCCGGAGCAGACGATGGCTCAGATCCGCCGGGTCCTCCCCGCCGAAACTGATCAGCACACGGTCGTGGGGCATGGGCGCCTGGTTCCGGCGCTCAGCCCGGCCCTCGGGGGACCGCTGTTTTTGCGGCGGAGGTGCCGGAAGGTCCAGTAGGCTCAGAGCAGCCAGGTTGGCGGTGTGCTGTTGGCGGGAGGTGGGAAAGGTGTCGATCAGATAGCTGCAGTACCTCCGGGCCCGACCGCCTTCATCCAATCCCACTACCGGCGCGGGCAAGAATCTGCGAATCTGCTCGATATCCGAGCTGCGCCTGTCCACAATCACCAGATCCCACGGCTCTTGCGGATCGTAGCGCTCCAGGAACCTGCAGGTTGAGGATTCCAACCCCAGTGGCGCCAGCAGGGTTTGGGCGGAGGAACCCGCATCCCCTGCCGCGGAGCCGGAACCCAGGGCTTCATCCAGACCCTCCAGAAGAACGGCACTGTTCGGGCCGAAAATCCGTGCCAGCCCCAGGCACCGCTTGAGGTGACCGCTTCCCATGGAGGCCCGGATCGACGGCACCAGGAGAACCTTCACGAGGTTGCTCTGAGAGTGTGCCGCTTCAGCCACCCCACCACCTCCTCGATCTCCACGGGCCGACCGGCGTACAGATCGGCGAAAACCTCCTGCAGCAGGGCGTAATCCTCCTCGGTATCCAGGGTGAGCCGGGCCTGGGCAAAGGCCCACTCCCGGGGACATGCAATCTCCCCGATCCGAAACGCCTCGGCATGGCGATACAGATAGGTGGTGATGTGCTCCCGCTCGAAGGGATCCCGTGCCCGGGCGTGGGCCTCGAGCAGGGCCTCGGCCTCCACCACCTCGACACCCGTGCCCAGTGGATTGTCGAGAAAATGGCTCAAATCGTAGCCCTCCCGCTCATGAAGGTCGAGCAGTGCCTCTGCGGCCCGGGCCGAGACCAGGGGATTATCCCCTGTAGCCCGGATGATCCTCTGCACCTCGTAGTGCTCGGCTGCCCGGGCGTAGCGGGCCAGCACATCATCTTCCGGACCCTCGAACACCGAAAAACCTTCCGGCTCTGCCAGGGGTGCCAGGGCGTCTACACTGCTGGGGTCGGTCAGCAGGGCGTACACATCCGCTTGAATCGGTCTCAGCGCCCGCAGCACGTGTGTCAGCACGGACAGGCCCTCGAGCGGAAGCAGGGCTTTGCGGGGCAGCCGGTGGGAGTGCAGGCGGACCTGCAACAGCACGCCCCTCCTTACTCGGGAATCTCCCAGTGGTTGACCAGGCTTTGCACGTCGCTTTTGAATCGGTAACGGTTCTGATGAACCCACGTTTGCACCTC
>CAZFMD010000170.1:0-6572 GCA_964520025.1 uncultured Spirochaetaceae bacterium
AGTTCACCACCATGACCACGATGATAATCATTCCCCAGATGGCGATCGTCATGAACGAGCTGATCCGCAGCAGATTGAAGCCGCTGGAGACGATCTGTAGGATAACCAGAGCCATGACGATACCGGCAACCCTGCCGAAGCCCCCGTAGGCGCTGGTTCCGCCCAGGACCGATGCGAGCACCGTGACCAGGAGGTAGGATTCTCCGTATCCCGCCTTGGCCGAATTAAATCTGGAAATCATTACCAGGGCGGCGAAACCGGCGTACAGGCTGGACAGCAGATAGGTCTTGTACAAGATCGCTCGATTGTTGATACCGGAGAAATAGCTGGCAGTCGGGTTTGATCCGAGCATATAGATGTAAAAGCCCAAAGGGGTTCGGTTCAAGACCAGAGCCAGGGCCAAGGCGCAGAGAGCGAAGATGATCGTACAGAAGGGGATGCCCGCCAGGGTTCCATTTCCGATGAAACGAACCGCGTTGGGCAGTCCGGAAATCACGTAACCCTTGGTGATCACGATCGTAAGCCCGTTGATCAGTGTCATCATTCCCAGGGTGGCCAGAATCGGCGAGACATTGAGCCCTGCAATCAGTACCCCGTTGATCAGGCCGATGACCAGGGCGGTTGCCAGGCCCGCGGCGATCGCCAGGATCACCCACCCGAAGGCACCGGGAGGGGGAGCGGCGGGGTTGATCGTGCTGGTGAGGATCATGGCGGTCACGATGCCGGTCATATTCGCCGTAGCGATGATCGACAGGTTGATCCCGCCGGTGAGCATGGTCACCATCATGGCCATGCTGAGCAGCCCCAGCTCGGGCAGCTGGAAGGCCATGGATTGGAAGTTGCCGAAGGTGAGGAACTGTCTGGGGTTGAGAAGCCACATCAGGAGAAACACGGCCACCATGATTATCCCCAGGATATAGCTTTGGGAGAGCTTAAGCTTCTTCAACATCGGACCTCCTTGACACTATTCGCCCTCGATGATGATCGCCCGTTTGGTTCTGGCTCTTCGCTGGTAGGCGCTGAAGGAAACGCTCAGGATGATCACCAGTCCGATAAACACGTTGTACCAGAAGGATGAGACCCGCATCAGGGTAAGGCCGTTGCTCATGATGGCGATCAGGGTTACGCCAAGGATTGTGCCGAACAGCGTTCCCGTTCCTCCGGCCAGACTGGCGCCGCCCAGCACCACCGCCGCCAGCACGTCCAGTTCCTTGCCGACGATGGAATTCGGAGCCACGGTCTGGACCAGCAGAGCCTGAACCAAGCCTGCAAGCCCGGCCATCAGCCCCATGAAGGAATACACGAACATCTGGAGCTTGAAGATGTTGAAGCCCACCCGCCTGGCGGCGGTCATGCTTCCGCCCATGGCATAGATCCCACGGCCCAGCTTGGTGAAGCGCAAGATAGCCCAGGCGATCGCGATCACGATGATCCAGATTAACGTGATAATGGAAAGTCCATAGGCGATACCCTCGGCGTTGTGAAGGGTAAATATGCGGATATCGGCGAAAGCACGGAACCAGTCCGGCAGGGCATAGATCCACTTTCCTCCCGAAATCACGGTCAGGATTCCGTAGAAGATATTCAAGGTCGCGATCGTGGTGATGATGGTCGGGATTTTGAAGAAATGGATCAGGGTTGCGTTGATCAAACCGAGAAGGATACCCACTCCTGCGGCCAGCAGGAAGGCCAGCAGGATGTTGCCGCCGTACTTGATGATCACCACGGCCATTACGTATTCGGCAACCGTGGCCACCGCGGTGAAGGAGATGTCGATTCCCCCGGAAATTAACACGAAGGTCACCCCGACGGCGAAGATGCCGATAAACGAGTAGCTCTTCAGCAGGTCGAACATGTTCTCCAGGGTAAGGAAGTTGGGATTGAACAGGGTGATGATCATGCAAAAGAGAATGATGACCAGAAGTACGTAAGTTTCGTGGTGCTTGAACCATTTCTTCATATCGCCAGTCCTCTATCGTACAGTATCCACGCAGTTCTGAATCTGTTCTTCACTCGTATCAGCAGCCGGAAACTCATCGGTCAGCCTGCCCTTGTGCATGACCAGGACGCGGTTGCAGTTGTGAAATACTTCGGCCACTTCGTCGGAGATGACCATGATCCCCATTCCTTCCCGGGCCAGCTTGCGGATGATTTCGTGGATGGCGCTTTTCGCAGCAACATCGATGCCCACCGTGGGTCCGTCCAGGATCAGGATCTTCGGGTCGGTTGCGATCCACTTGGCCACCACCACCCGTTGCTGGTTGCCCCCGGAGAGTGTCTGCACCGGCGATTCGACTGAGGGGATGCGGATGGAAAGCTCTTCGATCCAGTGGTCGATGCTATCCTGTTTTTTCTTCGGATCGATAAGGCGCAATGCGCCAAGGATTTTTTCGATAATGGTGATCACCACGTTCTTGCCCACCGACTGTTCCATGACCAACCCTTGAACCAGGCGATTCTCCGGAACATAGCCGATACCCAGCTGGATTGCCTCCTGGACCGAACGGATGCGCACCGCCTTGTCCTGGATACGGATCTCACCGGAATCGGGTTGCATCATGCCGAACAGACATTGGGCCAGCTCGGTTCGCCCGGAGCCGAGCAGACCGGTGATGCCCACGATCTCTCCGGGCAGCAGGCTGAAGCTGATGTCCTTGAAATTGCCCGCCTTGCTCAGATCCACAACTTCCAGCAGGGGCTGCTGCGCCTGTGTGGAGTACTCGAACTGGCTGTAGTCAAGCTTTTTCCCGGTCATCAGGAAGGTCAGTTTATCACTGCTCAGTTCCCCGCTGGGAAAGACGCCGATTTTCTTGCCGTCCCGCAACACCGTTACCCGCTGGGCGATCTGCAGCACCTCGTCGAGCTTGTGGCTGACAAACAGGGTGGCGATCCCTTTGGACTGCAGGTCCGTGATCACCCGGAACAGGGCCTCGATTTCTTTTCGGGTCAAGGCCGTTGTCGGTTCGTCCAGGATGAGCAGTTTGACGTCACTTGTCAGCGCCCTGCAGATGGCCACCAGCTGCTGATCCGCTACGGAGAGGTCGCTCACCAATTCATCCAGGGGAATCTGTACCTCGATCCTCTGCATGGCACTTTCGGCAATCTTGCGTACGGTTTGCCAGTTGATAAATCTGCTCTGCGCGGCGATGGTTTGAGCCAGGGCGATATTCTCGGCCACCGTCAGGTTTGAAAACAGGGATAGATCCTGGTAGATCACTTCGATTCCTTTGCGAATCGAATCGATCGACTGCAGATGGTGCTGAACCTGGCCGTCGATTTCGATCTGAGCTCCCTCATCCGGCTGCTCGACCCCGGAGATGATTTTGATCAGGGTGGATTTCCCGGAGCCGTTTTCCCCCACCAGGCAGTGGATCTCCCCTCGTTCGATCTCCAAGTCCACCGCGTCCAGGGCCTGAACACCGGTGTAGCGCTTGCTGATGTTTTTCATGGAAAGAAACAGATCGCTCATCGTTTTCCCCTGCCGATTAGTATAATGCTCCGGCTCAGAAAGATGAATAGAGCCTCTCCCCTCTGGAGAGGCTCTACCCGAGTTTCAATGAATTGCCTTTTTCGTCGCTTAGAAGCCGAAGCTGTCCACGTTGTCGGGGGTGATGTCGGCCATGGCGTCGACCTTGATCACATCGCCGTCCAGGCTGATCTTTCCTACTCCGGGCACTTCCATGCCGTCGGTGATCTTCCCGCCTTCAAGCATGGTCTTGGCCACCCAGGTGAGGGAATAGCCGGCGTCCTTCGGATCCCACAGGATGCCCCACTGCATGCAGCCCTCTTTGAGGTACGGAGCGGCGTGGCCGGGAATGACGGTACCGACGACGGTAACCTTGCCGCACAGGCCTTTTTCCTTCAGCGCCTGGGCCGCTCCCGGAGGTCCGAGGCTGCCGAATCCCACGATTCCCTTCAGGTTGGGATAAGCTTTGAGCAGCTCCAGGGTCTTCTGTTTGGACAGTTCCTGATCCTCTCCGCAGGGGATTCTCTTGGTTACGAGCTCCAGGCCGGGGTATTTCTGCTCGGCCCACTTGAGCCCCTCGTCAGCCCACAGGTTGTGCAGGGGCACGGTCAGGGAGCCGACGAAGATGGCGTATTCGCCGCTGTCGCCCATGAACTCGACAAGCTTGTCCCAGTGATGACGGCCGAACTCGACGTTGTCGATCAGCTCGATGTCGTAGTCCTTGCCGACCTGGTCGGGAGACTCGTGGGTGAGGACCACGATTCCCGCGTCCTTTGCCTTGGCAAAAGCCGGCTCCAGAGCCTTGGCGTCGTTGGGTACCACGCAGATCGCATCGACGCCTTTGCTGACAAGGTCTTCGACGATCTTCACCTGCTGGGCGGGGTCCGCATCCGCAGGTCCGAGCTGGTAGGCATTTACTCCGAGGTCGCCCTTGGCCTGGTCCACGCCCTCTTCGAGGCGGTTGAACCAGGGGATTCCGGTGATCTTGACCACCGTGACGATTTCATACTCCTCCGGTTCGCCACCTCCTCCTGCGAAGAGGGGCAACGTGAACAGAAGCAGAATCGCAACGGTAATCAACCCTTTGGGCCATGTACGCATGACGTACCTCCTTAGATTGGTTTTATATGGCAACGGGGAACATCCCCTTTGCTTCCTTAAGAGTCAGATGATCAGTAAAACAGTAATGAGCATATTCTCATTACGTTTGTCATAATCGCTCGTCTTCCGCAATATCACTAGTTGGGCTGTGCTTTTTTTTGCAGGCAGGTTGACAAATTGTTTGTTATTTGTTATAACGCACATATACTGAACCATTAAACCGAATTTTTGTTTGTTTGTCAAGCGGTTTTTGTGCATTATATGTCGTACGAGCGAAAAAAACGGATACGGAATATTGTGAATCTGCTCAACCAGAAAGCGGAGCTTTCGGTAAAGGAAATAGCGGGAATGATGCATGTCTCGGATATGACGATCCGGCGGGATCTGGACGCCCTGGAACGACAGGGCACCATACGCAGAACTCACGGCGGAGCCGTGCTTCTGGATCCGAGCGCCAGCGTGAGAGATCCGTACATACTCGGGGAACAGACCACGAAGAATGCCCGGGAAAAGAACCTGATCGGGATCAGGGCGGCCTCCCTGGTTCAACCCCAAGAGACCATATTTCTGGACTCCGGTTCCACCACCCCGTTTGTTGCCAAACATCTGAGCTCCGATCTCCCGATCACCGTGCTCTGTTACACCATTACAAATGCCTTGGAGTTCTATCCGCGAAAGAATGCCAACCTGATCCTGCTGGGCGGTTTCTTCCACAGGGATTCGAATATCTTCCACAGCGTCGAAAACCGGGCACTGGTAAGCAATACTCGCGCTGACAGGGCCTTTATTTCAACTGGCGGTTTTGATCCCGAGCTCGGATTGACAACCTATTTCTACTACGAGGCGGATATCAAGCGGGAGATGATCCGCTCCGCCCGGCAGATCGTACTGGTCACCGATTCGACGAAATTCGGCAAGATCAGCATCACCCATTTCGCCGGACTCGACGAGATCGATACCATCATCACCGACCGCGGCATCTCCGAGGAGTATCGCAAGATACTCGTGGATCGGGGTATCGAGCTGATTATTGCCGATCAAGGCGACAACCAATAGAGATCAGAGGAACCGTACCCATGAATCTGGAGTTTAAAGGAAAAACAGTGATCGTTACCGGTGGCAGCCGCGGCATCGGTGCTGCGATCAGCGTGTTGTTTGCCGAAAGCGGCGCGAACGTGATGATCGACTATCTTCCGGTCGATAAGGACATCGAAGGTTTGAAGCAGGTCGAGCAGGATATCCGAGATAACGGCGGTATTGTCGATTCCGTCGCTGCAGATGTTACCTCTCCGGAGGCCATGGAGGATTTGTGCAGCAAAACCCTGGATCGCTTCGGAAGCCTGGATATTCTGGTCAACAGCGCCGGGTTCACCAGGCCGGCGAAGGTTCAAGATCTTTCCGCGGATCTGTGGAGCAGCGGGATCGATGTGAACCTGAGCGGCGCCTACTATGCCACTCGAGCCGCCTGCGGCCACATGATCTCAGAAGGGGAGGGACGGATCATCTACATCGGATCGGCAGGCTCGATTACAGGCGGTGGGGGATCGGCGGCCTACTCCGCGGCTAAGGCGGGTATCAACGGACTGGTCAGAGCCCTTTCCAAGGAGCTGGCTCCCAGGGGAATCACCGTCAACGCGGTGCTGCCCGCCCTCATCGAAACAGATCTGTTGAGAGACAAGGAGCCGGATCCGCAAAAGAGGAACAAATACATTGAGCGAATTCCTGTCGGGCGTTTTGGTACGCCCCGGGACGTGGCCTATACGGTGCTGTTTCTGGCCTCAGAGTACGCTGGATTCATCACCGGACAGAACATCATCGTTGATGGTGGAGCCACCTACAAATAAAGGAGCAAACGACCGGCTTCAGCACGGCTGAGCGGGTCAGCATCTACATCGTTTGGAGGATGAAATGAACAAACAGGAAGTCTTGGACAAAGCATATAAGCTTGGTTTCGAGGGAGAGCGCAACGTCAGAGGGTGCGCCCAGTGCGCCATTGCCGCGGTAC
>CAZFMD010000171.1:0-6549 GCA_964520025.1 uncultured Spirochaetaceae bacterium
TACAGTATGCCGAGCTCGGTTCCGACTTTGCTGAAGGCCTCCAGAGCTCGGTCTATATCCTCCTGCTCCAGGGCAGCGGAAGCCTGTACACGCAGCCTGGCCGCGCCTTCAGGCACAACGGGGTAGCCGAATCCGGTAACAAAGATCCCTTCGGCAAGGAGTTTCTCGCTCATGCTAATCGCAAAGGAGGTTTCACCCACCAGGATCGGGATTATGGCGGAGGGCGCTTCCAGCGGCTTAAATCCCCTTTCCCCCAGGCCCTTTCGCAGGTAGGCGGCGTTGTCATGAAGCTTCTTCACCAGAGATGGATTCGCTTCCAGCACCTCCACAGCCTTCAGGGCACTGGCGGCGATGGTTGCCGGCAGGGCATTGGAGAAGATCTGGGGCCGTGAGGATTGGATAAGCATTTCTATGACCTGGGTGCTGGAGGCTACGAATCCTCCGGCCGCCCCGCCCAAAGCCTTGCCCAGGGTACCGGTGATCACATCAACCTGGCCGAGAAGGTCGAAATGTTCGGGCAGCCCCCGGCCTCCTTTGCCCATGACACCGGTTCCGTGGGAATCATCCAACAGGGTTACCGCATTGTACCTGTGCGCCAGCTCTACGATTTCCCTCAGGGGAGCCAAATCCCCCTCCATGCTGAATACGCCGTCGGTAATAATCAGACGCGTCCCGGCGTCCTGAGAGCTCCGCAGCCGCTGTTCCAAATCGTCCATATCGGCGTGCTTGTACACAAGCCGCCGAGCCTTGCTGAGACGAACGCCGTCGATGATGCTGGCATGGTTCAACGCATCGGAGATAATTACATCCCCCTCACCCGCCAGGACAGGAATCGCCCCCGTATTGGCGTTCCAGCAGGAAACGTAGCTCAGGGAAGCCTCGGTTCCCATGAAGGAGGCAAGTTTCTGCTCCAGCTCTCGGTGTACGGAAAAGGTTCCGCAGATGAAGCGAACCGAGGCCGTGCCGGCTCCGTAGCGTTTTAACGCCTCCTGTCCGGCCTGGATCACCTGAGGATTGTTGGCCAGACCAAGGTAGTTGTTGGAGGAAAGAATAATAACATCTCCAATTCCCTCCATCTGTACCCGGGAATCCATCGGGCTTTGCAGGTAGCGCAGGCGTTTCAGCGTTCCCTGTTTCTTCATTTCCTCGATCATTAGACCGAGGGATCTGTGGTAATCTTTGTTCATGCCCCATGATAGTGCTACTGCGGCTGCAGAGTCCAGGTAGGGTTTTGCTTTAATGGGAATCGAAAGTTCCATGACCATCTGCGGCCCACAAAAACCCGTGCAGTACTACCCCGCAGCTGGGGGGGCGCTCAGGTCCGGGATCTCCTGCGCGCTTGACGAGACGGGTTAGGATCGATACGCTGCAGCTTGCTATGAATGAGTACATAATAAGCGGGATTCAGCAGATCGGCACGGGTATCCCGGATCTGTTGGCGGCCTTTCGGTGGTATCGGGAGAAGTTTGGATTCGACATCCAAGTATTCGAAGATGACGGGGAGGCAGGCTTGATGCTGCCCTACACCGGTGGAAAGCCCAGAGCCCGGCACGCCATCCTGGCTCTTAACCTGCAGGGTGGAGGAGGTCTGGAGGTCTGGCAGTCGAAGGGGAGAAGAACCGAGCCGCCGGATTTTCAGGTGCAACTTGGAGACTTGGGCATCTTCGCGGCCCGCATCAAGGCGCGAGATCCAGGGGCGGCTTTCGCGCATCTGAAAGAGCAACAGGCGGAGCTGCTGGGCGGTGTCGCAACCGATCCGGCCTCGTCAGCCCACTTCTTTGTACGCGATCCCTTCGGACTGCTGTTTCAGGTCGTCGAGGGCAATGGCTGGTTCTCGAAAGGCAGGTATCCAACCGGCGGGGCGGCGGGCTGCTTGATCGGCACCGGTGATGCGGACAAGTCTAGAGAGTTTTATGCGGAGGTTTTAGGCTACGACAGGGTGGTCTATGACGAAACAGGAACCTTCGATGATCTGAAGCCCCTTCCCGGTGGAAAGGAGAAGTTCCGTCGGATGCTACTGGCACATAGCCAACCCCGTCGCGGCGCCTTTGCACCCGTGCTGGGACCAACCAAGATAGAACTGATCCAGGCCCTGGAACGGAAGCCGAAAAAAATATTCGTGGATCGACAATGGGGTGATCTGGGTTTCATTCACGTCTGTTTCGATGTGAACGGTATGGACGAGTTGAAAGATCGCTGTGAGCAGCTCGGTTGTCCATTCACCGTGGATAGCGGAAGCGGTTTCGATATGGGAGATTCCGCCGGACGCTTTGCCTACACCGAAGATCCGGACGGAACCCTCATCGAATTCGTCGAAGCCCACAAACTGGAAATCGTGAAAAAGTGGGGCTGGTACCTGGATCTCGGTAAACGTCGCCCGGAAAAGGCCTTGCCCCGCTGGATGTTGAAGGCTCTGGCCTTAAACAGGGTTAAGGACTAGGCAAGTTGTATCCGGATGCCGGGACGCTCTAGTCTTTCAGCGGACGGGTGTGAATGCCGCACTCGCCGCCGCACTTGCTCGTTCCCAACCAGCGACCGGAACGTTCATTGTCGTCGGTGGTGATCCTGGTACAGGGTGCACAACCAAGAGAGCGGTATCCCATGGCATACAGCGGATTGACCTCCACATTGTTAAGAGCCAGATATTGCCAGACTTCTCTTTCCTTCCACAGCAGAATCGGATTTAGTTTGACAAGTCCCCGATCACGCTGCTCCACTTCCCTGTAGTCTGTGCGGGTTCGTCCTTCTGTGCAGCGCAGTCCCGTCACCCAACAACGCACCCCCATCTCTTCGATCGCCCAGCGGGTCGGCTTGACCTTCAGAAGATCGCAGCAGCGATCCGGATCCGTTTTGTACAGATCCTTCGGGATTTTTTCGCCGTTCTGGTAGACCCGAAGTTCGGGAAAGGCGCGAATCTGCTCCTTCATGAACTCCTTGGTTTCTTTCGGCTTGAAGCGGGTCGTGACGATGAATCCACGAATTGCCGGGTTCACCCGTTTGGCCAGATGCCAGACCGCAACGGAATCTTTGCCCAGGCTGTTCGCTACCACCAGGGCATCGCCGAACTCGTGGTAGGCGTTCTCAATCAAGGCCAAAGAACGCTCGACCTTCTCATTGAATGTGAGGTTGTCGACCAGATATGCCGGAGCGCTTTTATCTCCAATTGTATTCATGTGGTTGTCTCCAATCATCTTCCGACGAATCTTCAAGTGGAAGGTTTTTAAAGTCTGATCCAGTCTGGGGTGATCGGTTCTTTGCTGTCAAGATGCAAAATAGCCAAGAGAAGAAAATTTATAGATAAAAATTTTTAAAAACCGAATAACTGAATATTTAATTCAAATATTCAGTTGCTAGAAAAAAATTCCCTTTTCTTTTTTGTATTTTCGTGTTACGTTACAACGAGAAAAATCGGGCAATGTTTTTCGGGGAGGTTGAACAATGGATAATCAGGAAGCCACATTGACTAAAAAACCGCGATTGGGAAAGAGAAAAGATGAATCAGACCAGCCTCAGGTAAAAGACAGAGCCGCGCCGGATCTGTTCGACAAGTGCCGCGGGGAGGGCGGATACTTCGGTTACTTCAGAGCCCGAAACGACATGTTCTTTTCCAGGCCCGTGCTGGAGGGAATCCCCGGAGCACGCATGAAGTACCAGGGCAAAGAGGTGATCATGTGGGCCATCAACAACTATATGGGGCTGGCCGGCAATGAAGAGGTGAAGGATGCAGCGCGAAAGTCCCTGGAGCACTGGGGAACCTTTACGCCCATGGGCTCCCGGATGTTGACCGGCAATACGGATCAGCACATCGCCCTGGAGAAAAAACTGGCGGCCTACCTGCAGAAGCCGGCCGCGGCGTTGTTCAACTATGGATATCTCGGGGTCATGGGTACGATCAGCGCCCTGACGGGGCCTGATGATGTGATTATCATGGATCGCCTGAGCCACGCCAGCATCGTTGACGGTACAATTCTGGCTTCCGCCGGCAGGAGATTCCGTCCCTTCAAGCACAATGACATGAATCATTTGGAGCATCATCTGAAAGCCGCGAACCGCCTGCGTAAAGGAGGCATCCTGATCGTGATCGAAGGGGTGTATGGAATGCGGGGCGACCTGGCCGATCTACCCGGAATCTGCGAACTCAAGGAACGCTACGGAGCGCGCCTGTTCGTCGATGATGCCCACGGATTCGGCGTCATGGGCGAGCATGGCCGCGGCACCGGGGAGCACTTCGGTGTGCAGGACAGAATCGATCTGTACTTCGGAACCTTCGCCAAAGCCTTCGCCGCCATCGGGGGGGTAACCGCAGGGGAGGAGGAGGTTGTGCGCTACATCAAGTACAACGCCCGAACCAATGTATTTGCCAAGAGCCTTCCCATGGTGTACGTCGATGCTTTGGAAACCACTCTGGATATTATCGAGAATCAGCCGGAGTACCGCCAGAGAATGTGGGAGGTGGCCAAGAGGCTGCAGAAGGGATTGATCGCCGAGGGTTATGATATCGGGGATACCAAGTCTCCCATCACTCCGGTATACGTACCGGCCGGGAGTGAGCAGATCGGCATGCAGATGATTAAAATGCTGCGGGAGGATTACGGGGTCTTCGTCTCCGGGGTAACCTACCCGGTCGTTCCTCGGGAGGTGGTTATGTTCCGCATGATTCCCACGGCTTCCCACTCCGACGAAGACGTGGATTTGACGGTCGAGGCCTTCAAGAAAATGCGGGATCGGTTGAGCCTCGATCTCTCGGAAAAACCCTCTCTGAGAAACCGCTAGGCTCGAAGTTCTTTCAGTCGGATTCGCACATTACCCCTGGAGAGCCTACACGTCCTCCCTCCGGGCGATTTTGCGGCGATCCCGAAGCGTGCCGCTTCCGGGCAGGCGGACTCTGCGCTTCAGCGCCCGTTCCAGAAGGCGGAGGATATCGTTGATCAGGTACTCAGCCCCGATGGAGTTGATGTTCATCAGAATTGCGTCGTAGATCGCCAGCACCATCCTTTTGGGATTCTTGTATTGGCGCACCCGAAACACCCCTTTGCGGCTTCCCTCGTGAAGAATCTGGATGATGACTTTTTCCACATGGCTGCGGAGCATGCTGGCACCGGTTGTGCGGTGTTGTTGCCCCGGGTAGATGTACTTCTTGTCCCCGGTGAGAATTCCCAGCAGTATCGGGTTGTTTTTGATTCCCAGTGTGGTGAAGCGGTACAGGGCTTTTAGCTTGTTGACCGGAGATTTGAAGGCTCCCACCAGGCGATCCACCGAGCGGATTCCCTGGCTCTCGAGGTTGTCGAGAATCTGTTCGTAGAAGGCCTCCTTGCTGGGAAAGTAGGTGTAGAAGCTTCCCGTTCCCACTCCCGCCTCTTTGGTGATGTCTTCGATGTTGACGTCTCTGTATCCGTAGCGGCTGAACAGGCGCTCTCCGATTTTTAAGAATAGGTCCCGCTTGTCCGTTCCCATCCCTTGGAACTCTCCAGGTCAGTTCGCATCGCGAAACGCGGCCAGGTTTTCCAGAGCCGGTCGGCGGTTTCCCTGCTCCATCTGCTCGATCAGCTCTACCGCCAATTGATTATAGGGTGCCTGGATCCCCGATTGTTCGGCGCTCTGTACAACTCTTCCATTAATGAAGTCTATCTCGGTTTTGAAGCCCCGTTGCATGGAATCGAGCATCGAGGATTCATCGTGGCGGTTTATATACCCAATGATTCGCAGCAGCAGGTGCTTCACCAATCTGGAATAGCCTTCATTCGACAGGAATCGCCCAACATTCATTCCCGCACCGAAAGATTCGAAGATGATCCCTTCTGCTTGGCCGACGGCGAACAGTTCACTGCCCATGCGAAGCATGATCTCCCGGATTTTCCTGCTGGCCGTCAGTTTGCCAAACGGCAGGCCCGTGATGGCGCCCAGGGTCGTGAAGGTCGTGGTTACGCCCAGCTTTGACCAAAGAACGCCCCGGATGTTGGAAGAAATAGTCACCGGAAAGATATGTGAAAGCAGGGATTGCGCTCGGCTCAACGCCTCTGTAGGCCGCTGCGCGGAGAGGCTGCCGATTATGAAGGAGCCCGAGTTGGTTATCCTGTACTCTCCGGGTTCTTCCATGGAAGCGCCCCAGAGCACACAACCCGGAACCAGGCGCTGCTCTCCAACCACGCCGCGCAGGTCCAGCGCGACCAACCCGTTCTGAACCGTGATCACGCTGGCCTCCGGGGTCATGTTCGGCTTTAGATATTCTGCGGCCCCCACCAGGCTGTTCGCCTTGGTTGCCAGAATTACGGCGTCGAAGCGCTCCTCACCGAGTTTCTCCACCAGGCGCACCCGGTGTGTCCATCGCCTCTTGCCCTGATGTAGGGAGAGTCCCTTTGTGTCAATCGCCTCGGCAATGTGGGGATCACGGTCGATGACGGTAAGTTCAATGTCAGGTCGTCCTGCCAGACGGCCGGCCATCACGCCGCCGAGACTCCCACAGCCCAAAATTGCCACGTTCATTAGATTTAGACGCTCCGTCAAAATAGGAGGGATTCCCCTGGTTGTCAAGCTCAAGAGCCGGCTACA
>CAZFMD010000172.1:0-6542 GCA_964520025.1 uncultured Spirochaetaceae bacterium
GGCAAAAGATGGCGCCCCCTGTTCATGCTTCTGTGTGCCGAGATGTACGGCGACTGGCATCCGGCCCTTCCCCTAGTCCCAATGGTGGAGATCGCCCACAATGGCAGTCTGATTGTAGATGATATCGAAGACGGGGCCGTGCAGAGAAGAGGTGAGCAGGCCGAGCATATCAAATTCGGCATGGATCTGGCTCTGAATGCCGGGAACCTGATGTACTTCCTTCCCGCTCGGGTTATCGATACCGCCTCCTACACGGACGCTCAAAGACTGCTTCTGCACCGTTTCTACGTGGAGGACATGGTCAGACTGCATTTCGGTCAGGGCCTCGACATTCTCTGGCACAGAGACCACGAAAACATCCCCACTGAAGAGCAGTACAGGGAGATGTGTCGTCTCAAAACAGGGGGCCTGTCCCGTCTGGCCGCCAGGGCCGCGGTGATCGCTGTTGGAGGACAGGAGGATACAGCTCGAAGCCTAGGCCGGATTGCAGAGCAGTTCGGAGCCTGCTTCCAGATAATCGATGATGTAAAAAATCTTGGACCCGGGGTACCGGGTAAGAAACGGGGAGATGACATCATCGAGGGCAAGAAGAGCCTGCCCATTATTCTCCATCTGAACCGGCATCCGGAGCAAAAGCCCAGAATCCGTGAATTTTTCGAGATTGCCGGCGGAGCGGATGAAAAGGCGGCCTGGGCCGCGGTAGAGGAGCTCATCGACCTGATCGCCCCCTCCGGGTGTCTGGAAGAAGCGGAACAGCAGGCCCGGGAACTTCTGGCGGAAACCAATGGCAATCTAGAAGCCTTCGCCCCTGCCTGCAAAGCCCGGGATCAACTCATCGAGCTGGTCGACCTGCTTATCACAGGTTGACGATTCGACATCCAGATACGTACTTTCAAGGTATGAGTCAGCTTCCCTTCTACAGGCGGCCTCTGTCGTATCGCTATTTCAACGCTACCCTTACCCTGATCATAATCAACGTGGGGGTTTTTCTGATAGACTTACTTCTGTCGAATCGTGTTGTCTCGACTCCTTACGGCAGATACCCAATATTGGACTACTATCTATCTCTCATACCGTACAGGATTGTCATAGACAAATCGATTTGGCAGGTTGTGACCTATATGTTCGTACATGGGAGTTTTCGACATATCCTATTCAATATGCTGGCGCTATTCATTTTCGGCACCGCCTTGGAACGGAAATTGGGAAGCCCGGAGTTCCTTCTCTACTACTTCATCACGGGAATCGGCGCCGGTATCGCCACCTTGGCTGTGAATTGGTACACCGGTATGGCCCTTATCCCCGTGGTCGGCGCCTCGGGAGCCATCTACGGACTTCTATTGGCTTATGCCACTCTCTACCCGGACGCCAGGTTGTTTGTCTTCGGTATTCTGCCGATTCGGGCTCCTATATTGGTGTTGATATTTACCGCCGGGGCATTGATTTTTCTTCTGACGGGTACCCGAAGTGGAGTCGCCCACCTGACCCACCTGGCGGGTTTCCTCTTCGGCTATCTGTACTTCCTCGTTCGCATGAGGATCAATCCGATCAGGGTCTTTTTCAGACGCTGATAGCATTCTGCCGATAGTAAGGGTGAATGCTCCGAAAGATCATCTCGCTTGCGATTCTGCTCCTCCTTCCCTGGTTTGGCCATGCCCAGGATGGGCCGATCAATCTGCGCCTTTGGTGTGAACTGGAACCGATGGTGCAGGAAAACCAGGACTATCCCCTGTCCACAGAGCAGGCGCAACGCCGCGCTCTGGAGGAGGCCCGGGGGATCCTATCCGGCATGATCTACGGCTACCGCTTCCGATACACCCCCGGAGATACGGTTCGAAAGATCGATGAGGAGTTCGCCATAACACCGGTTGCCGAGATCCTCTGGGGCGACCCGAACATGGAGATCGCAGATGCCTACATCAAAGACAGCCTGCTTCTTGTCAAGGTCACCTACAGGCTGGAGGAGTTCCAGGCTGCCCGCAGGCGAGCCTGGTCCAGCAACTCCGTGGAAGCCAGCTCCGGTGTCGGCGCCTACAGCGTTTTCACGGCAACCAGTCCCGAGGGCAAGCAGAACGCTCTCCGTGACGCGTTGAAGAACGCGGTGCGGGCGGCTCTTCGACCGGTGGTGTTCAACAAACCCAGGGAAGTAACCGGGGAGATCCTCATCTGGAACGAGCCCCATACCATTATCCAATCCGGTACATACACGACTCAAGCCGACGTGAAGCTGCAGGTAAAAGAGATCCGCTCGTATAGCTTCTTCTAACAAAAATCAGTATTGTTGCCTTATGGACATGAAACGGCTGTTTCTGGTGGCGCTTGTTCTCCTTTCCGTTGCAGGGAATCTGTGCGCCCAGGAAGGGGAGCAGGAACAGCCCCGGGAAGAGCCGAGCGAGTTTGTTCTGGTCTATTCTCCTAAAACCCTCGTACTGGATCCGTTACATATCTATACGACGATGGAATCGGAGCTGTCCACCGGGATCTACGAGGGTCTGCTTAGCTATCACCCCTTTTCCCTAGAGCCGATTCCGGCGGTCGCTTCGCAGTGGAAGATAAGCCCCGACCAAACAGTATACACCTTCACCCTGAGAGAAAACGCACGTTTCAGCAACGGAGATCCGGTGCGGGCCCAGGACTTTCTGGATTCCTGGCTGCGGGTACTGGAGCCGGGTGCCGGGGCGGAGTACTCGTTTCTGCTGGACATCATCAAAGGAGCCAGGGACTATCGCCTGGGCCGGGAGGTCGAAGATCTGGGAATCCGGGTCATCTCTCCGAGACAGCTGGAAGTCGAGCTGGAACGGCCGGCCAGCCATTTTCTCAAGATTCTCTGCCATATGACCTTCGCGCCTGTTCATCCCTCCTACAGGGACCGGGAGGGATGGGATCGGGAGGCAACCCTCATAGGCAACGGGCCCTACTACATACACGAGCGAAACACCGGCGAGCTGGTACTGAAGAAGAACAAGCTGTACTGGGACGCCCCCATGGTCGAGCTGGAAACACTACGCATTCGTTTCATGGACGATCCTGAAGCCATCAGCCGGGGATTCAACAAGGGAGAGATCCATTGGTCCAACAACTGGGATACCGAGCTGTTGCTGGACCGAACCAAGATCGTGTTCAATCCCCTTTTCGCCACCAGCTACTTCTTCTTCGTCTGCGATGAGCAACCCTGGAGGGACGAACGGGTACGCCGAGCCCTGGTCCTTCTCACACCGTGGGAGCAGATCAGAAGCGAGGATGATGTACTTCTGCCGACCAGCAATCTCATTCCCGGAATCCCCGGATATCCGCAGGTCGAAGGCATTGAGGCTTCAAACCGTGAAGAGGCACTTCAACTTCTGGAGGAGGCGGGCTATCCCCACGGAAAGGACCTGCCGGTGGTGGTCTTCAAACTCCCGGGAGATTCGGAGAGCCGGCGGATCGCCGAGCTCATGGTGTCGGCTTGGAAAGAAGAACTGGATTTGGAGGTAGAGTTACGATCCTTCCCCTTCGAGGTTTATCTGGAGGAGGTGAAGAAGTCGGATTTTACGGTCGGTTCGGCCACATGGATCGGCGACTATGCCGATCCCCTGACCTTCCTGCAGATGTGGACAACCGACAGCAATCTCAACGATGCTCGCTTCTCAGATGAGCAGTTCGATACTCTCATCGAACGATCTTTCGGTGAGGAGGGACGCGAACGCTACGAAACCCTCGGGGAGAGCGAGGGAGTACTTCTACAGAAGGCTGTAGTGCTGCCCATAAGTCATACCCCGGCGTTTAATCTGATCGATCTGGACAAGGTAGAGGGGTGGTTTCCAAATGTCCTGAACATCCATCCCCTCAAATATCTACGCTTCCGGGCCCTTCGGGTCCCTCCCGGGGTAGTGAGACTCTAGATCTTCCTCGAACCTCTGCGTCTGTGACCGATCTTCTCCAGCAACCGCTGAATACGCTCACGAAAGAGAAAACCGAAGACGAACAACACAGCCGCAACAAAGAAGATCGTCCCCGCAAGTATCCAGCGCCGATCCGCGGCTGCGTCTCCGATCAAAGCACTGCCTATGATTCCGGGGATCCTCCCCAGGGTCGAAAAGATCAGGAAGACGGGGAGCTTCATCACGGACAGTCCCGCTACGTAGCATAGAATATCCTTCGGAATCCCGGGGATCAGGAAAAACAGAAAGAAAGACAGCTTGGCCTTCGGGGAACCGGCGATTCGGCGCGTCCGTTCTACTTTCTCCGCCGAGAACAGCACGTTGACAAAGGGAATACCCAAGAGGCGGGCGATCAAAAAATTGAAGGTTGCTCCCAGGGAAATGCCGAGCAGAGACAGAAGCGTGCCCATCCACAAACCGAACATATAGCCGCCGGCTACCTGAGGTATTTCCCCCGGGATGAAAAAAAACACGACCTGGAAGGCCTGCACGACTACAAACACCAGAGGAGCGATGACTCCGGTACCACGGATCCATTGCCGCAGAGTCTCGGGTGAGCTGAACAAGGTCCACAGATCGCTCCAGAATACAACTGTCAACACGAGGAGCAGGACAAACAGGAGGGGAAAAGCGAGCATAGACAGTGTTTTCCGGAACGTCATGGCATACTCGAGATTGCACCATTATGAACTGAATGTGACTCCTTTGACTACGTTTCCCTTTTTTTGTATTATTCTCCCTATAATGGCGACAACTTCAAAGAAATCCTCTCAGACGAAAAAAACAACAAAGCGCTCGACCAAACCAAAGAAGAAACCTGCCGCGAAGAGCGGTAGCACCGACAAGAAGAGCAGCACAACGGCGAAAACAACCCAAAAGGCCGCATCCGGCAAGAAACCTGCTGCTGCGGCCGAGTCGACATCGAAGAAAACTCCCGCTCGCAGCAAGAGCTCCAGCAGCGTAAAATCGGGAAAGGCCAAGAGCGCGGTCAAGACGAAAACCAGCAGAGCCCACACATCCCGCACACGGAAGTTGAGATACAAGAAAGGACAGGAAATCGTCTATCCTCTGCAGGGCGTGGGTCAGATCAAGACAATCGAGGAACGGGTCTTTCGCAGTACAAAGCTTCTGTACTACATAATCTACCTGGAAGTTTCGGACATGACCATCATGGTCCCCGTGGACAAGGCGGATGAGCTGGGGATCCGACCGATCGTGGACAAACGTCAGGCCAACAAAGCTCTGAAGCTGATCTCCGAGGCCTACGAGCCGGTACCGACCGACTGGAAGGCCCGCTACCAGAACAATTTGGACCTGTTGAAGAAAGGCAGTGTACTGGATATCGCAACGGTGGTTCGCGCCCTCTATCACCGCAGCAGGATCAAAGAGCTTCCTATCCTGGAGCGGAAACTGTACGACAGCGCCTTGAAACTACTTGTGGATGAGATTTCCTTCTCCCTGCAGAAGGGCAAGGAAGAGGTAGAGGAGCTGGTGCTGAGTAAGATGGAGGTGAATTGAGCTCCGACGCGGTTCTCATTACCGCCGCCGGATCCAGCAAGCGCTGGGCGGATCAGCAAAAAAAAGAGTACGCCTCCCTGGATGGCCGGCCGGTTTTGAGCCGAGCGCTTGAGCCTTTTCTGCTTTTTACCCCTGCTCTGCAAATCATCATAACCTTACCCGAAGCGGATATTCCCATGGTGCAGCAACTCCTTCAGCCTCTGATCGGCACCAGAGCAATCCGTTTCGCGGGGGGAGGAAAAACCCGCCAGGAATCGGTTCGTCTGGGCTTGGAATCCCTACAGGAGCGGGAACCGAACATCGTGTTGATTCATGACGGCGCCCGTCCCTGGATCGACAGGGCTCTGATCGAGAGAGTCTTGGAGGGAACCCGCAAGTGGGGCGCCTGCATCCCGGTGGTGGATGCCAGCGAGGCCCCGAAGAGGATAGGACCTTCTGGGCTGATCCTGGAGGATCTACCCAGAGATCAGCTTAAAATGGCCCAAACGCCCCAGGGTTTCCTCTATAAACGGATCCTGGAGGCGCACCAGCGGGCCAAGGACAGCCCCCACCTGTTTCTCGACGATGCCGAAGTTTACGCCGCCTGCTGGCCCGGCGTATTCACCGTTCCCGGTAACAGGAGAAACAGGAAAATCACCTTCAGAGAGGATCTGCAATGAGAATCGGTTTCGGTTACGACAATCACCATCTGGTACCGGGACGAGCCCTCATTCTCGGGGGCGTACACGTTCCCAGCACGCAGGGCCCGGAGGCACACTCGGACGGGGATGCTCTGATCCATGCTCTGATCGATGCCCTGCTGGGCGCCTGCGCCCTGGGCGATATCGGACAGCTGTTTCCGCCATCCGATGAACAGTATCGGAACATCTCCAGCCGGATCCTTCTACAGCGGACCCTCCGGGTACTTTCGGAAGCAGGGTTTAAGCCCAGAAACGTGGACGCAACGGTCCTGCTCGAAACGCCTCGACTTGGACCGCATATCCAACAGATGCGGAGCACTCTCAGCTCAGATCTGGGCATCCCCCCGGCCGCGATCTCGGTGAAGGCAAAGACCAAGGAAGGACTGGGGCCGACCGGACAGGGCCGAGCCGTCGAGGCCTACGC
>CAZFMD010000173.1:0-2484 GCA_964520025.1 uncultured Spirochaetaceae bacterium
GTCAAAGTAGCTTCCACCATGAAGCTGCTGCTGTTCGCCTTCGTTAATCTGTCGGTGATCCTGATGAGGGAGAGTAAGATCGTTTCCTATAAGCCTTCGTTTCGTTCTCCCCTTTACCCGTTTCTGCAGATCGGCGGCACGGTTGTCTATTTTTTCCTGATCGTCGAGATGGGTGTTATTCCCCTGCTGATGACCGGAGCGTTTTTTGCAGCCAGCCTGCTGTGGTACTTCCTCTACTCTCGTTCCCGGAATCGCAGAGAGTCGGCTCTGTTGCACGTGGTGGAACGCATCACAAACCGGGAGCTGCGCAGCGACACCCTGTCGCAGGAGCTCAAGGAGATTCTCATCGAGCGGGACGAGATCGTGGAGGATCGTTTTGACAGAATCATCAAATCGGCTGAGATCATCGATTTCCGCGAATCCGTGGACAAGGAAGGATTGTTTCGGGAGTTGGCGGAGATCTTCGCCCGCAAGTTTGACATCCAGCCGGCGCAGGTCCTCAAGCTTTTGGTGGACAGGGAGACCGAGTCCACCACGGTGATTCATACGGGTCTGGCCATCCCGCACATCGTAGTCGAAGGGAGGCAGCGATTCGAGATCGTTGTGGTCCGCTGCCGGGAAGGAATCGATTTCGGGCCGAACATCGATCCGGTAAAGGTCGTATTCGCCCTGGCCGGGACCAGAGACGAACGAAACTTCCATCTCCAGGCGTTGATGGCCATCGCCCAGATCGTACAGAATCCTGAGTTTCTCTCTACCTGGCCGCGGTTGCGCAACACAGAAGAGTTGCGCAACCAGATCCTCCTGGCCCAAAGAGTGCGAAAAGCGTCTGTATAGTGGAGCTTCAGTCGGCGATCAGTACCGTCGCCTTGAATCGTCCCGAGCCCAGATAGTCGATTCCCTCAACCCGAGCCTTTCCGGTAGATCTGCCGTCTTCCCTGATTCCGGCGAGAAGGGCCTGTTCCAGGGGCTGGGGAAGCACGGCTTTGGCCTGAGAGCCAGATGGCTGATCGCTGCTGTCTGCCGATTCGGCATAGGAGAACTGGACCTCGTAGGATTTCACCGTCCGGCTGGCCGGCGCACCCGCTGGCACTGTTATGTCGATGATCAGGTCGTAGCCGTACACGGTGTACGCTCCAAAAGATTGCGCAAGTGCCCGCTGCTTGCGAACGATCCGGTATCCCCCCCCGGTTTCGAAGCGAGCCTCATCCCCCCGGAGGGTGAAATCCGTCCAGAGCATTGTCGCCAGAGAAGTGGGAAACAGGTAGCGCTCCAGGAACATCTCGGCGCTTTCCGGGCTCATCGTACCGTCCAGGATCCAGAACACCCGCGTCTCTTGCTTGCCTTTGGGCTCCTCCACCCGCCCGGAGGGAAAGGCGGAGCAGGACAGCAGGGTAAAGATGAGAACACCGACGGGTATACACTTTATGGTCTTGTTCATGTCTTCAATTATAGCTCGTCGGGAGCCCGGGTACAGGAAAAAAACGCGCGCAAAAAGTTCCGGTCGCTTACAGGCCCGTCTGAGCGTCGAACAGACCCTCATAGAGGATCGTGGAGAGGTAGCGCTCCCCGGAATCCGGCAGAATGACCACGATCGTCTTGCCGGCAAACTCCTCCATCTTGCCGATCCGCACCGCTGCAGCTGCCGCCGCTCCGCAGGACAGCCCGGCCAGGATGCCTTCCTCCCGGGCCAATCTGCGGGCATACTCGATCGCCTCCTCGTCCACCACCTGTTCCACTCGGTCGATCATGGTGAGGTCGAGGTTCTCCGGAATGAAACCGGCGCCGATTCCCTGGATCTTGTGCTTTCCCGGCTTCAGCTCGCCTCCCGCCAGGGTCTGAGCGATCACCGGGCTTGCGGCGGGTTCCACGGCCACGGTTGTGATCTTCTTGCCCATCTTGTTCTTGATGAAGCGGGATACCCCGGTGATGGTACCGCCGGTACCCACTCCGGCCACCAGCACGTCGATTGCTCCGTCCGTATCCGCCCAGATCTCCGGTCCGGTGGTGGTTTCGTGGATCTGCGGATTGGCGGGATTTTTGAACTGCTGGAGCAGCACGTATTTCTGCGGATCCCCGGCCACGATCTCCTCCGCCTTGGCCAGGGCCCCCTTCATCCCCTTGGTTCCGTCGGTCAGATGCAGCTCGGCTCCGAAGGCCTTGAGAAGTTTGCGGCGCTCCACGGACATGGTCTCAGGCATGGTGAGGATCAACCCGTATCCTCGGGCGGCAGCGGTGAACGCCAGAGCGATTCCCGTGTTGCCGCTGGTAGGCTCCACGATCACCTTTCCGGCTTTGAGTACCCCCCGTTTCTCCGCATCCCAGACCATGGCCGCACCAGCCCGGCATTTCACAGAGTAGGCCGGATTTCTGCCCTCGTTCTTTGCCAGAATTACAGCTCCCCCCTCCGGCAGTTTGTTAAGTCGGACCAGGGGGGTATTGCCGATTGCCAGGGAATTGTCCTCATAGATATTCACGCCAGTT
>CAZFMD010000173.1:2584-6533 GCA_964520025.1 uncultured Spirochaetaceae bacterium
ACGGTGCTGGGAACCGGGCTGCGGCGTTCACTCAATCAGGTCTTCGTCCTGTTTGTGGCCATGGAGGCGTTCTGGGCGGTTTCCTCTTTGCTGTTGCGCCTGTCGCTGTGGCTGGATCGCGGCTCACCCCTGCTTCTGGCGGAAATGGCCACTCTGGGGATCAGTCTGATGAGTGTTGCTGTGCTCGCTTTCGCCGCCCGCTATGTTGGCCGCTCCAACCGTTGGATAAATCTGGCCTGCCTGGCGGGACTATTGATTGCAGCTGTGGTTTCCATTTTCCTTTTTCAGCATCGTATCATTTTCAATCCTCGTCTGTTGGCCAACGGTTCCACCTCGCTCGAGCTCAGCGGATTGGGCCTGCTCTTGTCCCCGGTGCCGGTCCTCTTCCTGATCGGATCTCTGGTCCTGTTCTGGAGCCATCGTCGTCGCGTGGGGCAACGGTACTTTGCCTTCAGTGTGCTGATCATTCTTTTCGGTGTCATGACCGGAGGAATCCTGGAACTTCCCCTTCCCATTCTCTCGCTAACCAACACCGTCGGTGTTGCCCTGATAGGATACGGAGTGATTACTCGCCAATTGCTCAATCCGCTGCGGGAGCGGGAGGCCCGTTTGCGGGTGGTCAACAGGATCGCGGTCGCGGTGGGAAAGACCCTGGAAATAGACGCCCTGATGGAGACCGTCTATCAGGAGGTGACTCCCCTGTTCCGCTCGGATGCCTTCTTCGTTGCTCTATACGAAGAGGATACGAATGAATTGGAGTTTCGGCTGCAGGTCGACGAGGGAACCCGGGAGCCGCCGGATCGGCAGCGCCTGGGTACAGGGCTCACCTCTTGGGTGATTCAGAACAGGAAACCGCTTTTGATCACCGACTTTGAACATATTCCCGATGGTGTGCTCAAACCGCAGCTGTACGGCACCATGAAGATGCCCGCCTCCTGGCTCGGGGTGCCGATGTTGGTTGGGAACAGAGCTATCGGGGTGATCTGTATCCAGACCTACCAATCCCGTGCTTACGGCGAGGAGGAGTTGCTGTTGCTGGCCACTATCGCCGAACAGGTGGCGGTGGCCGTGCAGAACGCCAGGCTCTACGAAACCGTAGCTCAAGAGTTGTCCGAGCGTCGTCAGGCCGAGGTGAGCTTGCGGGAATCGGAGGAGAAGTTCCGAAATCTGGCTGAAGAGTCTCCGAATATGATTTTTATCAATTCTCGAGGGCGAGTGGTCTATGCCAACCGCAAATGCGAGGAGGTGATGGGCTACAGCCGGGAGGAGTTTTATGCCGAGGACTTCGATTTCCTCAGTTTGATCGATCCCAAAGATATCAATAGTATACGGGCGGCCTTCGGCAGGCATCTGGCCGGGGAGGAGATCCTCCCCTATGAGTACGGGCTGGTTACAAAGTCAATGCAACACCTGGATGCAATCATCACCACCAAGCTCATCAACTACGAAAACCAATCGGCTCTTCTGGGTATCATCACCGACATTAGCGACAGGAAGCGGACTGAACGCCTGCTGCAGGCGCTCAACAGTGCCAGTGCGGCTATGGAACAGGCACAATCCACCGATGCTGTGTTCGCCGCTGCGGGGGAGCGCTTCAAAGAGTTCGGATTCTATTCCGTGGTTTTACTCTTCAACGAGGACAATCAATCCCTCAAGCTTCACTACTCCAGCTACGATGCCTCGATTCTGGAGCGGCTGAAAAAAACGATCGGGATCGGATGGGAAAACCTCTCCCTGCCCGTGGTGGAGGGAGGAGTGCTGGATCAGGTCACCGGGTCCAGAGAGACGGTTTTCAGTACGGCCCAGGAGTCGTTTCAGCGGAATTTCCCCAAGTTGCAGACCGACTCCGTGGACGAAATGATCGATCTGCTGCGCGTCACCAAAGCTATTTCGGCTCCTCTGATGCCGGAGGATCGGGTGATAGGGATACTGTCCGTTCAATCCGAGGATCTCGGTTCCGAAGATATTCCCGCGGTTACCGCCTTTGCCAACCAGATGGCTACGGCCTGGCGCAAAACAAGATTGGTGGAAGATCTCAAACAGAGCCTCGATGAGCTGCAGGCGACCCAGGAACAGCTGTTGCAGGCGCAGAAGATGGAGGCGGTGGGAAAGCTGGCCGGAGGAATCGCCCACGATTTCAACAACCTGTTGACGGCAATCAAGGGATTTACCGAGCTGCTGTTGCAGCGAATCGATGGCGATGATCCTTCATACGAGGATCTCTTGGGGATCAAGAAGGCTTCCGAGCAGGCGGCCCGCCTGACCCGCCAGCTTTTGGCCTTCAGCCGCAAGCAGGTCCTTCAGCCACGGATCATCAACCTCAACGAAATTATAGGCAAGATGCAGGAGATGGTGCAGCGGCTGATCGGTGAGCATATCGAGTTGGCGGTGAAGCTGCAGGATGATCTGTACTCGGTGCTGGCGGATCCCGGGCAGATCGAACAGATCATTCTCAATCTGGTGGTCAATGCCAGGGATGCCATGACCGACGGTGGTACTCTGGCACTGCAGACCGCCAATGTCGCTGTCGGTAGACAGAAGTCCAAATCCATATCCTCCTTGGATGCCGGTGATTATGCCGTGCTCACCGTAAGCGACACGGGCAGCGGTATGAACAGAGAGACTCGTCGAAGGCTATTCGAGCCGTTTTTTACCACCAAGGAGACGGGAAAGGGAACGGGATTGGGACTGGCCACGGTATATGGAATTGTGCACCAGAGCGAAGGCACGATCTTCGTAGACAGCGAACCGGGGAAGGGCACCAGCTTTACCATCTACCTGCCCCGCCAGGAGGGGCAGACGGAGGCCCCGCTCCTGCCGCATGGACCCAGGGAAAAGCTGCTTGGCACGGAGACGATCCTTCTGGTCGAAGATGAGGATATGGTACGCAAATTGGCCGAACGGGTACTGCGGGAGTACGGATACTCGGTACTGCTTGCCACCTGTGGGCCCGAAGCTCTGGAGCTGGTCGCGAAGCATTCTGAACCGATCCAGTTGATGGTCACGGATGTGATCATGCCGGGTGGTATGAACGGAAAGCAACTTGCCGATCGCTTGGTGAAAGCACGGCCCGGGATAAAGGTTCTGTATATCTCGGGATACGCCGATGGTAGCCTGTTCTCGCGGAAGGAGCGGGAAGCTCGGATCAACCTGTTGGAGAAGCCCTTCTCGCCGCTGGTGCTTGTTCAAAAGGTGCGGGAGCTGCTGGATGAGCTGGTAGAGGCCGGTGAGCCCGGCTAACGTTTTTAGAACAGATACCCCATTCCGAATATCTTGAACAGTTGCCCGGACAGCCAGTTATCCGGATGCGTTCTGCCCGCTTGCTTCATGCGCATGGGGGAATTGATGATCCGCATCTGCCCCTTCTCCATCCGCTGGTGGATTTCCGGCTGCCGAAGGTTCATATTCTCTATGATGATTCCCCTGCGGTAGTTGAGGTGCACGTATTGCACATCTCCGTTCGTGGAGACGTTCATGACCATGCCCACGTGGGTCAGGGGATCGTTCCACTTTCCGTCTTCATTGCGATCGTAGGTATTGTCCCAGAATATGATGTCCCCGGTAAGCGGATAGCGGGTGTCGTAGAGAAGCTGCTCGGCCTCCAGGCTCTTGTACAGGCGGGTCACGCCGTTGCCCGTGTACTTGTTGAAATCCCGGGCCAGATCGATACCGGCGTAGTAGTAGATGGCCAGAACAGTGCCCGTGCAGTCCATGTTGAACCGTTTGCCCCGGATGATCAGCTCCTGTTTTCCAACTACATAGCGACCGCCCTCGGCCAGCTTTCGGCGCGTCTGTTCGCTGGCTCTGGCCTCCGGGCCGAGCGGTTGCGGCCGGACCCGGGCCGGCGCGGTTGCGCAGGCTTGAAGAATAATGAGAGCTCCGCAGAGCACAGCAGCATAGCACGCTGGAATTCTATTTTTCATCAGCTAACTAATATATCGCAATCTTC
>CAZFMD010000174.1:0-4471 GCA_964520025.1 uncultured Spirochaetaceae bacterium
TGGGTGTAGCCGTCGATGAAGGCGGATTCCAGAATCGAGCGGGGAATGGTGGACACGTAGTTGAACAGAAGGTAGATGGCCAAGGGTAATCCGAAACCGGTGTGGGCCAGCCAGATGGCCAGGAAGGTGCCGGTGAGCTGAAGTTTGAGGTAGTCCCGCAGGATCGGGATCAGGGCGATCTGCAGGGGCACCACCAGGAGGGCCACGATGATCGTGAAAAAGATCTTTCTCCCCGGAAAAGCGACCCAGGCGAATCCGTATGCGGCAAAGGCCGCGATCAGGATCGGAATCACCACGGCAGGAATGGTCACCGCGATGCTGTTGAGAATAGCCCGGCTTAGATTTTCCGTCCGAGCAGTATTCTCGACGCCCTTGGAGTCGACGTAGGTGTAATCCTTTCCGATCAATACTTGTCTGTAGTTCTCCGTCGTAAGGTTCGGTTCCCGGATAACGGTCCACCAGCCTGTGTTGCTCACTACATCTCGATGCCGGAAGGAGGTCACCAACAAACCTATGGTAGGAAGTGTCCAGACGATGCAGATCACCAGGAGAATGACTGTGACGAGCACGCTCTTGTTTTCTTTTTCTTCTTTGGCTGCCATCAGAACACCTCCGAAGACATAAACTGTTTGAGGTTGTACCACATCACCGGGATCACGGCGATCACCAGAACGATGGCGATGGCCGAGCCGCGGCCGTAGTGCAGAAATTTGAACATCTGTTTGTACTGCTGGCTTGCCAGCACCTCCGTGCCGTACAAGCCGTTGGTCATGGAGAAGACGATATCCCAGATCTTGAGGGTGATGATGAGGATCGTGGTGGACACCGTGACGATGGTTCCCCGGATGTAGGGAATGACGATGCTCAAGACCACCCGGAATTCCCCGGCCCCGTCGATTCGGGCCGCCTCCTTGATCGTGGAGGGTACACCGCGTAAAGCAGCTGAAAAGACCACCACGGCAAAGCCCGACCACATCCAGATGAGGATGACGATAAGAAAGAAGGTGTTCCAGGGTCGGTAGGTCAGCCAGCCTCGCGGGTCTCCACCCAGGGCCGTTATTACTGCATTGAGGATTCCGATCTGAGGCTGCCCCGGTGGTTTGAAGGCATACACATACTTCCAGATTACACCGGCGCCGACGAAGGAGATCGCCATTGGTAGAAAGATCAGTGCTTTAGAGAGCTTCTCCAGATGGGATCGCTCGGCCAGCAGGGCGATGATCAATCCGAACAGAACGGCTCCTCCGGTGCCGATGATCAGCCACAACAGATTATTGCGGAAGGCCGTGAGCATCGTTCGATCGGTAAACACGTAGGCGTAGTTAGCCAGGCCGACGAACTTGTTGCTGGCTGGACCGAAAAAGCTCAAAAATAGACTTCGCAGCGTCGGAATAACCAGGTACCACGCCAGAATCACCATGGCCGGGCCCACAAAGAGAAAAGGCTGCAAACGCCTCCGCCAAGCCGGACCGAACTGGGTTATTAGCCAGTTGGCCAGGAAGTACAGCATGGCCACGCCGCCCACCCCCCAGATGATAGCCACGATGGTGATGATCCAGGCCGGCGCCCGACTCTCCCGCAGGAAGCGGAAACCCACGTACATCACAATGAAGGCAATTCCGGGGACCACTATGGCAATGAGCAAGCGCCAGAGGGTCAGCAACAGATTGGCGAAGAAACCCTCCGGCCGTACCGCTTTTTCGAAATCTTCCATAAAGCCGCCTCCTTATCTGTGCAGTTTAACAGCAAACATCGGTTATTCATAAATTGTAGATAGGACGGTCCCCTGTGAAGAGACCGTCCTATTAAACGTCAGGTTTTACGAAGCCGGTGATCTAATCGGGCCAACTGGCTTCGATTTCATCAAGCACTCTGTCGATCGGTACACCGCTGAGCGCATCCACCATACCGGTCCAGAAGGTTCCAGCGCCCACTTCCGCGGGCATCAGGTCCGAGGCGTCGAAGCGGAAGACCTTGGCATTGAGCAGCAGCTCCGCCTGTGCCTGTTCTATTGCGGTCGGATAGGCGCTGATGTCCTGATTCTTGTAAGCAAACAGAGCGCCGCCGGTTCGAGCCCAGGCTTCACCGGACTCCCAGGTGGCCAGGAACTCCATGAACTGGCGAACCTCGGGGCGGTCGTTGAACACGACGAACTGGTCGCCACCGCCGAGAGCCGGGGTACCCCACTGGGGATCGATTTGGGGAAAGCCGAACACCCCAACCTGGTTGTCCAGATCTTGTTTTACCGACTCCGGGAAGAAGCCGGTGATGAAGTTACCCTGCCTGTGCATCCAGGCGCCCGGCGGATCCTCGAACATCACGTTCGGTGCATCGTTGCCGAAGTTAGCCGTCAAGATATACTCCGGTCCTCCGTAAACGTATTTGGGGTCGAGGAAGCGCTTGCCGATGATTTCAGCCGCCTCTTTGACGTAGCGGTTGTTGAAGGGGATTTCGTGGTTCACCCACTGGTCGTACACCTCCGGTCCGGCAGTCCGGAGCATGATATCCTCCATCCAGTCGGTAGCCGGCCAGCCGGTTGCCGCACCACTTTCAAAGCCTACAGTCCAGGGCACTTCACCCATGCCGATCATCTTCTTTTCCAGAGTCTCCAGCTCATCCCACGTAGTGGGCGTGCCAAAGCCCGCGTCGTTCCAGGGATTCTTCGGATACCAGACCAGGCTCTTCAGATTTACCCGGTGGAACACCCCGTAGGCCTCTCCCTTATGGGAACCGAGGTCCAGCCAGACCGGAGCGTAGTTGTCCAAAATTACCTGTTTCACCTTGGACCAGAGCGGCACCAATGCCCCTCGGTCTGCAAAGGTCTTCATCATACCGGGTTGGGGAATTGCTGCGATATCAGGCGGGTCTCCACCTTCAACACGTACGAAGATAAGAGTTTCAAACTCCGGTGAGTATTCGTACCGGACATCGATACCGGTGCGAACCTCGAAGGGTTTGATGGCTTCGAGAAAACGCACATCCTCGGGCGGCCGGAATACACCGAAAACCTCTACGACCTTGCCCTCCGGTTCCTTTGGCTGTTCTTGACCGCCACCGGCAAATGCCATGCCGGCGATGAACAGCAGGGCAAGCCCAATCACTAAGTACTTCTTCATGTAGCACTCCTTTCTATAGCTTTTTTCTTTGCTCGAACAAATACGCATCGAGAAAATGGCCTATTGTTCCCGGTCAGGGGAAGGGATCGTCTTTTTTCATATTGACCTCCTTCTGGGTTGAATTTGGCAGTGTGCGAAAATGCCATTTGGTTATGCCGTGCTCCTCTCAATCACGTTGAGTTGGAGTTTGATGTTCTGCATCGGGCGTTCGGGATTGGCCATGCGGGCGATCAGCAGTTCTACGGCTGTGCGCCCGGATTCGTCCAGGGCCTGATCAATGGTTGTCAACTCCATGTAGTCGGCCAAGTCGATATTGTCGAATCCCAAGACAGCAAGGTCATCCGGAACGCTCAAGCCCCACTCCCGGGCGGCCTTGAGAACTCCCGCAGCCTGGATGTCGGAGCAGGCGAATATGGCTTCAGGGGGCTCGGGAAGATCGAGGAATCGTTTGGTCTGCTTTTTGACTTTTTCCAAATTTAGAGGATTCAAGCCGATATACTCCTCGTCTAAAGGAATCCCGGCATCGGCCAGAGCTTTTTGAAATCCTGTAAGACGATGGGCCGCGGGATGAAGAGAGTAGGGGGGTTCGCCGGCCTCACCGATGAAGGCCATGCGCCTGTATCCTTTGCCCAGCAGGTACTCTGCGGCCATGCGCCCGCCGTTTTCATTGTCGATTTCGATGCTCGAGAAGAATGGATGGTTGTACTCGACCAGGATGGTCTGCAGATGGTTGCTGCGAATCCTTTCGGCGTCCCCATCTACCAGGGGCAGAGACATGATGATCAGTCCATCGATGCGGCGGGAGATCGGCAGCATGTCCAGGTAGCCCCGCAGCTGGGCCAGGGACTCGACCGCATATACGATCAGTTCGTACTCGCTTCCCATCAGGACGTTCGATATGCCCCGCATCCGCTGCACAAAGGAGGGCTCGGTGAAGTAAGGGGTTAGCACCCCGATTCTCTTGAACTCCTTTCGCGCCCTGGCGCTGGCTTCGGCTTTGGGAACGAAATGTAGCTCTTCGATCGCCTTGAGAATCCGCTTGCGAGTATCCTCATTCACTCGGTGGGGAGCATTCAAAACTCGTGAGACCGTGGCAATACTCACGCCCGCGGCTTCCGCAACCTGGTAGATGGTGGGGTCCCTCTTCTTCATGAAACACCCTTTTTCGTTAAAGTAAGTGCTTTCATGAAACCTCTTTACAAAACTATACGATTGGTATAGACTTGTCAATGGTTTTCGCCCTTTTTTTTAACGATGCACATTGCCTGTTTGAATCCGCAGGGGAATTTCGATCCCAGCGATTTCGGATGGACTCAACATCCGGATTTCGGCGGACAGCTGGTATATGTTAAGGA
>CAZFMD010000174.1:4571-6505 GCA_964520025.1 uncultured Spirochaetaceae bacterium
TTCCCCGATATACTGGCCGGACACTATGCCGATGGCGGCTTGGCCGCCGTGCTGCTGCAGGAGCAGCGAAGAATCGCCTTCACCTTTACCGGGCATAGCCTGGGAGCCCAGAAGATGGACAAGATCCTCAGGGGAGGAGAGAGTTTCCGCGACGCCGTGGAAACCTTTCGCTTCGACAGGCGTATCGCCGCCGAGAGGGTCTCCATGGCGCGAGCCGCCCGCATCATAACCAGTACAGATCAGGAGAAGGAGGAGCAGTACGCCCATCGCTTGTATAGGGGAGCCGTGGATCCTGAAACGCAGGCAAAGTTCTCGGTGATTCCCCCGGGGGTGAATCTGGAAATTTTCGGCTCGGATCGGCGGAGCGATTTGGAGGGGCAAATTATCAACCGGGTCGATAAGATGCTGGGACGGGATATCCCGGTGCAGCGTCGCGGCCTGGCCACCGTTGTCTGCTCCAGTCGATTCGATGCAAAGAAGAACCATCTGGGTTTGATCCGCGCCTGGGCGAGGAGTCAAGAGCTTCGCCGGGCTGCCAATCTGTTGATCATCACGCGGGGAGTGCGGGATCCTCTGCGCAGTTGGAAGACGGACTTTTCGGGAGAGGAAAGGGAGATTTTCGAACAGATTATTGACCAAATCCAGGAAAGCTGTCTGCAGGGCTGTGTGAGCGCCTTTGATCTGAACAGCCAGGAACAGCTGGCTGCCTGCTATCGCTACTTGGGCCGAAGCAAACGGGGGATCTTCGCCCTGACTTCGCACTACGAACCCTTTGGTTTGGCTCCATTGGAGGCCATGGCCGCCGGCCTTCCTGCCGTTGTTACCCGAAACGGTGGCCCCCGGGAGAGCCTGCAGGGAAAGGAAGAGGCGTACGGGATACTTGTCGATCCGGAGGACCCGGGAGATATTGCCCGGGGGTTGTTGGAGCTCGCCCGGGATGAATCTCATCGACAGGAAATGCAGAGCCGTGGCCGCCGCCGGGTCCTGAACCGCTACACCTGGGAACGGACCGCAAGAGGATATCTGGATGAGTTTATGAGTGTTTTAAGGGGCGTGGACGAGGGCAACCATGAGTTCATGGAGCCGGAAAACGCCGGGTCCGGATCCTGGTTGGAAAGAATGTACTACCACATGGAGGGGTTGGAATGATCGGGGATAAGCTCATCATCAAGGACAAACACCGTCGGGCTGCCGAACAGATCGTGGAACGAATCCTGCCCGCCCTGCGATCCTGCCCGAGAGCCTACATTATTAGCATTGCCGGTGAGTCGGGCAGTGGAAAGTCGGAGGCCGGGCAGGCCATTGCCGATGCCTTGATCCGGCGGGGCTTCAAGACACTGGTTTTTCAGCAGGACGACTACTTTGTCCATCCCCCGAAAACCAACGACAGAACACGCCGTAAGGATATCAGTTGGGTCGGGATGCAGGAGGTCCGTCTGGATCTTCTGGACAAGCACCTCGCTCAGGTTCGATCCGGGGTCCGGAGGATCGTAAAGCCCCTTGTGGTATATGAAGAGGATCGCATTACCGAGGAGACCGTCTCCCTGGAAGGCATTACCGCCGTGGTCGCAGAGGGCACCTATACAACTGAGCTGGAGAATGTCGATACAAGGGTGTTTATCGATTTGACCTATCTGGAGACACTTCGGTCTCGGCTGGAACGGGCACGGGAAGCACAGGATGAGTTTTTAGAGACAGTGTTGGAAATCGAACATCGGATAATTTCGGCTCACAGGAGCCGTGCCGACTATATCATCGACAAACAGTACGAGGTGATGGGCTCGAGTTGAGCCGGGAATGCCGGGAGACGGCTACGCAAACAAGACACTATCAACGTCGCTTTACCTGATAGTCCTCTCCCTGTTTCTGAGAGAAATCAACCACGATTTCCCGCCCTCCAAATCCATGGACATTGCACTTGGCCCGGACCAGGA
>CAZFMD010000175.1:0-1235 GCA_964520025.1 uncultured Spirochaetaceae bacterium
TTCGCCGATGAAACGGGAAATATCCTCGATTTCTCCGACCTGGAGATGGTCGGCTCCAGCGCAGGGCGACACGTTCGGCTGCAGGCGGGGGACTGGATACCCCTACCCCCGGGTAGTGAGCTGTTCCAGCTGCCCGGGCGGATGCCCGTGGGCTACGATCCGTCTACCGCCAGCTTCCGGGTACTGGAGCAAAATCCCTACACCGGAGGCAGAGACATCCGGGGGGTGGCGGCGTTCGTCGCTCCGGCATACACCCAACTGTACTCCACGGCGTACAAGAGCTCGAGCCGGGCCGCGGTCTTGCCCCTGTTCGCCTACACCGCGGTGGGATGGCACGATGGCGGATTCGTGGTCTCGGCCCTGCGCATCGATGAGGATCCCCGCCAGGACAGCGATCGCTTCGATCCGGCCGAAATCCGGAGAAACGCCCATCGGATGATGAAAGCGAGCAGGAACAATCGCCTCATCCAGCACCTGGGCAAGTGTGCCCTCAGTTTCGGCTGCCCGGCTGCCAAGAATTACTTCCTCGGGCGCTGGGAAGCCCCGCTGCCCACCTCCCCCGTCTGCAATGCCCGCTGCCTGGGCTGCATCAGCCTCCAGGAGGGCAGCGAGTTCTGCGCGACTCAGGACAGGATCCGTTTCGTTCCCACCGCGGAGGAGATCGCCCAGGTGGCTATCCCCCACCTTCAGGACGCTCCCCGCGCCGTGGTGAGTTTCGGCCAGGGATGCGAAGGCGAACCGCTCCTTCAAACAGAAACCTTAGTCGAATCGATCCGCCTGATGCGCCGGGCCACAGGACGGGGAACCGTCAACCTGAACAGCAACGCCAGTCTGCCCGATGCGGTGGGACTTCTCCGTGAGTCCGGGCTTGACAGCATCCGGGTCAGCCTGAACTCCTGTCGGCCCTCGTACTATCACAGCTACTATAGGCCCAAGGGTTACAGCCTGGAAACGGTCAAGAGCTCGATTCGGATCATGAAGAGCCTTTCGGGTTTCGTCAGCCTGAACTACTTCGTACTCCCGGGATTCACGGATGAACGAGGCGAGCTGGAGGCGTTGAGCCGGCTGGTCTCGGAGACGGGGATCGATCTCATCCAGATGCGGAACTTGAATATCGATCCCGAGTGGTATCTGGAGCGTATCGGCTTCGAGCCGGAGGGGGAAACCGTCGGAATCCTCCGGTTCCTGCAGATACTCCAGGAACGTTTCCCCGATCTTCGCTTTGGGTACTTCAA
>CAZFMD010000175.1:1335-4951 GCA_964520025.1 uncultured Spirochaetaceae bacterium
CTGAACCTTTGTCAGCCGGTCCTGCTCTGATCGAGCTATTCTCCGAGCTGAGTCCGCTGATCGAGGGTCACCGGGATCCTCAACTGGCCGCCAAGATCGCCGCCTTTGCTGCTCTCCCGCAGGGCCTCAAAGCCCTGGTTGCAGGGGGGCAGGTTGACCTGAAGAGCGCAATCCGGGTTCAGGATCTGCCGGAGGAGATATTCACCGAGCTTCAGCCCGGCACCCTTACCTTCAGCCAGCGCCGGCAGTTCCTCAACGAGCTGTTAGAAGTAAGCCGCAAACGTGAGCTTTCTCATGGAGAAATCAGGGACCTGGCGGATCGGGCTTTCCTGAGTCGCCGGCCTATAGAAACAGTCCATCGAATGCGTTTCCCCATGCTGAGCGAATTGGAAGAACGCTTCGCGGCTGTGGAGGAGCAGCTGCTCAAAGGCAGCGGGGTGCAGGTGAAACCACCGCCGTACTTCGAGGGGGATTCTTTTTCGGTGGAGTTCGACTTCAGCAGTGCCAAATCCTTTGACCGCAAGCTCAACGCGCTGCACTCTCTGGAAGGACACCTTGATGCCCTCTTCGAGCTACTACACTGAGCTGATACATCGCCTCTACGTGGAGCGGGCGGTGGCGGACTCCCCCTACCTGCGGCGGGCGATAGAGCAGCTGCCCGGAGTGCCGCTCCAAGAGGTGCAGAGCAAAGAGGAGATTCCCAAAGAAAATCTGAACCGTCACACCCTGTTTGTGGGCGGACCCAGGGGAAAAACCGTAACCTATTGCCCCGGCTCCAGGGGGCATATCTGCTGCAACTACATCACGGTGGATCTGTACCTGGGCTGCACACTGGGCTGCGGCTACTGCATCATGGAGAGCTATCTGAACTTTTCACCTCTGACCGTGTACCTGGAGCCGGAGCGATCGATATCACGATTGCAGGAACTGGCCCGGCAAAACAGGGATGTCACGATCCGGGCCGGGACCGGGGAGGTGGGCGATTCCCTGCTCCTGGACCCGTTGTTCGGCCTGTCCGAGGCTTTCATCACCGCCCTGTCCGCGTATCCGAACATGTACTTCGAATTGAAGACCAAGACCCACTTCGTAGATCATCTGCTGGATGTCGAGAACAAGGGAAACGCGGTAATCGGATTCTCGGTGAACCCTCAAGCGCAGATCGAAGCCCACGAGCCCAATGCAAGCAGCCTTGTCGACCGCCTGGCTGCCGCTGATAGAGCGCTGAAGGCGGGCTACTATCTGGCTTTTCACTTCGACCCGATCTTTCTCTCTGACAACTGGGAGGATGAGTACCTGAGCCTGGCAGGGCTTCTGAGCCGCTTTCCCTCCGAGCGTATCGCCTGGATCAGCCTGGGCACGATGCGCTACACACCGGAACTGAAGGAGAAACTGGGCGAACAGATGTTTCTCTATGAGGAGTTCGTTCCCTGTCGGGATGGCAAGCTCCGTTATCCCCAGAAAATACGTTCGCCTATCTACCGAACCTTGTATGAGGCATTGAGCAGGGAGATCTCCGCTCCGGTCTACCTATGCATGGAGAGTCCGACGATCTGGCGCCAGGTTTTTGGAGATCTTCCCGGTAAAATTGACGGATTACGTGCTATATTTACAAAAGTAAGGAGTGTCTAAGGAGGGGGTTTAGTACAATGAGAGTTTTCAAGATCGGATGTTTCGCACTTGCTCTGGTTCTGCTGGCCGGGCTGCCTGCCGCGGCTCAGGCCGAGATAGGGGCCATCGCCTACATGGAAGAGGGGGTCGAGATCGACCGCAACCGTGAAACAATACCCGCTTGGGATGTTTTTATCGGGATGGGGGTGGAAAACTACGACCTCATGCGCACGGACGGTACCGGATATGCCGAGGTCGAACTGGACAGTCCCCGCAGCGCCCCTTCTATCGTCAAGATCTCTCCGAACACGAGTTTCTACTTCGAGATGAACAAGATCGGCCGGGACGATACGACCACCATCGGCTTGATCACCGGCAGCCTTTCGGTCAAGGTGGCCAAGCTTTCCGGGCGCCAAAGTGTGGAGGTGGCCACCGAAAGCGCCCTGATGGGCGTGCGGGGCACGGATTTCGATGTAACCCTCAGTCCGGGGGGAGACATCCTGGTCACCGCAGAAGAGGGCCGGGTCTCCTGCATCGACGACAGCGGGGAGGAACTGTTTGCCGAACCGGGCAGAGTTGTGGAGAAACGCCCGGGAGAGCTGTTCCGGGAGGTGCCCGTGGCTGTCTCGGACCTGGAAACTTTTCAGAGGGAATGGTACGCCGACCGGCTGGAGGTCTTCAAAGCAAACGCCCTCGGGGCCATCAAATTTTACGCCGGGCGCTATATGCGTTTAAAGAGCCGCTTCGACAGCGCCTACGGAGATCTTCAGGGAAACACCCAGATCCTGCGCAAGTGGTACGAGGAAGACAGGCACGGGCGGATGGGCGGCCGCATGGAGAGCATGCGGGAGAAGAAGGAGCTCATCGGCGAGCTTATGGAGCTGCGTAAGATCCTCTACATGTTCGAGCGGGTGTACTTCCGCTTGATCGAGCTGGAAGGCTATTACCGTGAAGGCTACGGTCGGGGCCAGATCGAACAGGGGCTCTCCTCCGCCGCGTTTTTCAACCGCTTCAATCGGGAGAAGAGGGAGCTGGGAGAGAAGATGGCTGAGTTACGCTACATCACCAAGCTCTACGCCAAACGCAACAATGGGAACTTCCCCACGGATCTGTTCGAACAGGGGGAGGAGGAGTTTTTCGGGGAGGAGGACAGCTTCTTCGACGAGGAGGACACGGACCTGTCCTTCTGAACCCGTGCGCCTGGATTGACGGTTACATAGCCCAAATACTATATTCAAACTATGAACCAGACAATGATCAAGAAGATCGACAGTGTTCTGGATCGGGTTGTCGAAAAGGAGAGCAACCTGCCAGTCTCGCATCTGGGCCTGGTAGAGCGGGTGCGTTACAACGAGAAGCAAAACAAGCTGTACGTGTTCACCAAGGCGGTGCATAGCACCCACGGTTGCTGTACGCTGTTGGCATTGGTTCAGCAGTCCGACACTCTCAAGGACCTGGAAGCCCAGTTCAAACAGGAGTTCCCCGAACACTGGATCCAGATTGTCAACGTATAGTTGACGTCTAGTTGACGTATAGTTGACTTGTACATACCGCTTACCCCAACTGCGGCATCAAAGCTCGGCGACATCCATGGGCAGCTCAACGGAATCGAGCCTCTCGATTCCGGTCATCTCCTGGCCCGCCAGGGCGGGGAGGATCAGGATCCGGGCATCCGCAAACTCGTTTCGAATCCTCTTCACAAACTCCCCATCTTCTCCGGCTTTGTTGAGGACGAGGTAGGGAACCTCGATACCCAGGTTGGACATCTCCCTCCAGATCAGCTGTGATTCCGCAAGGGACAGCTCATCCGGATTGAGCACGAGGAACATGCGGGTATTTGTGAGGTTCTTCAGCAACTGGGACATCCCCCTGTACAGATCCACCAGATCTGCTATCTTGCCGAGAATCGGATCCCGCTCCCGGCTGCCCTGCTTGCCTCCCTGTTTGATTCTGGTGATGATCTGCTCCTTATCGAGGATCAGCTGCCGGAACTGGGAAAGCTCCTGCA
>CAZFMD010000175.1:5051-6449 GCA_964520025.1 uncultured Spirochaetaceae bacterium
AGGTTGTGAGCCGGATCGATGGAGTTCAGCAGCACCCGCTTTCCGCTTCGGGCCAGCTTGAGGGCGAAAAGCGAGGAGTTGGTGGACTTGCCCACACCCCCCTTGCCTATAAAGAACAGGACGCGGGCGTTCACGGTTCGCCCAAGGTGGAGACCACTTCGGCCAGAGCGTCGTGGGCTACGTTGATGCGTCGCAACATCAGCTGGATGTCCCCATCCATATAAGGGTGCAGCTGCAGGGTGATGTGTACGGGCGGAGAGGGCATGCCGATGAAGGAACCGAACAGCAGAAGCGCGAAGATGTTGCGTAGCTCGAGTACTTCGAACTCCAGCATTTCCGTGGCCTTGCTTCGATTGACGCTCTGCAGATCCTTGAAGAACAGGCGAACCTGCTCCAGCCATTTGGGGCTTTTCATTTCCCGTCCAAGCCGTAGTAGCGCATCTCCCCCTTCAGCTTCCGTTCCTGGGGTATGGCGCTGTAGATCCCGTACAGCCCGCACAGCACCGATCCGTACAGATACAGGCCGGGCACAACCAGGATATAGGCAACCCCGGCCACGTAGGCCGCGGAAATGGCGATTACGATCAACCGCCTGTGATGGGCTACGAACTCAGCCATAGTCACATGTTTCGCATCCACCGCCCTCTTGTTGAACATGGTGCGCAGCAGGATCGGCAGGGCGATCCCCAGAATCGCAGTCAGGATCAACAGGAAGATGCCCCAAACCTTAAGATTACCCAGGGAGGTGGAGACAGTAATCCCCATACGATGCAGGAGGTAGCCCAATCCCAGAAAAGCCACGGCTACCACCGTCAGCGTCCAGAAGAGGCGATTCAGATTTTTCACCAGCCCACCGAAATCATCACTCATAACAGCATTCCAACCAGAAGTAGGTGCGCCCGCTCTGGGAAGGCGAAAACGCCAAAGGATCGGGCGCAAGAAGCAAAGAGGAGACCGAAGACGGCCTCCTCTTTGTTTATTTTTCTACACGCATATGCCCTAAGCTTGTGCTTTGGCCTCCAGAGTTTTCTTTCCAAAGAAGGCAGACAGACCCTCGACTATGATCCAGAGGGCGATCACCAGCACGAGAGCATTCACGACGCTGAGCAGAATATTGCCGGCTTTGATGAAGCTGATCTCATTGTAGATCAAACCCCAGGTGGTCATCACGATCATGAAGACCGCGGGAAGGCCTGCAACCAGATAGCGAACGCCGCCCTTCTGCTTGAGGTACACGGTAATGGCCAGAAGGGCCAGGGCGGCCAGGCACTGGTTGGTCGCTCCAAACAGGGGCCAGAGCTTCAGGGCACCGGCTCCAGAGGCTCCGGTGGCAAAGGCCAGGATCGCGGCGGTGATCACGGCGAAGGCCGTGGCGGCGTAGCGGTTCTGCATGAAGCC
>CAZFMD010000176.1:0-1508 GCA_964520025.1 uncultured Spirochaetaceae bacterium
GCCATCAGCGGATACAGCCAGCTGGCACTTCTGGAGCTTCCCGAAGACAGCAAGACCTACCAGGACTTTGCGCAGATTAAAACCGCGACGGATCGGGGCCGGGAGCTGACCCAGGAACTGCGGATGTTTACCCGCCAGAGCTCGAGCAAACGCGAACCGTTGAGCCTCAACAGCCTCGTGGAGGAGACTCACAAGCTGCTGCGGCGCACCTTTCCCCCTGAAATCAAGATCACGCTGAATCTGGATCCCGAACTTTCCGGCATTAATGCAAACGCTTCCCAGATGAGCCAGATGCTGATGAACCTCTGCGTAAACGCCCGGGATGCGATCATGAGCAGCCTTGAAAAAACCAAAAACAACGGCGAAAAACACGGCGAGCTCACTATCAGATCGTACAACATGGAGCTGGATTGGCGGTCAGCCTCTCGCTTCCTTCACGCCCAGCCCGGGCGATACGTGTGTCTGAGTATTTGTGATTCGGGAGGAGGGATTCCACAGAAAAACCTGGATCACCTGTTCGAACCGTTTTTCACAACCAAGGGAGAAAAAACAGGTACCGGATTGGGGCTGGCGGTGGTGTACGGGATCGTCCAGAATCACGACGGATTCATCGATGTACACAGCAAGGAAGGCTCGGGAAGCGTATTCAATATCTATCTGCCGGTAATCGAGGCCGGTCAGGTGGAAAAGCCGAATCACAGCTACGCCCCGGATCTGGCAGTGGGCAAAGGTACGATCCTGGTGGCCGAAGATAATCCGCAGGTGCTGGGGATGGTTGTTCGAGCCCTGGAAGAATCAGGCTACAGCGTGATTGCCACCAAAGATGGCTCCGATGCAATCGCCATATACGAGAAGAAGGGTGAGAGCATCGATCTGGTGATTCTGGACATGCTCATGCCCCATGTTGGGGGGCGGGATTGTTTTTACAGGATAAAAGAGATCGATTCCCGCGCAAGGATCCTGTTGATGACCGGATTCACCGCCAATGGTTCAATCGAGGATTTTCTGGAAGAGGGAGCTGCCGGGGTTATTACCAAACCTTTTGAGCTGCATAACTTCACCGCGGCAATCCAGAAAGCCCTGTCGGGAAAACAAAAAAAGCCCGGAAAAAGGTAGGAGGTTTCCGCCCCCTGCCGATTCTCCGGGCTCTTTCCAGATCGAATCAGCTGATCGAACCGATTCTACTTGAACTTGCTGTGGCCTTCCTGATTGAAAGCCATAATCTTTGAGAGTTCTGCCTGAAGAGCCTTGCTGTCACGTTCACCGCAAGCGCCGATTCCCCGAAAAGCAGCCTCGATCAACTCGTTGTTGATTCTGTCCCACTCGGCCCGAGAACCCCGGGGCGGGGGGGTCTGCTCAAGGGTCTTGAATGCCTCTGCAAGCTCCATCAGCTTCACCGCGGTAGTGTAATAGTCGTTCGCGGCGGCCGCCGTATTAATCTCTCCGATCAGCCTGTAGCTGTCGCGCATGACCGAGACAACGGCCTCACGGTTGTACTGGGCGAACAG
>CAZFMD010000176.1:1608-6408 GCA_964520025.1 uncultured Spirochaetaceae bacterium
TCAGGCTTCGTGGATGGTCCGGGCTATGGGGATGCGCCGGCCCGTTCCAAAGGCCCGCGGGCTGACCTTCAACACTGGGGGGGCCTGGCGACGCTTGAACTCCGCCCTGCCCACCATGGTCAGCACTCTTTTCACCACCTCCTCCTCGAATCCCGCGGCGGTTATCTGCTCCAGGGTCTTGCTCTGCAACAGGTACAGCTGGAGGATCTGATCGAGAAGATCATAGGGTGGCAGGCTATCCTGATCGGTCTGATCCGGTCTCAGCTCGGCGCTCGGTGCTTTGGTGAGCACGGATTCGGGGATCACCGTTTTGTCTCGATTCAAGCTGCGGGCCAGGGCGTAGACTTCGGTTTTGAACAGATCCCCGATGACCGCCAGCACACCGCACATATCGCCGTAGAGGGTGCAATAACCGGTAGCCAACTCGGATTTATTTCCAGTGGTGAGCAGGAGAGAATGAAATTTGTTGGAGTAAGCCATGAGTAGCAGTCCCCGGATCCTGGCCTGTAAATTTTCTTCGGTGGTGTCGGCGGGTTTACCCTGGAACACCGGGGCAAGAGTCTGGGAACCGGCCTGAAACATCGCTTCGATCGACAAACTGTGAATCTCCACACCGAGATTCTCGGCCAGCTGCTGAGCATCCTCCCAACTTCCCTGGGAGGAGTAGCGTGAAGGCAATGCGAACAACCTGAGGTTTTCAGGTCCCGCAGCCTTCGCGGCAAGCACGGCCACCACACTGGAATCTATGCCCCCGGACAGGCCCACGTGTACCCGCTTGAACCCGCATTTGTCCAGATAGTCGCGAATTCCCAACACCAGGGCCTGCTCGACCTCCTCGTATTTATCCACCTGGAACTCCGGGATGGCGGTGAGGTTCCCCGTGTCTATGAAGGCCAGCTGTTCCTGAAAACTTGCACCGATGAAACTCAGAGCCCCATCGGCAGAAGTGACCAGGGAACGGCCGTCAAAGACCAGGCTGTCGTTGCCTCCGACCAGGTTCACGTACACAGTCGGAACCCCGGAAGACTTGCCGATGCCGGAAAGAAGTCTGTAGCGGATCTGGAGCTTTCCGGAGTAGAAGGGCGAGGCTGATGGCGCGATGATCACGGTAGCGCCCCTGTCCAGAAGCTCCTTCACCGGGTCCACCGGGTAATGCAGAGTGCCCTGCCGATCGGACTCCCACCAGATATCCTCACAGATGGCGATTCCGATCTGCTGACCTGCAAAGGCCACGATACGGCGTTGATCCGCCGGTTCGAAATATCGCGCCTCATCGAACACATCATGGGTGGGTAGAAGAGACTTGGTCTGGGTGAACAATACCTCGCCGTTTTGGATCAATGAAACCGCATTTACCAGCGGTTTGCCCGAGGAAGCCCTGTTCTTATCGACGTACCCCAGCACAATTCCGATACCTGCCGGAGCGCGCTGCTGTATGGAGCGCAGGGCCTTCAGGTTCGCTTCTACAAATGAAACGTGGTCCAGAAGATCCATTGGCGGGTACCCGCAGACGCACATCTCCGGAAACACGGCAAGATCGGCACCCTCCCGGTGGGCCCGTTTGATGTAGTCGATGATCCTGTTCGCATTTCCTGCGAAGTCCCCGATTGTCGGGTTGATCTGGCCGATTGCTATCTTCACGCTTGAGCCTCCGCTTGCTCTCAAGGATAGCAAATAGGTAGAGATTCCGCTATATTGCTAAGCTACAGGAAAATAACCTGTAAACGAGGAGAGATCCATGGCGAAGTTCCAAAAGATCCTGGTGCTGAACAACGAGGTGGAGGCACGGCTCCTGGATGCAGTCCTGACAGAACAGCAGATCCCGCATCTGATGCGCACCTACCACGACCGGGCATACGACGGTCTGTGGCAACAGCAGAACGGCTGGGGCCACGTCGAAGCTCCGCAAGAGGTCAAAGAACAAGTTCTTTCGATCTACGAAGATCTGAGAGGCGAAAAATGAAACGAGAGTTTGACTTTCAACTGGAGGCGAAGAGGCTTCTGCCTCTGTTTCTTGGTTTCTTCATACCCTGGCTGATTCTCGAGGTACTCATCGCAATCCAAAGCGGCAGAGTCGAGGCCGGCACCGCTGCCCCTTCAAGCGTCTTCACCCTGCTGCTGTTGGTTGCGGCGCTGATTTTCCTCACCGTCATACTCTATATTCCAATACTGCGCAAACTCCTCGCGGCGCTCTGCTTTGAAAACCAGGCGTTTGCTCTGCAAGGCTCGATCGCAAAGTTCTTCGGTATGAACCTGCTGGGCACCTTCCTTACAGTGATTACCCTGGGCATCTACGGACCGTGGTACGTCACCCGCATCACCCGCTACCTGGTCGGAGAAATCTCCTACAAAGAGCAACCGCTGGAGTTCGGCGGCAGGGGCGGCAGGCTGCTGCTCATCATCCTGTGCACCATTGCAGTTCCCATGATTCCGCTTATCCTGGTTCAAGTCCGCCTGGACCCGACGGTCTTCGGTTCTCTATCGACCGTGAATCCTTTCCAGGCCTTCATGCTGCAGCTCCTGGCACAGCTGATTTTCTGGAGTTTTATTGCCGCCTATATCTACCTGGTCTACCGTTGGTTCTTCACCAATCTCCGCTACCGAGACAAATCCCTGTCCTGGAATACAGAGTTTTGGCCCTCCGTGTCGCTGATCTGGATCCAGATGTTATTGAGTGTTCTCACCCTGGGTATCTACCTGCCGGCGGCCTATATCAAGATCTATCGCTACCTGGTCGAGCACACTGGGGTTTTCGTCGAGCAGAAACAGGAGAGCCGGCTCGGTTTTCAAGGTCAGACCGGCAGAGGTTTTGGCTTGCTCTGGGGACAGCTTCTGTTGTCGGTCATCACCCTGGGCCTCTACACTCCCTGGGCTCTGGCCAAAGTCGGCAAGTGGTTTCTCTCGAATACCTACGTCGAACCTTCGTGAGCCCGTTTTTCCTCGATCAGGTGCTCCATCAGCTGCTCCAGGGTCCAGGTGATCGAGGTTTCGGTGACCATGGCGAATATCGGTTTCGGGATTTCGAGAGACTTGAGAATCTGCATCAAGGACCTCACGCCGGCCTCTGAAATATTGTAGAACAGCACCAGGCGATCCTGGCAGTCGAACTCCTCGGTGCCGAGCGTTCCTTGCCGCAGTATATCGCCGATCACAACGGATCCGTGCCGTTTTTCCAGTCGGGTAGGCGCGGGTACACCGATCTCGGCCAGTCGCTGGTCTATACGCTTGCACTCCGCATCTGTATAGCCGAAGGTGAGGATTTTTGCCGTCGTGCTCATGGAATCTCCCTCCCGTTGCCCTCAAGATCGACTGGTCAAGAAAACACCCCCGATGACCATGGACGCCCCCAACACGAGGGGCAGGGTGATTCTCTCCCCCAGAACGACCGTACTGAGGATCATGGTCCAAATCGGAACCAGGTTAATAAAAATAGTCGTTTTCGCAGGGCCGATCGCTTTAATTCCCTGATAGTAGAGAATAAAGGCCAGCACGGTTCCCATCAATCCCAGATAGGCCAGGCTCAACCACATTTCCAGAGAGTAGCCGGGGACAGCGGCCAACCCACCCTCCAGAACAGCCGGCACGGCCAGGGCGACGGTTCCGATCAGACAGGCGTAGGTGATGGCCAGACGGGGCGCCAGCTCCCTGAGGATGATCTTTCCGACCACCGAAAAGGTAGCCCAGCTCAGCATGGCCGCGAAAAGGTACAGATCCCCTCTACCGATCTGCCCTCGCAATAGACTGACCGGATTTCCCCCGCTGATCGCCCAGGATACACCGAAAAGGGCTACCATCAACCCGATAATGCGAAGGAGAGAGAAGCGATCCCTGAAAAGAACAATCGATGCCACCGATACAACGGTTGGAGTCATGGCTACAACCACGGAGCTTCGCCCCGCCGGAGCAATGGCCAGGGCGGAGAAAAAAAACAGATTGTAGAGAAACACCCCGGACAAACCCAGAAGCGTGAGCCAGGCCCACTGGCGAATGGTCAGACGGATGAATCGTCTCTCCCGGATCAGGTGAAGGATCAGCAGCGCAGCGGTGGCGAAAGCGAAGCGGATGAAAGAAGCGGCAAACGGTGGTGCTTCTGTAGCGACGATACGGGCGGCAACGAACTGGCCACCCCAGAGAAAGGCCACCAGGATCAGCTTGAGGGCATCTGCTTTTTTCACGGCTTATCCTACGCGATTGCGCTCCCTTTGACCACCGGAATAGAACGCCGCCTTTTGCCTCTGCACGATCCGGCTCCGCTACCGTTGACCACCGCTTTCCTGCCTTGCTAAGATGCTGTTGCCATGAAGCGGGTAGCTCTGATCACAGATGCGGCGACTCCCCTGGGAGATCAACTGGTACGAAAGTATCTAAGTGAAGGATACGGTGTGGCCGCCACCTGCTCCGGCGGGGCCGGCATCGACACCCCTCTGGTGTCCGAGGGGGAAGATCTCCTGGTAGTCGAATGGAACAGGAGCTCACCGATTTCTGCCAAGAATGTTGTGCTCACCACCCTGAACCGTTTCGACAGAATCGACGAGACTCTCCTCCTGTTGACGCCGAAGCTGGAACAGAAGCTTCTTCAGGAGACCGCTACCGAAACGATAGACAGGGCCGTGGATGCCTGGATCAAGGGATCCCTGTTCCTGATGAAGACCGTTCTACTCCTGTACGGACGGAAACAGGAGGGATCTCTGGCATTGATCAATCATGTGCTTCAGGCGGCAACGGCTGTGCCGCCTCCGCTTGAGAGCGCGCTGCGGGGCAGCTTCCGGGCTACCGCCGAGGCGATATTCGCCGGCATCG
>CAZFMD010000177.1:0-2476 GCA_964520025.1 uncultured Spirochaetaceae bacterium
CTTGCGGCAGACCCTTGATTCTGCTCAAACGCGGATGCAGGAACTGGAGAAGCGAGTCGACAACTTCAAGAGTGATCAGAAAGATATCGAGCAATCCATCCTCCGGGCATTGGAAAATTTGAACGAGCTGGAGGATGAGATCAATGATGCTCAGACGGACATGCCTGCCGGTGAAACCGCCGACACCGAAGAGGATCCCGAAGAGGCCGAGGATCATCTCCCCTTTGAAGCCAAAGGGGAGGGGGAGCTCGATATATTCTAAAGAATCGTTCCTTGGCTAAGGATGGACAAAAACAGCCTGGCGGTTAACATTCTCGGATCCTCCTTCACTGTTCAATCCAACGGAGATATCGAGCACCTACAACGCGTCGTCCATTATCTCGAGAAAAAGGTCGAAGAGATCCAGCGCAAATACGAACAGAACGCGACTCAGGATCCAGTAAAGATCAGTTTGCTGGCCGGTCTCAACATAGTAGACGAGCTGTTGCGTACCGGGGGGGTAGAAACAGTGGACAGTGAAGCTGTAGAATTGGAGAGAATTACTGAGCGGTTAATCGATACGATTGACAGGAGTCTGATGGGATAATAGCCCTGCGGTGTCCGCGAGGGGATTAATAATCTTCTTGGGTCAAACCAACCTCCAGGGATTCCCGATATTGGGGTAGAAGCTCTCATCGGCCGACCGCCGATGGGAAGCTGCACCTTCGATGAGGAAACCCACTTGACCGTTTTAGATGGTTCAAGAGGATGCTTCTCCAGACGGCATAAGCGGGGCTTTTCGCTGCCCGGATTACTTGCACTGCCATGGAACAGGGTACTGGCGGACATAAAATACTGTACGTCGATGACGAGCCTCAGAACCTCTATCTGTTCAGATCTTTCTTTGAACGCGAATACACGGTAATCACAGCCGCATCGGGCGCAGAAGCCCTGGAGATCCTGGCCAAGCAGGAAATTCAGGTGCTGCTGGCCGACCAGCGCATGCCGGGCATCAACGGGATTCAACTCCTCGAGACAGTTGCCAAGGAGTACCCGGAAACGGTGCGTGTGTTGGTAACCGGCTATTCCGATATCGATGTGGTGATTGACGCCATCAACCGGGGCGCGGTCTACCGCTACCTGAGCAAGCCCTGGGATATAGAGGAAATCAAGGCCACGATCCGCAATGCCATCGAGATCTTCGAACTGAAGAGGAAAAACCAGACTTTGATCGGCTCTCTGCGCAAGAAGATCGACGAGCTGGACTTCCTGAACGAGCTTCAGTTGGAGCTGAAGGGGCTCACAGCCAGCGAAACAATCCTGGACAAAGCGGGCCTTAGGCTCCAGGAGGAACTGGGGGCCGATTGCTTCTGGCACTGCGAGGTACACGGCTACCGCACGCGTAGCCGCCTTCCCGCCGGCTTTTCGGATCGGCAAGAGGAAATAAACGGAATAGTCGAGCCGCTGGACCTGCAACCGATGAAACAGCCGACCGTCGGCAGAACTGCCGATGCCCGCAGCCTCTGTATTCTCCCCCTCATGTTCCAGGGTACTTCCTTCGGTTATCTGGTATTCCTGTCTTCACTGGGCAAATCCTTCGATACCGAAGAGCTTCCCTTCGCCGAAGCCGCCTCCCACGTGGTGTCCTCTGTCCTCTATAGCCAGCGCCTGCACCGCAAGGAGATGCAGGAGGAACAGTTCCTGGTCCTGGGCCAAATGGCAAGCATGATCGTTCACGACCTGAAAGGGCCCCTGGCCACGATCCTCGGTTTCGTCTCCCTGCTTCAAGCCGAATTGGCCACGGCTCAGCGGGAGGAGTTTGCCGGAATTATCAACCAGGAAGTCCGACGCCTGCTCGATATGGTGGAGGAGCTGTTGGCCTTCTCCAAAGGACAGAGCCACCTCGAAACAACATCCATCGACTTGCCCGTCCTCTTTCAGGAGATCATGGAACTGTTTGATATCAGTCTCAAGAAAGAGAATATTCATACCGAAATTTGCCTGAACGGAACAAACAACGTGTGCGGGGACCGAAAAAAGCTGAAGAAGGTGTTCATCAACCTGATACAGAACGCACGCGAGTATCTCCAGCGAGTGGAAGGGGAGCGTTCGATCCGTATCAGTTCGGCGGTGAAGAACGAGAGCGTGCTGATTCGTGTTGCCAACAACGGCCCCCCGATTCCCCGGGAGCTGCAGTCGAAGCTGTTCGATCCCTTCTTTTCCTACGACAAGGATAAGGGCACCGGCCTTGGTCTGACGATCTGCAAGAAAATAATCGAGGAACACAACGGAACGATAGAGGTGTACTGCGAACCCGGCAGAAATGAGTTCAGGATAACCCTTCCCGCAGGATCAGATCTCTGTCCAGATTCGTAAAATCACAACCCAGGACCGTGACAATCGAGGCTGCCAGGCGATTGGCCAGTCTGGCCGCCTGGACGGGGGGATGACCGCGCAGACTGGCAAAGATATACGCCGCGGAGAAACAGTCCCCGGC
>CAZFMD010000177.1:2576-6383 GCA_964520025.1 uncultured Spirochaetaceae bacterium
CCGCTGTCCAGCCAGGAAATCGCCCTGAGGGTGTTGGCCGCGCTTCCTCCGGGAATATTCGTGTAGCCGCTCAACTTCGACAAGACCCTCTCCATACCCTCTCGATCCACCAAATTCATCGTGCCCTTCTTGGCATCCAGGGCTTCCAGGATCGGAGGGTTCACCGGAGCTAAAAAATCGAGCAGGGGATTGCCCAATCCGAATACGGAAAACATCTCAAAACCCTTCTTTCATTGACAATCTGGCCGAGATTGTACTATAGTAGATTCGGTTAGGTACACTCCTTATGGGCTTAATTACAAGCCAGCAACGCGCACAGTACTACGAAACGTACAGAGATCGAGAGATCACTTTCAACCGGCAGATAATCGAGGTATTGAAGCTCCTCCCGAAAGAGGTATACCTCAAGACCCGGGGCGACCAACTATCCTGTATCGTGTACTCCTGCTCGATGGCCGGAGCCAAGATCGTGGCCAGTCTCAGGACCCAAACGCTGCAGCAGATCCGGCTGGCCGGAAACTCCGTATCCCTGCGTTTCGCCTTCCAGCGAAACGACAAGCCGGAACCGCTATTGTTCTTCGTTCCGGCGAAAATCACGAATTACACGTTTTACAGCTCCGAAAAACCGGACCTGTACTTCCTGAGCCTCGAGTATACGACGAAGCCGCCGGACGATCTGATCGAGATTCTCGGGCAGCTTTTCGATACCTCGACGAATTTCAAACGAAGAAAAGATGAGCGCATCGAGCTCAATCCGGCGAATATCAAACTCATCGGGATCAACGGCAAGGAAGCCAAATTGGTATTGGAAAAGCAGGTCAGAAAGTGCATTATCCGGGACCTGTCCTTCTCAGGGGCCAAGGTTCTGTTGTTCGGTGCTTGCTCCGAGCATGTCCAGAAAACAGCGGTGCTGCAGTTCTCCGCCTTTAAGCAACAGATGCTGATCCCCGGTACGATCGTGCGCTTCGAGGAGGTGGTGGGCCGGGAGGACATTGGAGCCTTCGGGATTCGCTTCCTGGAGGACAAGACGCCGATGAGTTACAAGCTCCTGATCAACAACACCCTGCGGGCGGCACGACACTCCCTCCATTAGAGCCGACCGCTCTCGCCTCCTTCATACGAATAGCGTGACAAAATATAGCAAATCTCGAAATAAAAATAAATAAATTTTAAAGGGGGGGATGACGAAGAAAAGAATGAGGGATTTTCTAGCTTCGATTTCCCGGGACAGGAGCTCGAACTTCCCCTAATCTACATATCGTCTTTTTTGGAGGGAGGTTTAGTAAAAAGATACGGGCAGGGATGCCCGTAAAAAACCTGATGTTTCACGGAGGAAACAATGATAATTAACCACAACATGAGCGCGCTGTTCGCACAGCGCCAGGAGAAGATGAACACCTGGGTTCTGGACAAGAACCTGGAGAAGCTGTCCTCGGGCCTGCGTATCACCCGGGCCGGAGACGACGCCTCCGGGCTGGCCGTGAGCGAGAAGATGCGCAGCCAGATTCGCGGCTTGCAGAGGGCCGAGAAAAACACCCTGGACGGCATCAGCTTCATTCAAACGACCGAAGGATATCTCCAGGAAAGCCAGGACATCATTCAGAGGCTGCGGGAGTTGGCCGTACAGGCCGCCAACGGGATCTATTCGGACGAAGACCGGATGCAGATCCAGGTGGAGGTTTCGGCTCTTGTGGATGAGGTCGACCGCATCGCCTCCCACGCCCAGTTCAACGGCATGAACATGCTCACCGGACGCTTTGCCCGGGAAACCGGCGAAAACATCGTCACCGCTTCCATGTGGTTTCATATCGGGGCCAACATGGACCAGAGGGAGCGGGTACACATCGGCACGATGACCGCCGAGGGCCTCGGAATCAAGCAGCTGTCCAGCGGAGACATCATCAGCGTATCCACGCCGGATGAGGCCAACCGCGCCATCGGCGTGCTGGATGAAGCTCTCAAGGTGGTCAACCGGCAGCGGGCCGATCTGGGTGCCTACCAGAACCGTCTGGAGCACACGATGAAGGGCCTGGCCGTAGGCGCGGAGAACTTGCAGGCCGCGGAATCCCGAATCCGGGACGCCGACATGGCCGCAGAGGTTGTAGAGTTTACCAAGAACTCGATTCTTCTGCAGGCATCCATGGCGATGCTGGCCCAGGCGAATCTGAAACCTCAGACAGTGTTGCAGCTGCTGGGATAAAGGGACTATACTTACATTGTAGAGGACCAAACCGTTTTCTGATCTTTGAAAACCTTCGCCCTCCTGACGGTGCCAAGGTATAGAGATAGTTCGATCGGAAGTGTTGTCGAGCTCATCAACGAGCTCGGCGGCACCGATCGAACATGATCTCCATATCAGACAGGACAACAAAAATGGGAACGGATTCGGAGGACATGCGCGAAATGCTTCCGGAGTTCCTGTCGGTATCGCTAACACAGCTAGCACTGCTAGCAGGTTTAGCACGTTAGGCCAAGGAGGCCTTTCTCGTCAATTCAAGGAGGGTGAGATGATAATTAATCATAACATGAGCGCGGTGTTCGCCAACCGCGTTCTCAAGTTCCAGAACATGGAAGTGCAAAAGAACATCGAAAAACTTTCCTCTGGACTGAGGATCAACAGGGCTGGCGACGACGCCTCCGGCCTGGCGGTATCCGAGAAGCTACGATCCCAAATCCGTGGTCTGAACCAGGCGGAACGCAATATTGAAAATGCGGTCTCCTTTATACAGGCAACGGAGGGATATCTCGGAGAAACCCATGATATCCTGCATCGCCTTCGAGAGCTCGCTGTACAATCTGCCAACGGCATTTACTCCGACGAGGACAGGATGCAGATCCAGGTTGAAGTATCTCAGCTCGTAGACGAGATCAACCGGATCGCCTCTCATGCGCAGTTCAACGGCATGAACACCCTTACCGGGGCGTTCGCCGATCCTGCACGGGGAGGGCTAGAGATTCGATCGATGTACTTTCAGGTAGGTGCAAATATGGATCAGAGAGAGCGAGTTTTTATTGGTACCATGACAGCCCAGGCCCTGGGATTGCAGAGCTCAGAGGCGGGGGAATCGATCTCGATTTCAACGCCCGATCAGGCAAACCGAGCGATCGGTTTGGTGGATGCAGCTCTGACGGTCGTATCCAGGCAGAGGGCGGATCTGGGGGCATACCAAAATCGGTTCACAATGGCCGCCAAGGGCGTGGCGGTGGCTGCTGAAAATATGCAAGCCGCCGAATCGCTCATCCGGGACACGGATATGGCAGCCGAAACCGTGCAGTTCGTAAAGAACCAGATTCTATCACAGGCCGGAACAGCAATGTTGGCTCAGGCCAACCTGCAGGGGCAGACAGTACTGCAACTGCTACAGTAAAAAAATGGAGGCTACTACCGTTCCCGAAAGCTCAAAAGAGGTTTCTGGACGTCACCTCTTTTCGTAATCTTAGGTCGGGGAGGTCGCGCACTCCCCTACCTTATATTCCATGGAGGAACAAGATGGGTATCGAGGTTCAAGGAGCATCGAATCCGCGAATCTCCCAGGAATATCCGAACAAACCCCAATTCCCCGACCAGAGAAGCAAACTCGGGCGGGCGCGGGCACCCGATCCCGCGGTCACGAAGCAGGAGGTCGGCAAGAGCCTGGACATCCTGCGGGAAGCCTTCAGCATGTTCAACAGGCACTTGAAGCTCAGCGTGAACGAAGAGATCGATCGGGTGGTCGTAAAGGTGGTTGACGGATCAACCGATAAGGTAATCAAGGAGATTCCGCCGGAGGAAATCCAAAAACTTGTCGCCCGGATCAGGGAAACGAT
>CAZFMD010000178.1:0-6341 GCA_964520025.1 uncultured Spirochaetaceae bacterium
CGAATCCCGATCAGGGCTCCAGGACTGGTAATCCGCCGGGGTGTCGATATCATGGAGGATTCCCGGCTCATCCGCAGGCACGATCACCGTGGGCACCCCTGCCAGCACATCCCTCAGGGTCTTGGTAAGATCGGCCTGGAGAATCCTGGTTCGCATCTGCGCAGACAGAAGCAGGGGATGCCCCTTCTTCCCCCTGTACTGGGGAATTACCGCGTACGGCGATTCCAGGACGGCGAACGCCTCACTCAGCCCCCGGCTCCATCCGAGCAGATCCCTGTATATCCCCTCTACAACCCCGGGCATGTCGCCCAGAGCCAGGAAAAACTCCCCTCCCGCGACAACCCGAGCTCCTGCTTGCACGGAGGAAAACATACCGGCCTGGTAGTCGGGATTACTCACCACCTCTACCTGCGGCCAATCCTTGAAAAAAGCGGCCAGTTCTTCGGCGCGAAAACCAACCACCAGGATGAGTCGAGAACATACCTTCAGGGCGGTGCCTACGCTGTGCCCGATAATCGTCGAACCGCCCCACGGCAGCATCATCTTCCAGGTATCCATGCGGGTCGAGCTTCCCGCGGCCAACATCACACACTCCAGCATAACAGCAGAAGAATAAACCAACCTGGGGTGGAGTATCAATTCGCTGCTCTGTTCTGCGGTACAAGTGAAGCTCGGATAACCGCAACGATTGTGGTTTTTTACTTTTTTTTCATAGAATTACACCATGCGATCTTGACAATTCTGCGCGACTGTGTCATAGTCCCGGCAATTTAAGAACGAGGAAGAACTGGGAAAGTGCAGGGGGGAACTAAAATACCAACAGGCATGACAAGGCTCCGGTTTTTCCGGAGCTTTTTTTTGTATCTTGGAGTATCCGAAGGAGAGCCGTTGGCCCTCCTTTTTTTTACGGCTTTGCAAAGGGCTGTTCCTGTTGCCGGGAACAGCCCTTTTTTTGTGGCCGGGCCTCTGTTGGGGGCCCGGCTGTTGACCCGACGGCCAAGGACAAACAGCAAAACAATACCGGGAGGGAAAAATGAAAACGAGTTTTTTTGAAAAACTGGAATCGACCTGCAGGGAAAAGCAGAGCCTGCTTTGCGTGGGCTTGGACCCGCGCTTCGAGCACGGGGATGCAAAACACGCGGCACGGTTTGCGCTGGAACGGAACCGGGAGGTAATCGAGCAGACCCTGCCCTATGCCGCCTGCTACAAGCCGAACATCGCCTTCTACGAGGCATACGGTCCGGCGGGGTTGGAAGCGCTGCAGGCAACCCTGGATCTGATCCCCGAGGGGATGCCGGTGATCCTGGATGCCAAGCGCAACGACATCGGCCAGACCGCCACCGCCTACGCCCGGGCCATCTTCGAGCACTACGGCGTGGATGCGGTTACGTTGAATCCCTACCTTGGGCGGGAGTCGATTCGGCCCTTTCTCGCCTACGAGGGAAAGGGCCTGTTCCTGCTCTGCCGCACCTCCAACCCCGAATCCGGCGACCTGCAGAGCCTGGAGGTTCATCCAAGGCACTTCGGGGGAGAAGCGGGCGGGGCGAGCTGTCCCCTCTACCTCGAGATCGCCCGGGAGGTGTGCAGCTGGTCCCCCGACATCGGACTGGTCATCGGAGCCACCGATCCCGCCGCGCTGGAGGCGGTCCGGGATCAGCTGCCCGAAACCTGGATCCTCTGCCCCGGCATCGGAGCCCAGGGCGGCAACATGGAAGCCGCTATCCGGACGGGGCTGCGGGCCGACGGCTCAGGGCTGCTTCTGGTGGTGGGCAGGAGCATCTATCAAGATAAGAATCCCGGACAGAGGGCCCGGCAGTTCCGCGAACGGATCAACCGGGAGGCCGCCGATTCTAGAAACCGTCGGCAAACACGAAGCTTGAAGAGGGAGATCCGCCGGGTCGCTGTACTGGAACAAATCCTAGACCAGGGATGCCTCAAGTTCGGATCCTTCCGCCTGAAATCCGGACAAATCTCTCCCCACTACCTGGACCTTCGCCAGATCATCTCCAGCCCCACGCTGCTGGCCGGTGTGGCCGAAGCCTACGAGATGCTGCTCCGTCCTCTGACATTCCACCGCATCGCCGCCATACCGGTAGCCGCCGTTCCTCTGGCCGCCGCCGCCTCCCTGCGTCTGGGAAAACCCTTCATCTACCCCAGAATCACGGCCAAGAATCACGGCACGGGAAACTCTATCGAGGGCTTCTTCGAAGCCGGGGAACGGGTCGTGCTTCTGGACGATGTGATCAGCTCGGCCCGGAGCAAGCTGGATGCCATCAAGATCCTGGAAGCAGCCGGCCTGGAAGTGAGCGACCTGGTGGTCCTGGTCGACAGGCAGAGCGGCGGCCGGGAGGAGATCGAACGCCGGGGTATTCGTTTCCACGCCTTCGCGGGGATTTCCGAGCTGCTGGAGATGGCTCGTGCTCGGGGCCTTTCGGTAGAGCACAAAATTGAAGAGGTAAACGCATGATGAGCAGAGAGCATGTTCTTCGGCGTATTCGTTCGGGTGGTTTCAAGCTGGCAACCGTCTCCGGCATTTTGACGACCCGCCCCGGCATGATCGAATGGATCGACCGCATGGTTCCGGAAGTGGAGATCATCACCACGAAGAGCTACCAGGTACATCCCAATCCGGGCTACCGGGAGCCGGTTCTGCTGGAGAAGGAAGTGGGCTGCTACGCCAACGCCGTGGGCTTGAGAAACCCGGGAATGGGGGCGGGAATCAGAGAGCTGACCGAATTGCGCCGAAAGCATCAACTTCGGGCCCTGCTCAACGTCTCTGTATCTGCCAACTGCATCGAGGATTTCATCCGGCTGGTCCGATGCTTCGCCCCGGTGGCGGATATCCTGGAGCTGAACTTCTCCTGTCCCCATGCGGCCCGCGGATACGGATCCAGCATCGGAAGCGACCCCCGGGTCGTCGCCGAATATGTCCGGTGTATTCGTACCGCCACAGCGGCTGTGCTCTTTCCGAAGCTCTCTCCCAACGTGGCAAACATCGCAGAGATCGCCCGGGCCGCCATGGCCGCGGGTGCCGACGGATTGAGCGCCATCAACACGGTGGGGCCGGAGCTGTTCCGGGACCCGGGCAGCGGCCAGCCGATCCTCTCCAACCCGAACGGGGGAAAGGGAGGAAAATCCGGAGAGTGGATCAAACAGAGGGCAATCGAGAGCGTGAGGGATATCCGCCGCGCCGTCGGTGAACAGGTTCCCATCATCGGGATCGGCGGGATCTCCTCGGCGGAGGATATCCGCAGGATGAGGCAGGCCGGAGCAAATGTGGTCGGCCTCGGAAGCGTATTCGCCCGGGTTCCCCGCCAGGACCTCATTCCCCTGTACATAGGGGCGCTGCGGAGGGACTTCCAAGAGGGAAGCGGCAATGCGCAGACCTTTCTGTCCACCGAGCCCCTGATGAACTACCGCACTTTCCGTGTGAACAAAATCCGGAGCTTCGGGGAAACCCTGCGCATGATCGGCCTGGATGAAGAGCTGCCCGCCTCAGCCAGCCAGTACGCCTTCCTGTTTGTTCCCGGTGTCGGGGAGAAACCCTTTTCCATCGCCTGTAGCCGTCCGGCAACCTTCCTGGTGCGCAGGCGCGGTCCTTTCACCGCCGCCCTGTTTCGGCTACAGGCGGGCGATCGGCTGCTTGTTCGAGGTCCCTACGGAGCCCAGACGCCGCGCAGCCCCAGGCCCAAGGCCTTCATCGTGGCCGGGGGAACGGGAATCGCCGTGGCGCCGCTGCTGGCTCGAACCCTGGTCGACCAGGGCAAAGAGCTCACATTGCTCTTCGGCTCGACTCGGGAGGAGGATCTGGATGTCCTGTCAGCCTTGGATCTACCCTGCCGGCAAGTAGGGGCGGCGGACCTGGACCAACCGGCACGGATCTTGGATCACCTGCCCGAACAGCTCGACGGGCCGACCGCTGAGGATTGTTGCTTCTACAACGTGGGGCCTCAGGGATTCCTGGCCCGAGCCTGCCGCCGGGAGCTCGCCCTGGGCGCATCGACCTCGGAGATCTACCTGTCCCTGGAAACACCCACACTATGCGGGATCGGGTTATGCGGATCCTGCGAGTGCGGAGGGCGCCTGCTCTGCAAGGAGGGCACGTTTGTGAGCCTGCGGCACCTGGAGCGGCATGGTTTGAGTCCGGAAACCTTTCCTGCTCTCTTGCCGGAACAGGCCCACCGTTCGGCCGACTCTCGTGAGGCCGCGCTGCCGAGTGGCTAGCGATCCCGTTGCTTTTTGGAAAGCGTCTCCGCGACCCGAAAAACCATGGTCCAGGCTCCAGCCAATCCAAAGCCGGCAATCAAGAGGGGAGCAAACTGGAGCTCAAGACCCTGAGCAACCGCCCCGATCAACAGAGGCCCTGACATGGCCCCGATGTCTCCAATCAGGCGCCATATGCCCAGAAACTCGCTGGTAAATGCGCGGGGGGAAAGATCCGCACCCAGAGTCAGCACGATTCCGCTGCCCAGACCGTTGCCGATTCCGGTCAGCAGGCTCACCAGCAACAAGCCGGAGAATCCCCCGGTTAGGGGAATCAGAGCCACCCCGGCGGACTGAATGAGGAGGCAGGGAACGGCGGTCCACTTCCGACCGAGGCGATCCATGAGCATACCGGCAGGATACACCAGAAGCAGTTCGACAGCCCTGGAGAGTCCGAAGATCAAACCGATCGCCGCCACATCCAGGGCAATGCGTTCGCCCCAAAGCGGAATGAGGGTCTGTCGGCCGATACGCAGTATCTGCAGCGCGATCACCACCGTGCCGGCAAGCAGGACCGGCCGCCACCGGCCCTGCACGGTTCGCAGGAAGGGAATCCCCGGAGCCTGGAAAGACTCGCCCTTCTGCTCCCGGATACCCCGGCGGTAGTGGGAGGAACCGATCAGAAGGAGGACTGCAGCGACAAAACACATCACCGCCTGGCCGAAATACACGGAGTGCAGACCGTATATCTTACCGACGTAGCCGCCGGCAATCGGCCCCAGCACCCAACCGAGCCGGGTGGTTCCTCCCACCAGGGACATGGCCCGGCCGCGTCGATCGGAGGGAAGATTCTGGCGGATATGGGTCTGAACGCTTAGAACCCAGAGGACATGCACCGCTCCCATGGCCACGGTCAACAGCGCCAGGGGCACGAGCCTGCCAACGAATCCGGTAGCCACAGCTGCCAGGGAAGCCGCTACCGCGGCGAACAGCAGGACCGGCAGCCTGCCCGCCCGAGAAACGATCGCCCCGGCGGGAAGATCGAACAGCAGAGATCCCGCGCCACGCATGGATACGATCACCCCGGTGAGCCCTAGTGCGGCTCCAAGGGACCGGGCAAACAGTGGCAGCACGGGCACGATCATCCCGTACCCGAACATGATACACAACGTGGGCAGGTAGAGAGGCAGGATCAGAGAGGCAAGCCCGACCTCTGGTTGATTTTTGTCACTGTTCATCTGGGCAGGGCGATAGGAAGCGGGATTCGGTTACGCCTAGAGCAGTCCCACCTTGTCGTTGAACTCCTTGATCAGGGAATCGATCGGATCGATCTGTTTCTGGATCGTCTGCCAGTATTCGGGCTCGTACCACTGATCCAAAATTTCCTCATAGGTCTTTCCCTGCTGCTCGACCCAGGTGAAGTACTTGAGATTGTGGACCCGCCGGCGATCGCGGTAGGTCAGCTCCTGCAGGTGATCGGTACTCGCCCCTTCCAGGTAGCGGGCGAAATCCGCCGCGGCATTCACCTCCCCATAGGCTCCGAAGCTGGCGTGCATCTCCTTGAGCCGGCTTTCGTACAGCTCCATGGAATCGGTAAGCACGGTCAGGACCACCTCTGTGCCGGTCACCTCGTAGTACTTGGCATATTCAATCGCCGAGAGCAGATTGCCGATGCTGGAGAATCCGAGCAGATCGAGATTTTCCACCAATGGCTTGGGCACCCCCCTCTGCAGCAGATGCTTGTGTCCCTCTTTCTCATTGAACAACCGCGCCAGGCTGACCACGGCATTGTCGTCGATGGCCATGATCATATCCGTGTTCTTGACGTTGTGGATCCAGGGCACGTGCTTGTCCCCGATTCCCTCGATCCTGTGGGCACCAAAACCGTTTTCCAGCAGGGTCGGGCATTGCAGGGCCTCGCTGGCCGCGATTCGGCTCCCCGGGTAACACTTTTTCAGATAATCCCCGCAGCCGATCGTACCGGCCGAGCCGGTGGCAATGGCCATGCCGTGGTAGCTCTGTCCCTGTTTCAGCTCCCGCTCCAGAACCTGCTCCATGGCGTGGCCGGTGACATCGTAGTGCCAGAGGTAGTTGCCGAACTCGTCGAACTGATTGAAGATTACCAGGTCCTCTCCGGA
>CAZFMD010000179.1:0-6319 GCA_964520025.1 uncultured Spirochaetaceae bacterium
GCGCCCATGGGGATGATCAGGGGAACCACCACCAGGATGGCGGAGAAGATATCCATGAGACAGCCGGTGATCAACAGCGCTAAGTTCAACAGGATGAGGAACACGTACTTGGAGCTGATGTTGGCCTGGACCCAGGCGCTCAGGCGCATCGGGACCTCCGCGTCCACCAGGTAGTAGGAAAGCCCCTTGGCCGCTGCCAGAATGATCAGCACCCCACCCACTATGGGAATGCACTTCAACATCACCCGGGGAAGCTCCCTGATCCGCAAATCCCGGTGCACTCCCAGCTCTATAATCAGGGTGTAGATCACCGCTACCGCTCCGGTTTCCACAAGTGTGAACAGGCCGCCGAAGTAGCCCAAGAGGATGATTACCGGCAGCAGGATCTCCCAGAACGAATCCTTGATGGAAGCCGCCGCCTCCTTGATCTGAAAGGGAACCGGTTTGACCTTGTGGGTCACGGCGGTGAATACCCCGATACCGCAGATGGTGATTACCATCAGCATTCCCGGCAGGATGCCGCCGACGAACATCTGCTTGATGTTGATCTGGGCGATCACCCCGTAGAGGATGATGGGCAGGCTGGGCGGGAACAGCAGCCCGATCGATCCGGAACCGGTGATCAGGCCGTTGGCAAAATCCGTGGAGTAGCGGCCGCTCTCCACCAGCACGTAGGCCAGAAGCGCTCCCAGGGCCAGAATCGTCACTCCGGTAGCTCCGGTGAAGGTCGTGAAAAAGGTGCAGACCAGGACCGTCATGATGATCAGCCCTCCGGGCAACCAGCCCAGCCAGGCCCGGAACAGGCGAACCAGCCGCTGCCCGGCTTTGCTCTCCGAGAGGATGAAGCCGGCAAAGGTGAACAGGGGAATGGCCGGTATGCTGTAACCGGTGAGCATGGAGTAGGCCTCGCTGGGGATCACCTCCAGCGCGCCGAAGGAGCGTACGAACAGCAGGTAGGCTACCCCGCCCAGCACGATGAATATGGGCGTGCCGAAGAAGATGGAGGCGACTACGATGACCGCGCCTACCAGGGCGATCCGCTCGGCGATGCGGAAAAACAGCTCCTGGAGCGTGTCGAATACCAGTGGAAGCTGCGGCGCGATTGTGTAGAGGATGTTCATCACCGAAGAGAAGGCGATGATCGTCCCCAGAATGCAGCCCAGGGCGGCCAGGCCCCGCTTCAGTCCCCGAATCGGGGCGCGGGTTAGAAATCGTACGGTAATAAGCACAAACCCCAGGGGAATCACGGCCACGGCGACCTGAATGGGAATGAAGGCGATCCTCTTGCTGGGATCGAATCCGATCAGCACCAGAGATAACGCGCTCCAGGCCATGGCCGAGGAGATCGTCGCAGAGATGAACACGGTTGCCGTGGTGATCCAGCTGCGCGTCCGCTTGCCCATCATCTCCAGTCCCGCCGACAGGGTGATGTGCTTTCCCTCCCGTGAGGTGATGGCACCGCCCAGGCAGGTCAGCCAGAGTACCAGATGGTGGGTCATATCCGCTGAGCTGTGCACTCCCGTTTTAAAGACCAGCCGGGCAATGATCTCCATGGTGGGAAGCACCGCGATCAGCAGCAGGATGATCCAGCTGACGCTGTTTTCGAAATGGAACAATCCCCGCAGGGCCTTGCTTTTGGGGAGCTCTTGGGTGTCTGCCGATGCCATCTATTCGATTGCCTTACTGTTGCCGGTATTCGGACACGGTTCGTTTGGCTTCTTCGTACAGATCCCGGGAGATCACATCGCCTATCAGGATGCCGAAGCCTTTTTCGACGAGATCCTGCCACTGCTGCACAGCAGCCGGCGGCACCTCATGGATCACCAGGCCGTTCTGGATCATGATATCCGTAGCCTGATTCTCCACGGCCATGATTTCAGCTTCCAGATCGTACAGGGCCCGCTGGGTAGCCGCCTTGAGCTTGGGCCGCAGCTCCGCTGGGATCCGCCGCCAGGCCTGGTTGGAGATGATCAGCCCCGCGGTGAGGGGCGTCCAATAAAAATCGGTCATATGGGGAGCCAGGGCGAACCACTGCATAGCCGCCGCGGTGAGCGGAGATGCGGAGAAGACCTCCACCATGCCGCTCTGCAGCGCGGCAAAGGCGTCGTTGGGCGGGAGCGGGACGATATGAAATCCCATGGCCTTCCAGGCCTGGTCGATTTCCGGACTTCCCTCCATCACGAAGAACTTCAGTTTCCGAAAATCCTCCGGGGTGATCACCTTCTCCGTGGAGAAGAACCTCAGCCAGCCGGATTTGATGACAGCCAGGAAGGTGAATCCCTTTTTTTCCAGCAGGTTTTCCAGCTCCGGACGAAGTTGCTCGAACAGATAGTCCAGCTCTTCGTCGGTTTGGGCAAGAAAGGGGAGTTGATAAACCAGCAGATCCGGATCGATTTTGCCCAGGCCGGAACCGGTCATGGCCGCTGCCTGGATCTGGTTGATGCGTATCTTGCGGATCATGTCCGGTTCGTCCCCCGCGATGCCGCCGCTGTAGATCTTCATGGTCACTCGGCCGCCGGAGATTTTCTGCCAATCCAGGGCGATTCGTTTCAGCGCCTTGTCCCAGGGTGAGCCTTCCGGGGCCACACTGCCCACCTTGATTACCAGAGCGCCCGCCTGGGAAGCACAGATCAGAAAGCCTACCAGCAGAATCAGAGCTCTTCTATGCTTCATAGTTGATCCTCCTCCAGATCGATGAGAAAAAAATCTTCTATATGATCGAGCAGCCAGCGAGCCTTTTCCTGGCTGAGCAGGATCTGAAGGCGATTATCCGGATTTTCCTCCGGATCGATGGAAATTGCCTGGCCGAGCAGCTGCTGGAACTCCTCCGCATTCTGATTGGCCACCGATACGGTGCTGGCCAGGGCAACGTAGGGAGAGGGGGAAAGACCGCCGGAGTACTCTACGGCCTTCTCGAAGTGGTAGCGGGCCTTTTCCTGGCTGCCCCCCATGGCTTCGGGCAGTGAGCCGTAGATCGAGATGAGGGTGTCGTGGATCATCCCCTGGGACCAGGCCTCATCCAGCTGTAAAGCCCGATTCAGTATCGCAAGCGGTTTGGAGAGGTTGAGTAGCAGCTCCATGTCGAATGTGTCCGTGGAGAAGGCGCCCAGCCAGGAGGCGGAAGTCCAGAAGAGGAGGGGAACATCCTCTATGACCGTGGGCGCCAGGGCCTGTTCCATATCATTGCTTGCCAGATACTCCCCGAAGCCCGGGTAGCGGAGCTCCAGGGCCTGCAGCAGGTACCCGCGGCCCCGCAGGTACATTCGCTTGGCCCGCTGGAGCATCTGCTGCTGCTGTTCATACTCGCTTTCCGGCAGCATGCCGGCCGGGCTTTGAACAAAGGCGTTGGCGTACATTGTGAAAATGCTGCCGGTTGTAAGAAGCAGATCCTCATTCTCAGGTGTCTGTTCCAGCAGCGATTCGTAAAGCTTCATGGCAAAGGGCAGGGCATCGGCAACCAGCTGCGGATCCTCCTCCCCCGTGAAAACCGTGCTGTCTCCCGAGGAGAGGGTGTTGGCTACGAGATTGACGGCGACTTTATTGAGCGAGCAGGAGACCGGCACCATGGCCAGGGCGCAGAGCAGTAACAGGATCCGACGCTTTTTCATAGTGAAGAGTTTGCCATGGACACCGGGGCTATTGCAAGAGATCAACTTGAGTCAGTTTTATTGACGCATTCGCCGCGGAGGGATTAGGATAGGCAAGTGCAAATTTTATTCGTTGGATTGGATAGAAAAGCCTCACTCGTGGAAGCCGGCTGGTCGGAAGAACTTCTCTTTGCCGACGATCTCCAGGAGGCTCTCGATTTCCTCTTGCATATCGAGCTGGGTGCGGTGGTGCTGGAGTGTAACCGGTACTCGGACAAACAGCTGCAGGACAGCATAGAGATCCTTAAAAACGAGGCGGACTGCCCGATCATTGCCCTGGTCAGGGATGAAACGAACGGATCAAAGGCTCTTGCGGCGGGAGCTCAAGATTTCCTGATATCAGAGTTGATCAGCCGGGATCTGCTGCGTCGAGCGGTGCGATATGCCTCTCAGCTGTATGCCACCAGGCGGTCGGTAGCAACCCTGACCCGGGAAATCAAGCAACTGAAGAACAGCGACAGTCCGTACGGTGCCTTTTTCATTCACTCTCCCGTAGGCATGGTTGTGATGGACCTGCAGGGGCGTGTGCTGCGCAGCAACTCCGCGCTGCAAACCGTGCTGGGTTGTTCTGCCGCGGAGCTGGAGAACAAGAAACTCTCGATCTTCGCCCATGAGGAGGACACGGCGCGGTACGTGGAGAACCTGGCCTCCCTGCAGACGGGCACCGTCGATTTTTTCGAACTGGAGAGCCGTTTCCACCGCAGCGACGGTCAGTTGGCCTGGTGGCGGCTCACTCTGTCCATGCTCGAGAACCGATCGGGCAAGCCCCGGTTCATCTTCGGCCTGGTGAAGGATATCAGCCGGTGGAAGCGAAGCGAGGTCGATCTGCAGAAGGCCAAGGAGCTGGCCGAAGCCATGACCCGTACCAAGAGCGAGTTCCTGGCCAACATGAGCCACGAGATCCGCACGCCGATTCACACGATAACGGGCATGACGGAGCTTCTGCTGGATACGGATCTGGACATGGAGCAGAGCGAATACGCCGAACAGGTCCGCTTTTCCGCGGACGTCCTTCTCACCCTGGTGAATGATATTCTGGATTTTTCCAAGATCGAGGCGGGTAAACTCGCCCTCGAAGATATCGATTTCGACCTCTACGAGATGCTTGAAAAAGCAGTGGATCTGGTGATCCTGGAGGCTCACAGGAAGGATCTGGAGGTGATCCTTCAGGTTGCCCCTGGAGTTCCGCACCTGCTGCGGGGCGATCCGGCCCGGTTACGCCAAATCGTGATCAATCTGTTCAACAACGCCGTGAAGTTTACCTCCAGCGGAGAGGTGCAGATCTCGGTTGAGAAGGTGGAGCAGGTGCAGGGACGATGTACCCTGAAAGTTCTGGTTCGGGACACCGGCATAGGGATAGGCAAGGATAAAATGGTCCATCTGTTCCAATCGTTCTCTCAAGCCGACACCTCCACCACCCGGAGGTTCGGCGGGACCGGGCTGGGATTGTCTATCTCCAAGAGCCTGGCGGAGATGATGGGCGGCAGTATCGGTGTGGAAAGCGAGGAAGGCGTCGGCTCGACTTTTTGGTTTACCGTATCGGTACGTACTCAGGCCAAGGCTGGTCTGTTCGAAGATCTGCCTCCCGGTTTTTTCCCAGGTCTGCGGGTGCTGGTGGTCGATGATAACGCTTCGGCCCGAAAGGTGTTACGGGGCTATCTGGAGCAGTGGGGTTGCCGGGTGGAAGAGGCGCAGGCGGGGGAAGAGGCCCTGCCCAAGATGCGCCGTGCGGCCGAGGAGGATCCATTTGCGCTGGTGCTGGTGGATCTGCGCATGCCCGGAATGGACGGTTGGCAGCTGGCCAGTGAGGTGATCTCAGACCCGATGCTCACGGAGTTGAAGCTGATCCTTCTCACCCCCGAGGGATTGGGAAGCGGAGAGGCCAAGATGAAACTCCTCAGGTGGTTTCACGGCTATCTGAGCAAACCCGTAAAACTGAGAGCGCTGCTGGCGGAGATTTTCCGTGTGCTGACAGTCGAGTTCGAACCGGAACTGGCCGAGCTGGAGAGCGTCGAGGAGCTGGAGCCGGTCGGACAGCTGGAGGGCGGGCCGTTGAGCCACACCGCGGAGCAGGTGCCGGGTGCTCGCGTTCTGGTGGCGGAGGATCACGAGGTCAACCGGCAGCTGTTCAAGACGATCCTCGAGAAGATGGGGCATAAGGTTGTGCTGGCTGTGGATGGTCAGGAAGCCGTGGATGCCGCCGAAGCCGATCAGTTCGATCTGATCTTCATGGATATCCAGATGCCGAACATGAACGGTTATGATGCGGCCAGAAAGCTGCGTGAGATGGGGGTGCGGATCCCGATTATCGCGGTCACGGCCAGCGCCCGTCAGGAGGAACAGAAGCGGGCACTGGCCGCGGGTATGGACCATTGCCTTACCAAACCCTTCAAAAAGAAGGATCTGGTTCCGGTTCTGGAACGGTGGCTGCCGGCGGCGCACCGAAATAGCGCCCCAAGGCAGACCGATCAGGGGCAGGAGAATCCGGCACCGGGCATCGGGGAGGTTGTGTTCGATTTTCCGAAAGCCGTCGAAGCCTTTTTGGGGAAGGAGGATTTGGTTCGCGAGCTGCTGTCCTCCTTTCTGAAGGGAGTGCAGGAACAGACCGCCAGGATCGCCAAGGCGATCGCTGAAGGTGCGTTGGAGGTTGTGCGTCAGGAGGCGCACTCGAT
>CAZFMD010000180.1:0-6249 GCA_964520025.1 uncultured Spirochaetaceae bacterium
CTGCCGGGTCGAGCATCAGGGCTTCGTGCCCCAGCGCTTTCAGCCTCCGGCTCAAATCATCCCTGGCTTGGGATAGGAGGGAAGCGGGAAAGAACCCCCGGTTTCCTATGAAAACAGCAAAAGTCGATTTTTTATCCAGATCTCTGTTCATCTCTTTTCACCTGTTCCTATATCGATGAAAAACCCCGCAGAGCTCTGCGGGGTTTTTCAGGTCGGCTTGCTCTGCAGTTGCTGTGAGAGTGAAGCTAGCGGATTCCCGCGTCGATCAGGGGCACGAGGTCCTCGATCGTGTCGGGAGTCACCACGCCGGCGCCTGTGTTGATGTACAGGCCGGCGAAGCCGTACTTTTTCGTCAGAACGATCTGCATGACGGGAAGGAATCCCTGCAGGTATAGCTGCTGATCCAGGGTACAGGCCACGTAACCGCTCTTGAGTCCGTCGATGGTGGCAGGGGTCAGGTCGATACCTCCGGTGATCACTTCTCCGGGCTGCTTGCCCGCTCCGGTAAGGGCCTTCTCGAACATTGAGGTGATGCCGCCGTGCTGGGAGCCCATGCCCTTGACATCCGGATTCTTTGTCAGGTAGGCGGTAAGAACGGGAACGCACTGGGAGAAATCTGCATTGACTTCCTGGGATATCTCCAGGTAGTCGACCTCACAACCCGCCTCGGTCAGGGCGTCGAACATGCCGCGGGTGCTCATTCCCCGTTCGGCCTCGGCCATGAGACCATAAACCAGAACCTTGTCCCCGGGCTTCAAGCCGCGTTTCACCATGTTCTGACCGGTGATGTAGCCGCCCATGTACAGATCCACGCCGGCATAGCCGAAGCCGTCGGCCACATACTTATCATACAGAGCGGTCAGCGGGGAATTGCCGCTGGTCACGATGATACCCGTTTCACGCGCCTCGGCCACAAGCGGGGCGAAAGCATCGGAGCCGGGGTGGCCCATGATCTCGATGCCGTCGGGGCTGGCCGCCAGAGCTTCCTTGAACTGGGCGATCATCTTCTCTGGCTGCCACTCGGAGTACTGCTCGATCAGCTTGACCCCGAAAGCCTTGGCCGCATCCCTGGCCCCATTGGTCCGGGCGATGGTGGCCGGTCCACCGGCGGGTCCACCGCACTGGAAGTAGATGACCATGCCCTCCCCGAGCAGAGCCTCTTTCGGTGCTTCCTCGGCTACTTCTTCGGGCTTCTCCGCGCAGCCTGTCAGGCCCAGGGCAAGCACGGCCAGCGTTGCGAGAAGTACTACAGCGATCTTGAGATGCATTTTCATTTTACCCTCCTTAGTAAAATGGATTTTTTTATTGGGCAAGCTTGCTGAAAGGTTTATCCGTTCAGGAAGCCTTACCTCCTCTCCGTTTTCTGAATGCGAACTGCAGGAATCGGATCTCCCTGAGATCTTTCCCCCTGCCCAGCAGGATATGCAGAGCCACGGCCAGGATCAGCACCAGACCGACGATGAAGCGCGTCCAGAATCCGCCCAGGCCGGTGGCCACGATGCCGGCCTCGAGGGAGCCTACGATAAACGAGCCGATGTAGGTGCCGACGATCGTTCCTTCGCCGCCGAAGATCGAGGTGCCGCCGATGAACACGGCGGCCATCGTGATCAGGAGCATGCCCCCGCCCTGGGTGGTCCAGAAGGTGGCCATTTCCAGGGTCAGCAGCACAGCGGCGAAGCCGGCCAGAGTGCCCATCAGGGTGAAGAGAATGATCTTGGTTGCCCTTACATTTACACCGGTAACCCGGGCCACCTCGGAATTATCGCCGATGAACAGGATGTGCTCACCGAACCTATGACGGTTGAGGATGAACCAAAGCACTACCGCTACCAATGTAGCCCAGAGTACCTGGGCGGGTACCACTCCTCCGATCCGGCCTACGAACAGGGAGTGGATCGTTTCTTCGCGAATGTCCCGGATATTCCAGGCCAACCCCCCCGACAGGATAACGGTGAGGCCGCTCCAGAGGAACTGGGCGCCGAGCGTGGCAATGATCGAAGGTATCCCGACCACGGCAACCAGTACCCCGTTGACGAGACCTACCACAGCGCCGGAGGCCAGGGCCGCGAATAGGGGCATCCAGGTCTGTCCGGTTATCTTGTAAAGGGCCGCATAGATGAAGCCGGAAAATGCGATAATCGAGGGAAATGACAGATCGATTTCTCCGGCCGCGACCACCAGGGTCAGTCCCAGGCCGAGGATCAGTGGCACCGGGACGGTGGACATGAAGGACTGATAGATCCTGTACTTGAGAAACGTTCCAGGGGCGGTGATCATGAAGACGGCCACGATCACCATGTACACCAGGATAATGGGAAGTGCTTCTACTCGGGCCAGGCCGCGCTTTTCGCCGATCAATGTTGTTTGCTTCATTTTCAGCTGGCCGCCTTCCCTGTGGAGTATTTGAGCATGAACTCGTCCAGCGCCTCCAGAGAGATCTCGCTCTTCTGGAAGTCGGCCACGATCTCGCCCCGGTCGATGATCACGAAACGGTCGGCAACCTGGTATACGTGGGGTATCGTGTGGGAGATGTACACGCAGGCTCTACCCGATTCCTTGATCTTCCGTGTGAAGTTGAGCACTTTCTGCACCTCTTTGAGCGAAAGGGCTACGGTGGGCTCATCCAGGATAATCAGGTCGGCGTCGAAGTACATAGCCCGGCCGATGGCGATTCCCTGCCTCTCCCCCCCGGAGAGCTTGCTGACCCTCGAGTCTACCGTGATCCCGGCTCCGCGAAAGCCGATCAGGTCGAGCATGATGTACTGTGCCAGCTCTTTTTCCTTCTTGATGTTGATAAACCCCAGGGTGCTGGTCACCTGGCGTCCAATGAAGAAGTTTCTCCACAGCGGCTGCTTCTCCCCCAGAGAGCTTTGTTGGAATACCGTCTCGATCTTCCAGCGGTGGGCCTTGCGCACGTTGTAACGGTGGAAATCCACCTTCTCCTCCCGGATGTACATGGATCCGCCGCTGGGGGCGAAAACACCGGTCATGATAGCAACCATTGTGGATTTGCCCGCACCATTATCACCGATCAAGCCGACCACCTCATTGGCTCCGACTTCGAAGTCGATTCCCTTCAGCGCCTCGACCTTCCCGAAGTTTTTGCGGACCTTTTCCATTCTCAGAACATGCTTGTAGTCCCTAGCCATTCGCTTCCCTTTTTGTGGACACCGTTGCCTCGAGCTGGAAACAACCCTTGACAGTAGTAATATTGTCTACTAATGTATGAACATTAATGAACACTATAGCTGCAGAAAAAGCAGCTTGTCAAGACAATTCTTGAGGAAACGAGTCAGCCGTGAAACACCGCGATCGGATCATCACCGCCCTGAACCATGAGGAGGCGGACCGTTGCCCAATGCAGATCAGCTTCACCCCCGAGTTTGCGGCCCGGCTCGAAGAGGATCTCAAAAAGCAGCAACCGGTTGAAAAGCAGGTAAGCCACAATCCCCACGGCGGCGGGAACACCTACTGGCTCGAGCAGCAGATCGATGAAGACATGCTCCTGACATCGGTCGGTTGGGCCAACTCCTACTATCAACAGGAGGGCGAGTATACCGACGAATGGGGAATCCACTGGAGGTCCCAAGAGTACGAGACCGCATACGGTAAGGGTCGATATACCGAGATCGCCGGCCATCCCCTCGCTGATGACGAGGCGATCGATTCGTATGCAGCGCCGGACCCGAACAGGCCGGAGCTGTACGCCGAGGCGCAGCGGGTCATCGATACGTTCAAGGAGGAGTACTGGATCGTCGGGGTTACCGTGACCACCATATTCGAGGCGGCTTGGGCTCTGCGGGGGCTGGAACAGATCATGACGGATTTTCTCGTCAACCCCGATCTGGTGGAGCGGATCCTCGACATCCCGGACTCCTACCACCGCACCGCCGCCAAGCGGCTGGTGAGGATGGGGGCCGACATGATCTGGACAGGGGATGACATGGGCGGCCAGAATGCCATGGTGATCTCACCGGAGATGTGGCGGCGCTTCTTCAAGCCGCGCATGGCCCGGTTCATCTCCGAGTGCAAAACGATCAATCCGGCGGTCAAGATAGCCTATCATTCGGACGGTCGAATTTTCGAGATCATACCCGATTTGATCGAGATCGGCCTGGACGTTCTGAACCCGATCCAGCCGGCTAGCATGGATCCCGCGGAGGTGAAGAAGCGCTACGGCGATGAGCTGTGTTTTTGGGGTTCCATCGATGAGCAGCATACCCTGCCGTTCGGAACCCCCGAAGATGTTCGTGAAGAAGTCCTGCAGAGGCTCCGAACCATAGGCAGGAACGGCGGTCTGATCATCGGCCCGACCCATCATATTCAGCTGGACACGCCGATGGACAACTTCTGGGCGCTGGTGGATACGATTCGCAATACACGCTACGGGAAACAGATCTGAGGCTATGGCTGTTTCTATCGATAAAGAATCAAGAGTTCCACTGTATCAGCAGGTCAAGAACTATCTGCTTCAGTACATAGAGGATCATTCCTCGTCTACGGAGCGCATCCCGCCGGAAGTTGAGATCAGCAAACACTTCGGGATAAGCCGCTCTACCGTACGCGTGGCGGTGCTCGACCTGGTGGCCGAAGGGATCCTGGAGCGGATTCCCGGAAAGGGCACGTTCATACGGGAAAAAACGAACACCCTCGTATTTACGAACTGGTTGAAGGCGGAGGAGTACTCCGCCTCGAGTCTCGATTCACTGCTTCAGGAGTACATGGATAAGAATCCGGGAGTCACTATCGAGAGTCTGGGCATTCCCTATCTCCAGACTGAACATCAGCTGATGCTGATGGCCACCGCGGGCAGGGCTCCCGATGTATCCGCCCTGATCTATCTGTGGATTCCGATCTTCGCGCACCAGGGCGCCCTCTATCCCCTGGATGAAGAGTGCGGATCCGAGTTAATGGGGAACATCTATCCGCAGACCCACGACTCCGTAACATATCGAGGCCACGTGTACGGATTCAACTGGGTAAACGCTCCAAACATCCTGTTTTTCAACAGGCAGCTGCTCTCCGAGTATGGAGGCTGTGAAGACTGTGAGGTCGAGTACTACGATGAGCTGACCGGCCTGTTCGCCAGGATCCACGAGCGATCCAAAGGGAAGATCACCCCGTATGCCATCCCGGTTTTGGACGACGAGCAGTTCTTCCTGTATTCGATCTACAACTTCCTGCACTCGTTCAACGGGGGTGTCATAAACACCGCCGGTGAAATGATTTTCAACTCCGAGGCGAACATCCGTGCGTTTACCTGGTTGAAGGGTTTCATCAAAAAAAGCCATATCGACATGAGCAGAGGGCACCTGGAGAATCGCCGGCGTTTCGCTTTCAATCAGATAGCCTGCTCCATCGAAGGCCCCTGGCTGAGGAACATCATTCCGACACTGAACCCGGAGCATCGGGGGAGCCTGGACAAAATCGGATTCACAACCCTCCCAAAGACTCCCAACGGCGTATCCGCTTCTATCCTCTGGAATCACACCCTGTCGGTGTTTCGCCAGTGCCAGAACAAAAAGCAGGCCATTCAGCTTATAAGGTATCTGTCCATGGACCCCGGGGTGTGTGAGCGGTACTATCGCGGAACGGGGATGCTGCCGGTACGTCTAGACGAGTTGGAGAGCAATCCCGTGTACCAGGACGAGTTCGGACAGGTGCTCCGCGAACAGATGAAAACGGCGGTCTCGATTCCGGCGAATCACCATCCGTCATTCCTGCTGTCGATCATCCTCTGTGCCAGGGCGGCACGAGAGATCCTGATCGGGGATGCGAACGTGGCTTCAACCCTCAATCATTACGCGGGAATTCTCAAAGAGTTCTACAAGAAGTAGAGGACTGTGAACAAACGCGAGGTTATTCGGACCGTGCTCATGCACGAACCCCCGCCCTACGTGCCCTGGTCCTTCGGCTTCACCCTGGAAGCCAAGGAGAAGCTCCGCCTGCACTACGGTCCGGAAGAAGACCTGGAAACTGTTCTGGGCAACCACCTGCTGAGGCTGGGCAGCGATATCGGTTTTTTCGCGGATGTCGGACCGAACCTCGTGCAGGATGTGTTCGGCGTGGTCTGGGATCGCAGCATCGACAAGGATATCGGCGACGTGAAGAACGCGGTCCTCTCGGAGCCCAGCCTGAAGGGTTATTCATTTCCCGATCCCGTCGATCCCCGCTTCTTCGCCGATATTCCCGATAAGATGGCCCGTTACGGCGATCGGTTTCGCGTGTACCAGATCGGCTTTTCCCTGT
>CAZFMD010000181.1:0-3639 GCA_964520025.1 uncultured Spirochaetaceae bacterium
GATAGGCCAGCTTGATCGTGGCCATGGGTTTCAGCCCCATGCTGGAAACCACGACGCAGGAGCGAAGAATGAACCGCTTCTCATGGGGGGTCTCCAACACGTCGGCAACAATATAGGGCAAATCGTCCCGGGTTATCGTCTCTTTGCGGTCCCCGATCTCCACGATCCGCTTCAGTACGAGTTTCTTCTGCTCCGCGGTCAGCTCGATACCCAGCTCTTTGAGATTGTAGTCCAAATTGGATTTGCCGCTCATCTTTCCCAGGGCGTAGCGGCGCTGCCTGTTGAATCGAGAGGGCACCAGACGGCTCTCGTACAGATTCGCCTTGCTGTCTCCATCCGCGTGTATGCCCGCGGTCTGGGTAAACACGTTCAAGCCGGTAATCGGCTTGGTGACCGCCTGCCGCCTGCCGGAAAATACTTCCAGAGTTTCGGCTATGCTGATCAGCTTCTTCTCCTCCACGCTCGTTCTCAAGCCCATAAAATCGTGGAGCGCCACCACCGCCTCATCCAAAGACGTATTGCCGGCCCGTTCCCCCAGACCATTCACCGTACAGTGGATACCCCTGACACCGGCCTGCACCGCGGCCAGAGTATTGGCCGTGGCCACACCGTAGTCGTTGTGGCCGTGAAAATCGAAGTGGACTGAAGGATAGCGGGACACCAGATCCGCTACCATCTCGCTGACCTGACCGGGGTGCAGCACTCCAATGGTGTCGGCCAGCATGTAGCGCCGAATCGGGCTCGAGATCAGGTTGTCGAGCAGCTGGTACACGTAGTCCCTGGAATTGAGCATGCCATTGGACCAATCCTCCAAGTAGATGTTGCATTGGATCCCCTTGCCCCGGGCGTAGTCCACTGTGCGCAGTATCTCCTCGATGTGCTGCTCGGGGGTTTTGCGAAGCTGCTTTTCCAGATGAAGCAAGGAGCCCTTGGTCAACAGGTTCATCGCCTTAGCCCCTGTATCCAGGATCCAATCCGCCGAATGGGTGTGATCCACGAAACCGAGCACCTCGACCTTGGGCCCGTATCCGTGCCGACGTGCCCATCGCATCACCTCGGCCACCGCCCTCTGCTCTCCTTCGCTGACCCGGGCACTGGCTATCTCTATCCTGTCGACCCGCACCTCATCGAGCAGCAGCTGGGCCAGAGTCAACTTTTCCTCCGGTGTGTAGCTGCCGTCCTGCATCTGCTCGCCATCCCGCAAGGTCGTATCCATCACCTCGACAGCGGTGGAGCGGGAGCCCTTGACGGTGGAGCGTTTTCTCTTCTCTTTGCCTTCGGCCATGATTTTTCTCCGTTCTCGGCCTATTTGCCGGCCTTGGCATGCCCATCGACATTCCTACAGTTCACCGACAGCAATACGGCCAAAAAACAAAAAAGCCGCGAGGTCTTTTCAGTACCCCACGGCTTGTTGTCTGCTCGAGGCTGCCTATCCGGCAGCCGGCGACCAGCCCGTGGGATCGCGAATAATGATGATTACTCCAAGGAGAATTATGAGGATCGGGATGATCGCGCTGATACCCAGAGCTGTCACGTTATACCAACCTTATTTCTTTTGTCGGTTATTGTTGGAGGCTAATGTAGCCAGGAAAGCGCCATATTGTCAAGCAGGAAAAAGCGAGTGTGGTGCACGTGTTACCTATGATTTGGATGACCCCATCCCCTTCGGTGAAGCCCGGATCGCTAACCGTTTTCAGGGCAGGGACAGAGATCTCCCGGAAGCACTCGATTGCCGCAGCGCTTCGATCAGCCGCATAACCTGCAACACCTGGGCCGGCTGCACGGGCAGGGGATTCCCGGCGCTCAGGGCTTTCACAAAATCCTGATAATAACCGACTGAAATCTCGACTTTGGGAAGCTCGTGACGGATCTCCTGGATCGTCTCACCCGAGCCACGGCGGATCAGGGCGGGGCTCCAGCTGGACGGGCTGCCGCCTTGAATCCGCAGGGTTCCTTCGCTGCCCAGAATGAACCAGCGCGGCTGAGAGATCCGGTGATTGTTGGAGGCCTCGACCAGGGCGGAAACTCCACCGTCGAACAGCAGCTCCGACCAGAAGTGATCATCAACCTCATGGCTCCAGATCTTGCTGTATAGCCTTCCGAACACACTCTGCAGCGGCGAGTCCACGAGCAGCAAGATCTGATCGAACAGGTGGGGGCCCCAATCACTCAGAATCCCGCCGCCGTAGGCCTTCTTCAGCCGCCAGGGATTTTCCTCCCCCTGAGCTCCCCAGCCGCCCCAGCCGGGATCGAAGTGCGTGAATCGGGATTCGATGCGGTAGACCTCTCCCAGGGAGCCTTCGGCAAGCAGCTGTCGAACGAACAGGAAATCCGCGTCCCACCGCCGGCTGTTGTACACGGTAAGACGCACATCCGCCCGCTCCGCGGCGCGGATGATCTCCTCGGTCTCTTCCAGGGTAAGAGCAATCGGCTTTTCGATGATGAGATTCTTGCCCGCCTCAATGGCCTTGAGCGCCCACTCCCTGTGCCGATCGGTGGTGGTGGCGATTACGATCCAATCGATCTGAGGATCCCGCAACAGGACCTCATGATCTTCGTAGGTTCGAATGCCGAAGCTCTCGGCGGTGCTGCGACGCAACTGTTCCGAACCGCTGCTTCCGGCGGCGAGATCGAGCCCCGGGCAGTCGCTGATCAGCCGGCAGTGGATCTGACCCATACGGCCCAGACCGAGCAGGCCCATTCGTACAACGTTTTCCATACCTCAAATCCTCTTCACTACGCCTCGACGATCGCCTCGCGAAGTGCCGAGGCCTTTGCCGCGATCTCTTCGTCGCGGGAGTCGATGTTGATGCCGAAGGCCGAACCGAGTCCCGGATCGGCCACGCCGACGCCGACGTTTACCGAACGCTCCAGAATGTCATCGGTTGCCGGAAACGAACCCCTGCCTATCTCCCGGCCCTGTTCGCGGAAATACTGCAGGATCTGTTCCATGTTGAAGTACACGTGCCATCCGGAGTTGTCCACGGTCTTGGTCCCCAGGCGGGAGGCGGCCGCCTGCGCCCGGTCCCGGGAATCGAAGGTCAGCGTGAGCAGGGTGCCGCACTCCCCCTCTGGATCGTTCAGTTTTCGGAACGTTACCCCGGGCAACTCTCCGAGAAGCTGTTTCACCCTGGCTTTGTTGGCCCTGAGCCTGGATGTGATTCGGTCTATCTTGCGCAGCTGTGCCAGAGCCACCGCCCCGGTCAGCTCGTTTATCCTGAAATTGAAGCCGATGATGCTGCGTTTGCCGATCTCCAGCCCGGTTCGGTTCGGCGTGTGCCCCTGATCGTGGATGGCGAAAGCCCTCCAGTAAAGCTCATCATCATCGGTTATGACCAATCCTCCATCCCCCGCGGTAATGGTTTTGTAGAAGTTGAGGGAGAAGCCCCCGATGTTTCCGATCGAACCGATCTTCCTGCCCTTGTACGAGGCCCCGGCCGCCTGGCAGCTGTCCTCCAAAACGGTCAAACCGTGTTTCCCGGCAATCTCGCAGATCGCGTCCAGATCCGCAGGATTTCCCAGCATGTGTACCGGCATAATGGCCTTGGTGTTCGCAGTAATCCTGCTCTCGATATCCCCTGGATCGATGGTGAGGCTCTCGTCGATTTCCGCGAGCACCGGCGTGGCACCGGCAAAGAT